>DATAYL010000423.1:0-8574 GCA_036272575.1 Bryobacteraceae bacterium | reverse complement strand
ATGGGACGGCGCAGGGAAATAGATTCGGAGTCATAGATGATTTGCCGCATGGATTTGACCGGTTCCCAAGCTATCTGGGGGTCAGCTTCGCGCGCGGCTTTGTGGACGGCTTGCGCAGCGAGCGGCATGTCAGCCGCGGAGCGAACGCGAATGGCGAAGCTAAAATTATCGAGAGTACCCTGCGAGTAGGGGAGGTAGAAGACGGGACGCGAGTCTTCTTCGAGATTGCGCTGGCGGACGTCGGCCGCGATGCCAACGATCTCGCGCCAGATCGGCGGAGCGTCGTCGGTCTGGATGCGATGCCCGAGCGGGTTTTCGTGCGGGAACAAGAGATGAGCCATCGTTTCATTGATCACAACGACGTAGCCGGATCGGGCGGAGTCGTGTTCCGAAAATGAGCGGCCGGCGAGAAGGGGAATTTCGAGCGTTCTAAAAAAGTTGGGGCTGACAGCAACGTAGCGAACTTCGGTGGGCGAAGCGACGCTGGCTTCGAAACGAATGCGAGTGTCATCAGCACCGGTGAGCGGGAGATGGGTGGTTAGAGCGGCGGACGATACAGCGGGAAGAGTACGAAGTTTGTCGAGGAGCCGACGGGCGAGCGCAAGACGCGGGGCGGAATCTTTGTAGTTGATGGCGGGGTTGCCGGAGATAGTAAGCAGACGATCCACGCGGACGCCAACCGGGATGGACTCGACTTGCAAGAAACTGCGGAGTAGCAGGCCAAAGCCGACGAGCAAAACAAGCGACAGAGTGAATTCCGATCCCACAAGCAAGGCACGAAAGGCTTTCCGCCGGGGAACGATCGAGGGAGTGCCAGTCGATTGTATGGAGGGGATGAGGCCGAAGAGCAGCGCGGCGAGCAGAGTCGCGACAGCGGTGAAGGTAAGAGCGCGGGGATCAAGAAGAATGGCGCCGGCCGAGCGAACGGCAACATAAGCGTCAGCAAAACGGGCGAGCGCGGCGGCGAACCAAGACGCGAAGAGTAATCCGACAGCTCCACCGCAGAAAAATAGCAGCAGCGTTTCCGTAAGGATTTGCCGAATGAGGCGGCCCCGGTTGCAGCCGATTGCAGCGCGGATGAGGAACTCGCGGCGGCGCGTCATGGAGCGGGCCAGCAGTAAATTTGCAACGTTAGCACAAGCAAGCAGCAGGATAAGCGAGGCAGCGCCAAACAGGAGCCAGATGCCGTTATGCTGCTGAGCGCAGGTAGGTCCGCAGTCGTTGGAGGTTTTCTCTTGCGGAGTTGCCAGGTGAAGAGTCCATCCTTCGCGGCCCGGGAGAATGGCTTGGACTTCCGTCTCGGCCTGCGAACGCGACACGCCGGTGTGGAGAGCGGCGAGCGCGCGGTAAGCGAAGTTGTTGCGCTCGCGCGGGTCGGACGGCGGAATGAAAGGCGTGAAGATTTCGACGTCATCGAACAGGAAGTCAGCGGGAAGCACGCCGATGACGGTGAAGGGTTGATTAGCAATGGTGAGGGTTCGTCCCAAAACGTGAGGATCAGACGCAAAGAGACGGGTCCATAAATCGTGCGTCAACAGCACGACGTTGCGATCGCCGGGTGATATGTTGCGGCCAAAGCGGGGCGATACGGCGAGCGTGGTGAGCCAGCTGGGTTCAATTTCGAAGGCGGGGATGGTCTGAGGCTCGCCGGAGACATTCACGTTTAGATCAAGAAAATGGTAGATCGATAGGCCCGCGAAACCGCGGCTCTGGCTTCGCAGGTTGCTCAGGTCCAAATAAGAAAGCCGCTCAAGAAAACGGCCCTCAAGTTTATCGAACCGCCAAAGAAAGACAAGCCGGTTAGAATTCTCGAAGGCGCTGTGAGGGAAGACGGCCCGCAGGAGCAGGCCAAACATAGCGGTGCTGGCTCCGATGCCAAGGGCGAGAAGCAGCACGGCCAGCGCGGCGAATATCGGACGCCGGCGGATCAGGCGAGCGGCAAACCGGACATCCTGACCGAAATCGTGAAGCGGCAACACGAGATCGGCATCGCGGGAGTTTTCGACGATGAGGGTTTGATTGCCGAAGCGGCGCTCCGCATCCTGTTGCGCTTCACTCGGCGGCATGCCCGAGGCCAGGTTATCTTTGGCGCGGGACTGAAGGTGGAATTGGAGTTCTTCCTCGAGATCGGCTTGTAGTTGATTTTTGCGGAAAAGATTTCGGAAACGATTGGCCCATGACATTTCCTATAGCCAGCTATAGGAAGCATAAAGGAAGTGTATTTATTTGTCAATAGCGAGGCTAAAGCTGACGCTCGCGCCACCCGACAAAAGCGCCCTAGTATGTTTCGAAGCGTTGACAGGCGTACTGATCGCTGTTAAATATGACAACAGTCACTCGCTTCAGAAACTTCAGGTTTTTCATGCTCAAAAGATTACTGCGTTCGTATCTTTTGGGAGCCGTTGCGTCCCTATGCATCGCTCCCACTCTCTATGCTCAGACGACTTTCGGGTCGATTGTCGGTAACGTGACCGACTCTTCGGGAGCGGCAGTGGCCAGCACTCCGGTCACGCTCGATAACCTCGGAACCAATCAAAAACAAACCGCTTCCACTAATGGCGAAGGCTTTTACCAGTTCGTCAATTTGCCGCCGGGAAATTACTCGGTGGAAATTCATCAGAGCGGATTCAAACGTGTTCTGCGAACGGGAATTGCAGTTGAGACGGGGACCACGACCAAGATCGACATCGCGCTGCAAATCGGAGCGGTCGATCAGACGGTGGAAGTAACGGCGCAGACACCACTGTTGACACCGGAAACGTCATCGCTCGGCACGGTGATCGATGAACGGAAGACGGTGGAACTGCCGTTAAACGGCCGCAATCCGCTCAATTTAGTCGCGCTGGTTCCATCGGTAGTTCCGCAAGGCCAAGCGATGAATAACCCGAACGGACAAAATCCGTTTGCATGGGGAAATTACCAGATCGGCGGCGGACAGGCGAATCAAAGCATGGTTTGGCTGGACGGTTCTCCGGTTAATACGTCGTACATCAATTTGACGGCATTGATTCCGACGCAGGATTCGCTGCAGGAATTTAAAGTCGCGACGAATAATTTATCGCCGGAATACGGGCGGTTTGCCGGCGGCGTGGTGAATTTCACGACGAAATCAGGCGGCAACGACCTGCACGGCACCGCTTACGAGTTCTTGCGGAACGCCGATCTGGATGCGAACCAGTTCTTCAATAACAGCGGCGGCGTTCCGCGCGGCGCATTCACGCAAAACCAGTTTGGATTTAATCTGGGCGGTCCGGTGATCATCCCGAAGGTTTACAACGGGAAGAACAAGACATTCTTTTTTGTGAACTATGAAGGCTTTCGGCTGCGCGAGGGAGTTTCGTCCACTCAGACGGTACCGACGCTTGCAGAGCGCAACGGCAATCTCGCGGGGTTGGCGACGCAGCAGGGAGTAAACGTTTACGATCCGCTGACGACTTGCAATGTAGCGGGTTCAGTTGGCTACAGCCGGGTTTGCGGGCCGAATGAAGCCCCGGGAAGCCGCTTACAGTTTCCCGGCAACGTGATTCCGACAAGCCGTATCAATCCGACTGCCACGGCGTTTCTGAATCTGTACCCGCTGCCGAATACGACGGGCCAGGCGAATGGCACCGACAACTGGGTTGGAAACAGCTCGCAGGGCGGAAATCAAAACCAAACGGTGGTGCATATCGACCAGAACGTTTCCGACAAGCAGCACATCTCGGCTCGTTATACCTACTGGGGCAACTTGAATCTGCCGAACGCGCCTTTCAACAACGCGGTCTGCCAGGACCGTTGCACAGAGATCTTCAATACCAACAATTTTGTGCTCGCGGACACGTATTCGTTCAATCCGACTACGATTCTCGATGTGCACTTAAGTTATCAGCGGTTTAACTATGACCGCACACCGGAATCGCTGGGCTACGATTTGACGCAGCTGGGCTGGCCGGCGAGCCTGAACAGCCAAGTGGGATTCCGCGATTTACCGAATCCGGTGATCAGCGGCTTCGATTCCCAGGGGACGTTTAGCAGCCAGGGATCCGGCAGCGTCATCATCGATCGCAACGATAATTATCGGGGAGCGGCTAACCTGACCAAAATTGTTGGCAATCACACATGGAAGTTCGGCACCGAGATCATGCGGTTGACGCAGAATTATGTGCAGTCGAATATTCCGACAGGACAGTTTAATTTCAACCCCGATCTTACGGCCGCGAATGGCTTTAATACCGCAACGGGCGGGCTGGGAATCGCGACCTTGCTGCTGGGGTACGCTTCGGGCGGCAGCTCGGTCGGCACTCCCGCGCTGGTGGCGGGCACACAATGGTACCCGGCAGTTTACGCAAACGACGACTGGCATATCACACCGAAGCTCACGTTGAATTTAGGCGTGCGCTGGGAATATTCGGCACCGTGGACGGAACGGTTTGACCGGCTTTCCTACTTCAATCCGACACAGCCGAACTCAGCATTGGCGGCGCAGGGATTGAATGTGGCGGGGAACGTAGGCCTGGTTGATACAGGCAATGATCGGTACCGGAGCAATATTCTGCCGAATTGGAAGCAGTACTCACCGCGCGCGGGAGTGGCGTACCAGATCACGCCGAAAACGGTGTTCCATGCTGGATATGGAATCTTCTGGCTGCCCAATGATGTGGGCTCGGCTTATGCGCCATCGAGCGACCCGGTGAATACAATCAATACGCCTTTCCTGACATCGGTTTATCCGGGCATACCGGCTAGCACGATCAACAATCCATTTCCGGGCGGGGTCATCCAACCGCCGGGACGAAACCCCAGCTATGCTTCGGATCTGCTGGGAAACGGGATCACAGAACCGATGCTGAACAATCCTTACGGCTATGCGCAGCAGTGGAACGCTGACATCCAACAGCAGTTCGGGAACGGTTTCCTGATTGATGTCGCGTATGGCGGTTCGAAAGGTGTGCATTTGCCAACGCCTTCGCCAAGCATTGACCAGTTGCCGGATCAGTACCTTGGGTTAGGCAATCAATTGCTGCAGTCCGTAGCGAATCCCTTTTTCGGGAAGATCACGACTCCAGGATCTTCGCTGGCGGCGGCAACCACGACGGTAGGGCAGCTGCTTACGCCGTATCCGCAGTACACAGGAGTGAGTTATGCGAATGAAGGCATCGGCAATTCGAATTATGAGTCGCTGCAGGTGAAAGCGGAAAAGAGATTTTCCGGCGGGAACTCGATTTCGGTCGCGTATACGCACTCGAAACTGCTGAGCGATACGGATACTCTGACGAATTGGCTGGAGGCGGGCGGAGTGGCCGGGTACCAGGACAACAACAACTTGCGATTGGAGAAGTCGCTGGCCTCATTCGACACACCGGATCGCGTGGTAATCAGCTATGTGCTGGATATTCCGGTTGGCAAGGGCAGGAAGTATCTTGCGAACTCTGGCGCATGGGAAAACGCGGTGCTCGGTGGATGGGGCGTGCAGGGTGTGACGACGTTGCAGAGCGGTTTCCCGCTGCATTTCACCACGAACACGAATAACTCCAATTCATTCGGCGGCGGACAACGGCCGAATGTGGTTCCCGGCTGCAATTCGTCAATTTCGGGATCGATCACATCGAAGCTGGGTGAATATTTCAATACATCGTGCTTTGCTCAGCCGGCTGAGTTCACATTCGGGGATGAAAGCCGCACCGATCCGAATTTACGATCGCCGGGTATGGCCAATTGGGATTTCTCAGCGTTCAAGAGCTTCCCGATCGCACCGGAAGGCAAAGCAAATCTGCAGTTCCGCGCGGAGTTCTTTAACATCTTCAACCGGGTGCAGTTTGGGTATCCAGGACAGGCGTTCGGGTCGCCATCGTTTGGCCAGATCTCGACACAGGCGAATGAGCCAAGGCTTATTCAACTGGCGCTGCGGTTGTCGTTTTAAAAGTGCGAGAGAGGTGGCCTGCATGCCTTTCGGGTGTGCAGGCCTTTTTTTGCGTGCCCTCTAGCGGGAAGATTCTCCTAAGATCGAATATTCAGGTTGAAGGGCCGTCACCGCAGCTTTATAGTAAACGGACGGCGGAGCTAAGTGGTCCACATCGTTATTAGCAGTCGAGCTTTACTTCATGCGATGTAAGTGCTCGTCGAAGACGGTTATGGTATCGAAGACGAGCCGCCTGTTTGGGCGATAATCTTCGCAAGAAATGACGGAATAGGGTTCGAGTACGCCGCCAAAAGCCCGACTGAACACCTGTCCATCACTTGGGGTATTGCTCAACTTTGTGCTTTCACCGGTAAACAGATCCAAGCTGAGGACGTTCCAGGTGGCGCACGAAACCGTTCCCCAGGGCAACTGCTGGTAATGGATCCGTAAATCATATCGCCCGGACTAACATTGACTAAAGGGCTCGCCGTTGCGATGTTATTCAGACAACAATTCCAACTGGCAACCGTCCATTGCCGTTGGGACCACTACAGCACAGGTTGAAGAATGGACTGAGTATTATTATGTCTTCAAGTCCAGGATAAAAAAGAATAAGACTTGGCCGTTATCCGCCAACGGTTGCGGCGGCACGGTCCAGGTTGCAATTAATGCGCCGTACGATTTGTTCGCCGAGCCGGTAGTTATGCTCGCGTTTTCAATCCAGCCGTTAACCTCAGGCAATGTTGCTACACCGGCAGTGACAGGCAATCCTGTGGGCGTATAGCGCGGATAACTACAAACCGCAACATTCTCCTCCACTGTTCCATAGGCGTGTTGGACACGTCCATCTGGCAGCAGTCTCTCTCCTTTCGCGAGTCTTTGTATGCAGGATGGATGAAAATAGCCGAACGCGTGATGGCGTAATCGTCCGGTAAGCCTATCAATCACCCACAAGTTGGAGCCGAGTGAGAAGCCTAATTCGATATCGACCAAACGGGAGAGGCCTCGCCAAGTGACAGTAATCCTGGCGGCGGATCACCGGATCGTGCAAGATATCCGCCCAATCGAGCAATTTAATTTCAATGTCAGTGAGCGCCGTGGTGGATATGGCATCCGGCGGAATAAACCACGCATCGAAGTGTTCTGTTCGATAGATGGAGGCATGTGATCCTCCTCGCGAGGCAGCCTCACATGATTGAACCGAACATAATGAAACGACAACGCGCAAGAATCACTCTGTCCATCTCTGCCGGTATCTTTTTGTCCGCGACGCTCCTGTCTGCTGGAACAGCCTCCGATGCAGATAAAGCTTTTGTTGGAAAGGTTTCTCAGGGCGGCAGGTACGAAGTAGAAGCCAGCAAGCTGGCCGAGCAGAAGGCTGTAGGGCAGGATGTAAAGGATTTGGCCGTTACAGACGTTCATGACCACGAACTGGTTAATCGAGAGCTCAAGAGAATTGCTTCGGCCAATTCTATTCCCGTGGCCGCGACGCTAAGCCCTACATTTCAGCACCGGCTCGACACGCTTGAGAGGTTATCAGGCATGGAGTTCGACACAGCATACATCAGCGACATGGCCCAGATTCACGATATGGATGAGAAGCTTTTCGCACAAGAAGCTAGAGACGGTACAAGCGAATTCAAATCGTTTGCAGCCAAAACTGACCTAATCGTGAAACGTCATATCGGTGCATTGCATGGCACCGAATCAAAGTAATCGGCCGAGAATGCTGAGGAAGAAATTCAGGCTCTTACCCTCGTGATTGGCCGCTGTTTGGACGACCGTCATCCTCGGAAATTCAATTTGCGATTAGTTTAGGCGGACTCAGCGGACGTTCATAGGCTGAAGGCGAAGACTCGAAGTGAGAGGAGCCTTAGGCGGCGCGCCGCTCGGACGATGACACAATCCGCCGACCTCCGGAATCGAAATGACAGCTGTGCTTCGCCGATATCCGATCCGCTCGTAACCGGCTGACGGGAAGGGGATGGAAGAATCGTAGACACGGCAGCCTTTTTCCCGGTGACGTTTCACAAGGGCCATGTCCGGTTAAGGAATTCGGAACATCCTCAACCTTTTTGGTCGCCGAAAATGCAATCTTTTGCTTGCGACGTCGGCACCCCGGCGAGTTTGATCGACGCGCGGGATGCCTGATCCCAATCGTATTGCTGCAGCGGACGGGGTCTCATCATGTCAGTCCGTAGGGAAGACGTACCTGGTCTCCGCGAAGAGCGGAGAGAAGCCTCACCCCTTTCCTTCTAAGTAATGAACACGACGCCTACTGTTTTATTTACGGCGCAGATCAATAGCTTCGACGTGTTCTCGATGTGATTCAGGACGCAGGCATTGCCGACTCGTTGCGCCCTTCAAGCGAGCGCAATTTTCTTGTCACTGGCCCGCTTCATAGAAAGAGTAGGTCGCTGTATAAGGAACTCTGCGCGTTGCGTTCTGGCTACAACTATCGTCAGGCGCATTTCCCCCGTGTGTCCCGGTACGCTGGATGAATCGTACTGCCCCGAATCTTCCGGTACCGCCGACCGACTCAAGCAACAACCAAGGCACTGCGGTCGCGTCAGGAGCAACCTGTTTGGCGACGACCTTTCCTTTTATCCGACTGCCATCATTGAGCTGCCAGGTAGGACCTGCAAAGTGCCGGCCAATGACAGATCCTTCCTGATTGAGGAGCTTGGCATCCGGGG
>DATAYL010000422.1:0-4562 GCA_036272575.1 Bryobacteraceae bacterium | reverse complement strand
GTAGAGAGGCTGCATGACCCGCCCGGTTATCGGCTCGCCGACCTTCCGGACGCGCACTTCCTTGTCCAGAGCTATCTGCAGCGGCGTGCCGTCGGGAACGACGAGTGCAACGGTGTGACGTTGGGAGGACGGCTGTGGAGGTGTGGGTTGAGCCTGGAAAGTTGCACTCTGCGCTGGTGAGCGACAGGTGAAGGTCCAGGCCAACAGCAACATCAAGCAAACACCACGGGACATCATTGAGGAGGAGACCTCTTTCATGAAGGTTGGTGCCCTGAGGCCGGTCGGCACGTCGGAACAAGTAGATGGTTTGCACTGATCCGCCTAGCGCTTGACCGTGCGTTGATGATCCGCGTGACGAAGTTCAAAGTCGATTTTATCGACCGCATCTGAAGAAATCCTGAAGGTCGAGTTCTTCGAAGAACTCAAGTGAGTTCTCTTCATGCCGCCGCCGTTGCGAGAGACGACGGCGACCGTAACGGTCGCTTGCACTGACCGGCGTCGCCCATTATCACTGCGGCGACATTCCGATCAAAGCCGAGGAGGCGCTCTCGCTGTCGTTGTTACGCTAACTACCAGCAAACGGGTATCTCACCTGGGACGGCGGAGCTCGAAGGAGCGTGGTTCCGCCGCCCTTTCGAAGAAGGCGAGAAGATCGGAGTCGGTCGCGTTTATCAGATGATGAATTGCTTCGTTGGCGAAAGTCTGAACAATCGGCCCTAAATGCCGTGCTTTCCCGTGTGTCTCGGGCGGGGGAGGGCCGTGACGCGCCAACGGCCGGACTATCTCGAAAATCTGCCCAACAGATGCGCCTGCCTGTAGTGCTGTGAGGGCTTCCGCCGCCGCCATCCGCTGGAGATCGAGGGATTCGTTGAGGACTTCATAAAGTGCGGATTCGTCCGGGCCGATACACAGGCCATCTTCAAGTATCACCAAATCCAGAACAAGTTCAACTGCCGCCAGTTCTGCCTCACTCTCGCAAGAGCTGCCACCGCTCCACCCACCGCAGTACCCTTGAGCGCGGGGCAATTCCTCAGGAGTAAGCACATCAAGATTGTTGCCAAAGATTCCACGCTCAGTGATCAGTCGCTTCGAGCCGGGAAGAATAAATGTGCCGATGTCGCGGCCCACTTTGGACCGCCCGACGAGGACGTCGCGTTGTGCGCTCGACCCTAGGTTCGAAAACCGGCTTGTCCGCACCTTCCCGTCGTGGCTGCCATAGCGCCAAAACCACTCGACGGCTGTGATTGCCCTGCCTGTGTTGTTCAGCAACACAGCGGCGCGATCCGACACGACAGCAGGCCGGGCTAATCGCGGTCCGAGGTGGCCTTCTATGTCGTTCATCAGGGTATGGAATGAGCAGTCATCCTTGGTTATCAAGGGAAGACCAAATTCAGCGAGACCGTTATAGCTCGTCCCAACCATGCACACGATTGAATCACAAACGGGCACCGTCTCGTTCCGCGCGGTGTAGATATGAGTGTCGAAGACTATTTCAATAAAGCGGTCACCGAGATCGAGCGCAATCCACCTCGCTATGCCGCATTCCAGAAATTCATGGTGCGTCGGGCTATTGCCGAACGGCCCGCTCCCAGCTTCTGCCAGCTGGTTGCAGCAACATGGCCGGCGTAGCTGGTGAGGAGTTGTCACTCGGAGTCAGATATTGCGTTTGCGGGCTGCGGGGGCTGGTCTGCAAATCGTCAATGGAGCAGAAGTGGGGTGCTGCGGCCACTTCTGTGCGGCCATAATGCGTTGAGCGTTCCTAATCTCAAGGCTGTTTTCATTTGGGACTCTTTCGCCCTGTCGCAAGTTTGTGTCGGACTTCGCGGCGCACCATCACCGGTAAACGAGCTTCGTTTTCGCTGATAAACCGCTGCACCGCTTCGGGGTCTCGCTGCACCAAGGCCCTGAGAGCCCAAGATAGTGCCTTCATCACTATCTAGTCCCGATCGTCGATCAGCGCACTGCAGATACGGAGCGTGCGCCTCGGCCGCCTCGTGCCTTCACGTTTAGAGGAATCGTGCTCACTAGCGCGGCCCGGCGCCACCAGCGGTTACTGGATCTGGCCCAGGCCAGGACGGTGCTATCGTCGATGTGACCTTCAGGCCATGCGGGACCAGAAAGATAGCAGGCAAAGCAATCGACTTGGTCCCAGGTCGAAATGCCTGACCCCATGTTCTCCAGTTGGGTGCGGTCGAGCGTAGCCAGAGCGTCTGGACGGCTCGAGATGAGTTCATCAGCAATGAAGCGAGGCACTTTTTGACGGGCGATCAACCCGGCGGCGATTTTGATTACCTCTTGCGCCGATTCGGTCTGGATACCCTTCGAATATTTGCGGCGCAGGGCCCTCAACGCTGCAGTGTTGCGCACGGGCATGCGCGCGACACTCGATTCGATTTCCCGGACACGCGCCGCGGTGTTCATCGCGTGTAGCGTATCAGTAAGTAGCCAAGCGAGTGGCTACCGCCCAAAATCATCATCCCGCAGTCGGCGTGCAAAAAGCGACGCCGCGAATGTGACTCGATTTCGAGCCTGTCGTCGGCAACCTGACTGTTACCGGCCCGAACCGGTTCCACGTTTCGGCTCGATGCGGCTGGAAGATCGCGGCTGGATTTCGTAGTACTGGGACAGAAGCCGACTTGCGAGGAGTAATCGGTATGCTCATTTCTCCATGCCCTGACCTCCGCATAAATAGCGGCACGCGGAGTTGTAGGACCAGGGTTCGCACTATCCCCCTGCTTCGAGCCGTCTTCCGGACGTTCGACCACCGGCGTAGGACCGCTCAAGAAAAGCTGTAAGATTGCTATCGCGAGTCCTGCGAGAGGTCGTTCGAAGGCGGCGCCAGAGACATATTGGTGTTAGGCTTTTGTCGAGCCAGCTGTCCGGTGCATCCTGAAAGTCGCTATCCGGCGCCGTGCCTCAGTTAACCAGGTATCAAAGGACGAAGCTGCTTCGTAGGCATGCGCGAAATGAGAGTTGGTTCCGTCCTTACATGATCAGGCCACAGCCTGTTCTTGGTCTCCATGCAGCATCTAAAAAGGTGGTGCGCCGCTCACCCCACTCGGCTCTTCTTAATACTGAGCGCGTGCTCGGTACTTGTTCTATATAGGAATGCTTTCCATAGCAACTTCGTTTACGACGATGTAGATCACATTGTTAACAATCCCGTTCTTCTCTCGTGGAACTCGGTTTTTGGCCAGTACTTCGAGCGAGGCGTTCCGTTTGGCGGCGATTACCTGTCTGGACCTCCAGAGTCGTTCTACCGGCCGATCTTCTGGCTGAGCCTGGCGCTCGACCAGCGGCTGTTCGCGAGCGCGGCCGCCTTTCACTTCACCAACCTGCTTCTGCATTGGGCGAATGGATGCGTGGGGTTTGTCTTGTTGAGAAGACTAGGCATGCCTGCTTGGAGAGCCATGGCCGTGGTGGTCGTCTGGCTGATTCTTCCAATCAATTCCGAAGCAGTCGTATGGATTTCGGCACGCCCGTATGGACTCTCCACCTTCTTTATTCTGATAGCTCTGCTCTTCGCAGAAAACTATTTACATTCGGGCTTGATAATCAGCGGGGCCGTTGGTTACTCGATTGCCAATGTACTGGCCCTCCTGTCCAACGATGCCGGCCTGTTCGTTGTCCCGCTAACTCTGCTTCTGGCATTCACAAAACAAAAGTTGCTGTCTCGCTACTCGGCAGTGTTGTGTGCTGTTGGGGGCAGCGTAGATGCCGCTTACTTTCTCCTGCGGAGAATGGTTGGCGCTCCATCACCGCCTCACGCATCCACGCTTATTCCGGTTGGACTGACGATGGTCAAGTACCTTCAATGGATGTTTCTGCCCATTCACATGAGCGTCGAGCGCTCTTCCGACACGCCGGTAAATCTCTCGAGGCTCGGCGGAATCGCCATTCTTTGCGGACTCGGCTTACTGGTTCCACTCACGTTTCAGCTGCGCAAATGCGCACCCGAGTTTGCTGCGGGTATGGCTTGGATCGCGATTACGTTACTTCCATACTCCGGGATTGTGTTCATCTACCAGGGAATGGCGGAACGCTATACCTACTTGGCTTCCATGGGTATGGCACTCGCCCTTACAAGCCTGGCTTGGCGGCTAAAAACACGCGCGGTCGGAAGGCGATTGTTGTTGGGCTGCTTCACAATCTGGCTCGTCTGGGGAGCGTGGCGGCTCAATTCGCGGGTATTGGATTGGCACAACGACATGTCCCTCTACGCTTCCTCTCTGAAAGCGGACCCAAACAGCCCGGTTCTTCTTTACAACCTTGCCGCTACCCTGGAGGACGCTGGTGATTTGCGGACTGCACTTCTCCTGACCGCAAGAGCTCTTTACCTAAAACCTGGTTATGAGCGAGCTGTGAACGGGCTGGGCACGATGTACATGCGAATCGGATCTTTCAAACAAGCCAAAGTTACGTTTGAGCGAGCAGTTGCCCTGAATCCCGGCGACGAACAAGCTATTTACAACTTGGGAACGATTTACTTGCGGCTGGGACGGCCCTATGAGGCAAGTGTCAGATTTGAACGCGCACTTGCTTTGCAACCGCGGGATGTGCGC
>DATAYL010000421.1:0-28759 GCA_036272575.1 Bryobacteraceae bacterium | reverse complement strand
AGCAATCAGGGCGCTTGGGTTCCGGCAGTTTCGGGTGCGCTTTCACGGCGATCTCGCGCGTATTGAGATTGCGCGGGACGAGCTTCCTAAAGCCCTTTCCGCTGAGATGGCGGCTGCGTTTACCCGCATTTTCAAAGAACTTGGGTTCCTCTACGTGACCCTGGACCTGGAAGGCTATCGCCAAGGTTCCTTGAATGCCGCGTTGACTAAATAGATCCTAGTAGTTTGACCGTATTGCCAGACGTGTGGCTGTCGGATCTATAATCTGGCCATGCGGTCAATTCAGCGACTGATCGGTCAAATTGTGGTGCTCTTTGCGGGTGCTGCGGGAATCGCGATGGCGCAGACGGGCGGTGAGCAAATTTACCAAACGAACTGCGCCCGCTGCCACGACGCGGCGGCGGGTGCGCAACGCGTGCCTTTACGCGCAACGCTCACACAGCTTACATCCGCCAGTATTCTCAACGCCTTAAACTCCGGCGTGATGCGGGAGCAGGGGAGCCACCTGACTGCCGAGGAGCGGCATGAAGTGGCGAACTGGCTGTCGCGCGCGACGCCAGCGGCCACCGCCGCCGAACCGGGGCACTGTTCTGCAGGAACGAACTCTACGACGGGGGGAGCTGACTGGACGAGTTGGGGGGCGGGACCGGATAACGCGCGCTACCAAACGAACTCCGGGTTGACGCCCGCTGACGTGTCCAAGCTTAAGCTTAGATGGGCATACGGCGTGCCGAACGGCAAGATGATGCGATCGCAATCCATTGTGTATAAAGAAGATATTTATTTTGGAGGCGAGGACGGAAGCCTGGTGGCGCTCGATGCGAAGACTGGCTGCGTTCGCTGGTCGGCCCATGTGAAGAACGTTCGATCGGGTCTCACGGTGGGCGGTCAGGAGCTGTTTTTTGGCGACGTCACAGGAACGGTGCATGCGTTCGATCTGACGACAGGCAGGGAACAGTGGAACAGGAAAATAGGCGATCATCCGGCGGCAATGATCACCGGTGCACCAGCTTATTACGACGGACGCTTGTATGTACCGCTGTCTTCATACGAAGAAGTGTCGGTGCTGGCTCCGGAATATCATTGCTGTACTTTTCGCGGCAGCGTGACTGCGCTCGACGCAGCATCAGGAAATGTAATCTGGCAGAGTCACACGATCGAAGAAGCTCCCAAGACCGAGGGCAATACGGTGGGACCATCGGGCGCGGCGATCTGGTCGACGCCGACACTCGATCCGGCGCACAATGTGCTGTACGTTACGACTGGCGACAATTATTCCGGTCCGGCCAGCCAGACCAGCGATGCGGTGATTGCCTTCGACCTGCAGAGCGGGAAACAACTATGGTCGAGCCAGTTTACCGCTAACGACGTTTTCAATCTGAAGGCGCTTGGCCCGGGTCAGGATCTCGATTTCGGAGCTCCACCGATCCTCATTAGACTGACGTCCGGAAAACGCGCCTTGGTGTTGAGCCAGAAATCGGGAATGGTTTACGCCATCGATCCGGACGGCGAGGGGAAGTTGCTGTGGAAGGAACGAGCGGGCAGGGGAGGCGCTTTAGGCGGCATTGAATGGGGCGCTGCCAGCGATGGGCACACGGTATTTGCTCCTTTATCGGACGTAAGTTTGAAACAGACGCTCGATCCGAAAGTCGGCGGCGGCCTCGCTGCGTATGACGTTGATTCCGGCAAGCTGCTCTGGAAAGCGCCGGCCGCGGCTGTGTGCAGCGCTGAGCGGCAACATTGCAGTCCGGCACAATCGGCTCCGGCTACGGCGATCCCGGGAGCAGTCTTCTCCGGTTCGCTCGATGGGCATATCCGCGCCTACTCCGCCAAAAACGGTACGGTGCTTTGGGATTTCGATACGGAGCGTTCTTTTGACACCGTGAATCATGTGACGGCGGCGGGCGGTTCGCTCGACGTGGCTGGTCCGGTGATTGCGGATGGAATGGTGTTTGTCGAGTCCGGCTATTCTCAGTTTGGAGGCAAAGCGGGCAACGTGCTACTTGCGTTCGGACCAGAATAGATGTCGTCCAACGATTCAGCAATTCCTATTCAAAGCCGATCTTTTATAGAAGAAGCGCGGCGCGCACAAATCATCAATTGCGCGATTGAAACCATCGCGGAAGTTGGTTACGCTAATGCCTCACTGGCGGCGATAGCGCAGCGCGCGGGCATCAGCAAAGGAGTGATCTCGTACCACTTCGCAGGTAAAGAAGATTTGGTGCGGGAAGTGGTCAAGGCAGTATACGAATTGGGCGCGAAGCATATGGGGCCACGGATCGAAGCGGCCACCACGGCGCGAGACAGATTGCGCGCCTATATCGAATCCAATCTGGAGTTCATGGCGCTTTACCGCAAGCAATTGCTGGCGCTGGTCAGCATTATTATGTACGCGCGAACCAGTAAGGGTGACTTGCTCTACGATTTAACGGCGGATGAACCGATTCTTTGTTGGACCGAGCAGATTTTTATCGAAGGGCAGAAGAGCGGCGAGTTTCGAGATTTCTCTCCGCGTTCGATGGCGATTGCGCTGCGCGGGGTGATCGATGCCGCGCCAGGCAAGCTTTTGGGGACGCCTAATTTTGATCTCGCAGCCTACGCGAGGGAGATTGCAGACTTGTTCGAACTGGGGACGCGTGCTCAGTAGAGTAGAAGGTATGAGCACTCCAGTGAAACATCACAGTCCTGAGTTTCTAAAGCTGGCTGAGGACGCCAAGCGGCGCGTACGCGAGGTTGACATCGAGGGCTATAAGCGCCTCGTCGCGAATCACGAAGCAGGTCAACTGGTTGATGTGCGGGAGGACAACGAATGGGAGGCCGCTCATGCGGCCGGAGCGATTCATCTCAGCCGCGGGATCATCGAGCGGGATATTGAAGTGACATTTCCAGACAAGAACACGAAACTTGTTCTGTATTGCGGAGGCGGATTTCGCTCGGCGCTGGCGGCAGACAATTTGCAGCGGATGGGCTACACGAACGTACTATCGCTCGACGGGGGATGGCGGGCGATCGAAGTGTCGGGATTGCCGCTCGAAGGCAAGGACCACTAAGAGAGAAGGAACTCGAGGGTCTTGGCGATCTGCAAGAGACGGGGCTCGCCAAAAGGGGGCGCCACTAATTGCAGGCTTACCGGCATGCCGGTGTCGGCTTTGCCGCAAGGCATCGAAAGGGCCGGTTCGCCCAGCAGATTGAAGCCGCGGACCAGGCGCGTAGAGGCCATGCGCACGTTCTCCTCATTACCGCCCACGTCCACGGTATCTTTGCTCGCTAACGGAGCGGCGATGGGCGTGGTGGGGGTGATCAGCAGGTCGATTTCATGCCACAAGTGATCCATTTCACGGCGAAAGAGGGTGCGCAATCGCTGCGCGTTCACGTATTCATGCGCGGCGATCTGGCGGCCGAGTTCGAGGTGGGCCCATATGTCTGTGCCGAATTGTTCCGAAGCGTCGTGGGTGGTGTGCTGCGCGGCAAATTCGGATAGTTGAACGACCTGGCTGGTGAGAATGATCTCATGAAAGTTGGGGACTGTGACTTCAATCAGATTTGCGCCGGCGCGCCCGAGCAGGGAAGTCGCGTGCTTGACGGCTTTGCTGACATCTTCGCTGAGGCGCTCGAAAAAGAAGTTTTTGGGAAGACCTACGCGGAGGCCGGTGCAATCGGCGAGCGGGGGGAGATTGAAGTCCGGGGTGGGTTCGACGCAAGAGCTTCGGTCGCGCGCATCCCATCCGGCGAAAGCGTTCATGGCGAGCGCGCAATCTTCCACGCAGGTTCCGAGCGGGCCTACGTGATCGAGGCTGAAGGAGAGGGGGAGCACGCCGTAGCGGCTGACGCGGCCGTAAGTGGGCTTAAGGCCTACAAGCCCGCAGTAGGAAGCGGGGATGCGAATGGAGCCGCCGGTATCGGTGCCCAAGCCCATTGGGACAATGCTGGCTGCGATGGCCGCCGCTGTTCCGCCACTCGACCCACCCGCGATCCGCGCATGATCGAGCGGGTTGAGTACGCGACCGTAGTACGGGTTGTTCGATGTGATGCCGAAGGCAAGCTCGTGCAGATTTGTTTTGCCGATGCTGACCGCGCCTGCCTGTTGCAGCCGGTCGATGACGGTCGCGTTGAAGCTGGGTAGGAAATTTTCAAAGAGGCGAGAGCCGGCAGTGGTGCGGATACCCGCTGTGTAAAACAGATCTTTAACGACGATGGGAATGCCGTGAAAGGGGCCGCGATCGCGGCCGCTTTTTAATTCGGCGTCGAGTTGGAGAGCCGCCGCTTTGGCTTCGTTTTCGGTGATTGTGATGAAAGCGTGCAGGTCCGCCTGTTTCTGGGCTGCTTCAATCGCTTCGGTTGCCAATTGCAGGCAGGACGTCTCACGGTTGCGTAACTGAGCACCAAGTTCGCGGACGGTCATGGTAAACGAAAGATGGGTGCGGGTTCGATTTGGGACGTCAGGCGAATGGTAAGCGGCCGAAATTGTTGCTGCAACGTGCTGAGCGCGGCGGCGGAACCGGTTGCATGCGTAGCGATCTCTGATGCATTAGCGACGAGATAGGAGCGCAGTTTTTCCAATTCGAGATCATGGCGGCTCAGAACGTCAATCGCGAGCGAGGGCTCTCGCATAACGGCGAGGAGCAGATGCACAGAATCGATATGCTTGTGGCCCAAGCGTTCCGCCTCCTCCGCCCCATAGGCTAAAACGCGTTTAGCGGAATGCGAGAGTGGGAGATCTACGCTGGTCGAGCTTTTCATTCCGGGAGTGCGTAGTGCGCGAAGTTCCTGGTCGAGAGCCTGTCGCTCGGTTGCGCCACCGTTCAGCAGGCGATCAAAAAGAGGCTTGTCTTCGCGAAGCAAAGCAAGCAACAGCTGGTCCACTTCAATGTAGGGAGTACCAAACTGGCTCGCCTCGTAACGCGCGTAAAAAACGACGCGCCGCGCCTTTTCGGTGTAGCGTTCGAACATGCGACATCCATTCTACTTGGGCTCGGCGCCGCCTTACTGGGGCGCGGGGCCGCGCACAATCTGTACGAAGTCCCCGGGCTTAATCCACTTGGCAAAGGCGGCACGCACTTCTTCCGCACTCATGGCGAAATATTTTTCGGCGGCGTGATAGGGCTCATCGAGAGCTATGCCAATGCGAGCGCGCGCAATGTAGCCGCCAGCCACCGCATCCTCGCTGGACTCGGCAAGCGGGATCTGGCGAAGGATCAGGGCCTTCGCTTGCTGGAGTTCACCCGGCGAGACATCTGACTTTGCCATATCGTTAATCTCCCGATCGACCATGGCGCGCGCCTTGGAGACGTTTTTCGGATCGCAACCGAAGTCAACCACATAAGTTGCGCGCGTCTCCGAGGCGTCAAGGGAATTGTCAATGTTATAGACGTAGCCGGCCTTCTGCCGAAGATCACGATAGAGACGGGTGGCGTAGAAGCCGCCGCCAAGAACATGATTGCCCAGCCGCAGCGCGTAATAGTCTGGGCTGAAACGGTTCATTTCAAGCTGCTGCGCCAGTTGCACCTGATCCTGCACACTGCTCGGATCGGGAACGTTCGCGGCACTCGGCTTGCTACCCGGCACCGGCGGTAAGACTACGTCCGGTTTGGCGCCATCCGCCTTCCAGCCGCCAAAACACTTTTCGATCGCGGCGCGCGCTTCCTCGGTTGTGATGTCGCCGATTACCGTAATGGTAGTTAAGTCGGGCCGGTAGGTAGCGGCGTAAAACTTCTGCACATCGTCATAGGTGACCGAAGTGATGGTTTTGGGGGTAGTCTCGCGTAGCAGCGGATCTTTAGAAGGCAACAAGGCACTCGATAACGCGCGCGCTGTTTTGTAGCCGGGGCTCTCTAATTCGCCAGCTACTTCCTGAGCCGCCTGCTGCTGGATGATCTCGAAAGCCTTGCGAGGCAGCGCCGGATTCAATTCGTTATCGGCAAGCAGTTCGACACCGCGCGTGAAATCCTGCTTCAATACTTTCAGGTTGAAGCTGCTGCCCGCGGATTCAGAGGCGGCGATATCATCGAGCTCTTTCTGGAACTGCAGCCGGTCGTACGTTTTGGTTCCATAGGTAAACAGAGCTTCGAGTAAATCCGCTACGCCATCCTGCCCAGGCGGTGTTTGCATTTCGTTCTGCGTCTTAATCGAGCCAATCAGGGTTACCGTTGGACTGGTTTTTTCCGTTTGCACGATTAGCCGGATGCCATTCGACAGTTTTATATCGTTGGGATGGGCGGTGTTTCGCGGCACACGCAGCGATTTGACCGACGCCTCGGCCCAATCGGGCAGGGCAACTGGCTTGTTCGGTGAAGATGTAGTTTGCTCTTTGCCGCCGAAGCCCTTAGCGGAGACAGCTTGCCCGGACGGCTGGGGTTTGAGAATCGCAGTGATGGCATTTTGACCGAGCAGGTACTTTTTGGCAACACGATTCACATCCTCCACCGTGACTCTTTTCACAGCCGCGACATCTTCATCCGGCGATTGGCGACCTTCGCCCGCCAGTGCCTGTGACCATAAGGAAGCCAGATTTGAAATGGAATTTCGGCCGAACTCGGAGCCGGCAACCTCGCCCTTTTTGGCAGCTTCGACAAGTTCGGGTGGAACGCCGTTGGTGGCATAGTTTTTGACAATCTGCTTCATCTCGTTGATGATGGCAGCAGCATCGGCGCCAGCGGGTAAAGCAGCGCCCGCGTAGGCGATGCTTGCTTTCTTGTAGTTCTCGAGCGTGGCGAACCAGGCGCCGAGCGCTTTCCCTTGCGGAACGAGCGAGTAGAGATCCCCGCGTTGGCTGGCCAGGACGTCACCTAAGACCTGACAGGCAGCGTAGTCTTCACTGTCTGAACCCGGGAACCGATAAGCAATAAAGGCGAGTAGATAGGGCAGATTGCTATCGAGCGTAAAAGAATCGGCAGCCACCGGCTGCAGCTGGATATCCGGTTTGGATGGTACATCGTGACGTGGAATGGAACCGTACAGAGCTTTCACCTTTGCCATAGTCTGCGCCGGATCCACATCACCGCTTATGACGAGGATCGCGTTGTTCGGCGCGTACCACTTTTTATAGAAATCGCGCAGCATGGGGCCGGTGGTTTTGTCGAAGGATTCAGTTGTGCCGAGCGGATCGGATTCGTAGGGTGTGCCCCGAAAGAGGTCATGATTGAGGCGGGTAATGAATTTATAGGTCGGATTCGAGAGGTCACGCGCGACTTCCTGCTCAATCGCGCCGCGCTCCTCTTTCCACTGATCTTCGGAATCTTCGATGTCGGCCATACAAGCGGCGTCGATGTGCAGCGCGACATCGAGATCTTGCGCGGGGAGTGTCACGAAATACTGGGTGAGGCTCTGCTGCGTCTCGGCGTCCTGCGTGCCTCCGAGCTGTGCATAAATAGCGGCGATCTGATCGGCGGTTAATCCGGCGCAGCCGCGAAAAGCCATATGTTCCTGAGCGTGCGCGGTGCCGGGGAAGCCCGGCGGGGTCTCGTTGCCGCCGACCAGATAGTTTTCGTTGATGGTCGCCACCGGCGCGAGCGGATCGCGAATGATGACTACCTGCAAACCATTAGGCAGCGTTTCCCGTGTGACGCTGTTATCTGGACCATTCTGCGCTTGCGCCAGTGGTATGCAAAAACTGGTAAACGCAAGAAGAGCTAGTGAAATATTGGGTGATCGCATGCTGGGCTATTCCTAAGTAACACGTGCAAAAACGGGCGCGGGATCGAGCGCACCGCACCAGAAAGCTGGCGAGTTGCCTCACTGTTCCGCGGTGCGCGTCCGCGCGCCCTTTGCACTTTCAGCTTAACGGTACGGGAATTCACCGCGATGGTTGGAGAGGCACGCAGTTTTTCACTGAGCGACTCGCCAGGCTGAAAAACCAGTCCAGTTCTTCAACTGCTGGTTAGCCCAGTCCGTTGTTTTATCTTTATGGCAATTCGTGCAGGGATTCGGAATTTTATACGCTTCGGTCATAGCCGGCGTAATAAACCGGAAGGTGTGGCTCCGCACATTCACGTCCGCAATAGTCTGCTCGATCTTGGGCATGTGACAAGCGATGCACTCATTGCCGGCAGATCCTTGGGGATGATGAGTGTGCTCCTCGATGGTGATTGTGTGCGGTCCGTTTGGGGAGCCGGGCCCGTGACATTCCAAACACATGACCGAGGCTGGTTTTAAGAGCAGAGCATTGTTGTCCGTTCCGTGGACATCGTGGCAACTGGAGCATTTCACGCCCCGGTTATACATCAGACTTTGAATGTAGTCATTTCCCTGCATGCGATTTTTATGCGCTGTCCCATCCGCAAAGTGAGTGAAGGTTGTTGTTCCCAGCTTGTGGTCTTCTAATCGCCAGTAATCCTGGAGTCTTTGACCAACCTGAAACCCGACTGGCCAATCGTAATATTTGCCTTCAATCGGATTCTTTAGCGGCTGACCTTGGGAGTGGCATTGGATGCAGACGTCGTTGGCGCTTACAAAGTCGAGGCGAGCGGGGTTCGTAATGGTCTTTAGAGATGGATGGTTGACGTGCTCACTGCCCGGTCCGTGGCAACGTTCGCAGCCGACGTTCCACTCAGTCACAGTTTTGGTCTTAATGTCGTAATTGACGGAGTGACAGCCGTCGCAGGTTGGTCCTGTCGGGCGTTTGAAATTATCTGGCGGATACAGATTGGCCCACCAATCCGTGCCGTTCTTAACGAAATATGGACGCCAGACCTGGTTTGCAATATCCCATTGTGCTGGCTCCGGAAAATAGTCGTCTCCCACTTTCTTGAAGTAGCGCTGCTTCCATTTACTGCCATAGACAAAGGCAATGTCGTTCTTAGTGAAGTGCACCAGTGGATCCGGTTTAGAAAGGTCGGGCAAGATTGCGTCAGGGTGGGTTTTGGGATCCAGCACGACGTTTGCCATGCGGGTCTTTTTCCAGCGGTCATAGATTTGCGCATGGCAGGCCCGGCAAGCGACTGAGCCAACGTAATGCGAACTCGCCAGAGCGGCAGATTTGATCCCGGAAGGCGAAATGGTCTGCGAGTTCACGGGGCTTAGGCTCAGTGAAAATAGCAGCGATAACGGCCCAAATATCCGATACGTCATTTTTGAGGAGCTAAGTGAATGGTACCGCTCAAGGCTGAAGACTCTCTGAATAGCGCGGGCGTCCGAAAGTGAGTCGAACGACCTTTCCGCGGCAAGGCAGGCGCCGACTCCGCTTGTAGCACTCCCGGCAACCTTGGCCAGCGGATTCGGTGTTTCAGTCAACGCGTCCTCACAAGGCGCCACTGACGCTCACCGTCAAGTCTGCGAATTTCGCACAAGTCCAGTTCGAAGCGTTGGCCGCTTGCGAGGCCCGCGGCAGCTTTGGCCCGCAAAGTTTCGAGATCTTCAGGATGAAATGCGGCCCAAAAGAAGATTTTTGCTTTGACTTCGTCTAGCGTCAGACCGGTCTGTTCAAGAGCGACGCGATTTGCATACAGCACGGCTCCGTCAGGTGACAGCACCGTAGTGGCTTGCGGGATAAGGTCTGTCATTCTGTGAAATTCCTCTTCACTCTCCCGCAGCTTCTGCTCGGCGTGCTTCAAATCATCGATATCAATATTGATCCCGTACCAATTGACGACATCGCCTGCCTCACCTCGCAACGGCTCGCACCGACAGAGGAACCACCGATACTCCCCATCAGAACGCCGCAATCGGCTTTCAATTTCTCCGGCCTGCCCTGCTGCGACATCCGCGCGCCATTTTTCGTCGAGTCGGTTCAAGTCCTCGGGGTGAATTGCAGCTTGCCATGCCCAACCCCGGCCAGTTTCCCGCGGCATTCCTGTGTAATCGTGCCATCGCTGATTCTTGAACTCATTGGAACCATTCGCGAGCGCGCACCACGCGATTACAGGAATGGTGTCGATGTTCGTGCGCAGTTTCGCGTCAGACGGATTGAAAGTGTCGCAGGCATTTTCGAGTCGTAAACTGTCTTGAACGGTCATCAGTCCTTTGTCGCGGAGACCTGGCTCTCCAATC
Organism: Bryobacteraceae bacterium; assembly: GCA_036272575.1. Lineage (GTDB taxonomy): Bacteria > Acidobacteriota > Terriglobia > Bryobacterales > Bryobacteraceae > Bog-105. The sequence continues at coordinate 18,775 of DATAYL010000421.1, read as the reverse complement.
CTCTTTCCTTCTTGCCCTTCTCCGGGATTAGATGACATTGACCATTTCGCGAAGGGTTCTTGTGCAGAAGGCATCTTCGCGACAGGTGATACGGATCCTCGAAGGAATAACACTTTGGTTCGTGATTTATTCCCGCTTCGCCTCTTGCCCTTCTTCGCCCAGGGAATAGATGTCCTTCACCATGAGATCGGTTCGCCGTGAGATCGGTCCTGCTGCCCCATCTATGTAAACTTTCCTCTCTATTTTTGTGGGATTACCAGTAGACTCCCCTTTTAACGCGTTCCGGCCTAATCTGCTGAGCCGTCGGCACGTTCTTGCTGAAAGTGAAGCAACGTGCGGCTTTCAAGGTCTCTTCGTTCTAACAGCTTGTGAGTGGCCAGCTGACTGCTTTGCACATGATGTCGCCTAAACATCGGGCACAGCTTTTTCGAAAAGCGAGGAGAACAAATTTTGACGATCAGATCAGCAAACAGACCGGGGCGGGTGGTTTTAGCCTCAGTCCTCTCGATAGCGGCTTCTTTTCTCGCATCGGCGCTCTATGGCGCTGATGTCGAGCAGACCACTCCCCCCGCGGCGGCCACCTTCGGCTACGTAGCCAATACAGTCGATAATACCGTCTCGGTGATCGCAACCGCCAGCAACACGGTGGTGGCTACGATTCCGGTAGGGCAGGTCCCTACTGGGTAGCCATCACACCGGATGGCACCCACGCCTATGTGACGAACTTCTGTGGCCCTGCCCCCTGCGCCGCCTCCGAGTTTACCGTCTCGGTTATCGACCGCCGCCAATAACACCGTGGTGGCCACAATTCCGGTAGGCCAGGACCCTGTCGCAGTGGCCTTTGCCACGGTGACTCCGTCGCACCGCCGTAGCGAACAATAAACCACTCTAAACCGAGGAGTCTTTGAAAAGGGCACGAAAGCTCGGTGCAAAACGACCGGGCTTTCTGCGCTTAGAAACGACGCCGCATGCAAGCGACGCAATCCCTGGGCGGAAGAGAAGAAAGGACTCAAGATGATGAAATCCAGTTTGTTGCGGAAGCAAATCTCACGCCGCGAAATCCTGGGGTATTCAACCGGTTTGGCGATGGCAGCCGGCCTTCAAGGTGGAACCCAATCGGAAAATGCTTCGTCAACTGAATTCACCGAAAAGTGCACAGCAACCAGCAGAAACTTGCGGCGTCATTACGGCGATCTTACGATTCCATCGTCTGCGGATCGGGTTCTTCCGGTTCGGTGGTGGCGCGCCGATTGGCGGAAAATCCTGATGTCAATGTATTGCTGCTCGAGGCTGGAGGAACCGACGATGTGCCGAACGTTATGCGAGCAAATCAGTGGCCTCGAAATTTCGGTACTGAACGCGACTGGTCCTTTCAAGCGCAGCCAAGCCCCTATGTGAACGGGCGCGCGATCCCTCTGCACATGGGGAAAGTGCTGGGTGGAGGATCCAGCATTAACGCCGATGGCCTGGTCGCATGGGCATAAGAATGACTGGGATTCTTTCGCGGCCGAGGCGGGTGACAGGGCATGGAGTTATGAGTCCGTACTGAACATCTATCGTCGAATTGAAGACTGGCACGGTGTACCGGATCCTAAATATCGCGGAATCGATGGGCTGGTGTTCGTACAACCCGCTCCCGATCCCAATCCAGTAGCTCCTGCTATGGTCGAGGGAGCACGGTCTATCTGTATTCCCACGTTCCAAAGCCAAAATGGCCAGATGATGGAAGGTGGCGGTGGCGCCACGATCTTAGAATTGCGAGTGCGCGACGGAAAACAACAGTCCGCATTTCGCTCCTACGTGTTTCCATACATGGATCGCAACAATCTGACGGTGCTTACGAATGCTTTAGTGACAAGGGTAGCGATCGAAAATAGGCGCGCTATGGGAGTGGAGATCGCCTACAACGGAAAAGTGCATCGCATCGGCGCTACAGCCGAAGTCGTATTGTCATTGGGCGCGATCCACACGCCAAAGGGTGTTAATCCAGTCAGGCGTTTGGCCCAGAATGATGCTTCAGACTGGCCCATCTGAAAGGGACCGGAGCATCCTGCCAAGAGCGGGAGGGCTTTGGTGAACAGGAGAGCCATAGTGGAGTTATTTGAGCAGTTTGAGGACTCCCATCGCCAAACCAGACAACCCTGACTAGGTTACTTCGTAATCAAGAGGATAGATGGCGGAAGCTAATGGGAGTCGAACCCACCCGTGACATCAAATAGTGCCGCACTCCGGTTTTGAAGACCGGGCCCTGCACCGGCAGAGTCTAGCTTCCCACAGGAACTTCCACGTGTTCGGGCACGGGAAACAGTTGCGCGCTCATGGCAAACCGCAGCTCGTCCAGACCCTCTCCGGAAGCAGACGAAATCGCATAAAACGGCAAGTGATACTCCGCCGCTTTTTGTTTAATCGTTTCAATTCGCCCTCGGTCCTGGCAGACATCAATCTTTGTTGCCACTACCAGCATGGGCTTGCGCAGCAATTCATAGTTGAATTTCGCGAGTTCCGCCTGGATCACTTCAAAATCCTGACCCGGATCGCGCCCGCTAAACTCCGAGGCATCCACCATGTGGACCAGCAACCGCGTCCGCTCTATATGCCGCAGGAACTGTGTCCCCAATCCATGGCCTTCATGAGCGCCTTCGATTAATCCGGGCACATCAGCCAGCACAAACGTGTGATCGCCCGCTTGCACCACGCCCAGATTCGGCTGCAAAGTAGTAAAGGGATAATCGGCGATTTTGGGTCGCGCCGCCGACAAACACGAAATGAGAGTTGACTTACCGGCGTTCGGAAACCCCACCAGCCCTACATCCGCCAGCAGCTTGAGCTCGAGCCTCAGCCGTAAAGTTTCGCCCGGCTTGCCATCCTCATGTTCGGTCGGAGCCTGGTGCGTCGGGCTCGTGAATCGCGCATTGCCCCGCCCGCCGCGCCCCCCGCTCGCGACCAGAAAGCGCTGCCCGGCGGCCGTGAAATCCACCATCTGCTCGCCCGTGTCGGCGTTGTAAACGATCGTACCCACCGGTACCGGCAGCTCCACGTCCGCGCCCTCGCGTCCGGTGCGGTTGCTGCCCTCGCCATGTCGCCCGCGTTCGGCGGTATGTTCTGGATTGAATCGAAAATGCAGCAGAGTGTTGTAGTGTTCGCTGGCGACTAGAAAAACGTTCCCGCCGCGACCTCCATCCCCACCGCTTGGGCCGCCCCGCGGAACGAATTTCTCGCGCCGGAAAGCCAGACACCCATTACCACCATCACCCGCTTTAACGGAGATTACTACTTCATCGATAAACACGCGAAAACCTATCTATCACCAACGCGGCCCCTACACCCCGGCTCGTCTTACAAAGGGTTGCCTTATAGTCCGCTAACTCTAATTTTGTACCGCGATGATGTTTACAAATTTACCAAGACGTCCGCGATCCCGGAACTCTACCGTTCCCGTCACAGTCGCAAACAGCGTGTCATCCTTGCCTAAGCCCACATTCTTGCCCGGCTTGTAGCGCGTACCGCGTTGCCGGACAATAATAGACCCGCCGCTCACAAACTCTCCGGAAAATACTTTAATCCCGAGCCTCTGCGAATTCGAGTCTCTTCCATTCTTTGAACTGCCTAAACCCTTCTTATGTGCCATGTTTATAACTGCGCGCTAAGCGACAATCTCCTCAACCTGCACGCGCGTGAAATTCTGACGGTGACCAATAGTCCGCTTATACTGCTTTTTGCGCTTGAACTTGAAAACCAGGATCTTATCGCCGCGTCCATGACTGGCAATCTTGCCGCGTACCCGAGCGCTCCGTAGCTCATCACCCAAGGTCAATTCGCTCGCATCATTCGATATCGCAAGCACTCGATCAAACTCCACGGCAGCGCCGACATCTCCCGCGATCGTGTCTACTTCAATCGTTTCGCCAGGCTTGACGCGATATTGCTTACCGCCTGTTTCTATTACAGCGTACATTTTGGGGCCTTTAACTTGGGTTTTCTTGCCCAGGTATCTCTGAGGTTGCCAACAATCCCTCGGGCAATTACCTGGTCCAATGCTGGATGGAAATCCGAACCCTTCTATAATACCGAACTCCTACCCGCCGTGCCAATCAAAACCACCGTCAGGGATTTCAGTCTGCGCCAGTCTTCAGCCTCGTTATTACCTACTCGGGCTCCGCTTTGTACATGTACTTGATGCAATGTTTGAACAGCAAAAGGTTGGGCGCCCCTACCCGGTTCAACTTCAAGCAATCCCGGTCATACCATTCGATTACGCCTTCCAGTTGCTCGCCATCGGTGAGCATCACCATCATGTGCGTCTTTCCTTGCATCTGCTTTGAATAGTAGAATTGCTCGGCATTCGTTTGGTCCGGAGGCGCACTCTTTTTGGCTGCCGGCGGCCGCCTTCCTGCCTCTTTCGATTCTGCCGCTATCATGCGAGCCGGTTTCCTGATGAGCGAGTCCACGCGCCCCTCCTCCATTCAGCTTGGCGATCGCCAAGCGCCTCCAAACCCTTACTACTCAGTTGGGTGCTGAGTTATTAAAGCTGGTTCCGTAATTTAATAATCATAGCGTCAAGTGCTGCCGTTTTTTGTATATTTCGGCGTACCATTACTACGAGCTCATCAATCGCCCGAGCCGCCTCCTCCATCCACCGAAAACTCGTTCGTTCCGCAATCGCCGCTACTCGATCCGCCGCGTCCCGATTCCGCATTACTGCCTTACCCGACCGCGCTATCAGCACATCTTCGAGTAGATCGTAAGCCGGCCTCGTGAACAACTCAAGCTTTTCCGACTTCTTCGCTGAAAACGACTCCGACTGCTGCACCCAGGCAGAGAAGGGAATCACCCCGGCCGCACATTCAAACGCTGCCATCATCAATCCCCGCCGCGCCCGGAATATCTCCAGGTCGAGCCTTGCCGCCACTCCCGGACACCCTTCTGCCAGCGCCACGCGTAATTCCCGGTCCGGCAACTGGCGCTTTTCCGCAAAGGCTGCCATCTCCTCGTCCGGCAGCCGTCCTAACTGCAACACCAGCGCCCGCGACCGGATTGTCGGCAACAAGTCGTACAAATTCTCCGCTGTCGCAAAGATGACTAGGTGCTCAGGTGGCTCCTCCAGCACTTTCAAAAGCGAGTTCGCCGCCTGCTCGTTGGCGCGATCCAGCCGGTCAATGAGAAACACCCGGTAGGTGCCCCGCAGCGGCTTAAACTGCGCTCGTTCTCGCAATACTCGCATCTGCTGAATCGTGATCTGCCGAAGCGGTCCTTCCGGCGCAAAAGTCACAAAATCCGGATGCGTCGAAAATAGCAGCGGATCATCCGCTCGCTTGTCCGCCGTCCACTTTTCCCGCGCTTCTACCAAGTCGAGATTTTCCGGCAGGCTCAAGTCGTCGCGCTCGATCTTTGCCGCATCGCCCAGCAAAGCCGCAGCAAACCGGCGGACCAAGGTCGCTTTCCCGACACCCTCCGGTCCGCTCAATAGCAGCGTTTGCGCCAGCCGCTCTCCGCCGATCATCTGGCGCAGCGTCTCGGCCGCAGCCGCATTACCGAAAAAGTTAGGAAAGCTGCTCACTTCCCAGCCTCCCTTCAACTACCGTCCAAACCCGCGCGGCCACCTGCTCGGGGTCGCCTCTTCCATCCACTATCTGAAACCGCCCCGGCTCAGCTGCAGCAATCTTCCGGTAGCCTTCCTCAACCTTATGATGAAACGCTAGCGACTGCTCGTCCAACCGGTCCCGTCCCACTCCGCAATTCCTTCGCAAAGCGCGCTCGAGCCCAGTTTGCAGGTCCAACTCAATCGCGATGGTCAAATCGGGCATCAGATCGCCCAGCGCTAGCCGGTGCGCCGCCTGTACGGTGTCAAACCCCAATCCTCGTCCAAAACCCTGGTAAGCAAGCGTCGAATCCGTGAACCGGTCGCTCACCACAATATCGCCGCGCCCCAACGCCGGCCGGATTACCTCCGCGGCCGCTTGCGCGCGCGACGCAAACATCAGCAGCAGCTCCGCCATGCCATCCATCCCGCCGTTTTCAGGATCGAGCAAAATACGCCGTATCTGTTTCCCAATGGCTGTGCCGCCGGGTTCCTGGTTCTCGATGACCCGTCGCCCCTCCCCGCGCAGCCGCTCCACCAGCAACCGCATCTGGGTCGATTTTCCGCTGCCTTCCGACCCCTCGAACGAAAGAAACAGGCCCCGCGAGGCTCTAGCCTCCCTTCCGCTAGTCATAGACGAAATGAAACAGGGTTTTGAGGTCTTCCCAAGCCTCGCGCCGCGCCTGCTGATTGTATTGCCGCAGCAGGTACGACGGATGATACGTCACCATTACCGGAATCCCGTGCCACTTTTGCCATTGGCCGCGCTGTCTGGTGATCCCTTCTTTGCTATTTAAAAGCGCTTTCATCGCCGTCGCTCCCAGCGCGCAAATCGCTTTGGGCTTAATCGTCATCAGCTGCCGGTAAAGAAAGTGCCCGCACGTCTGCATCTCGTCCGGCTGCGGCGTCCGGTTCTCCGGTGGCCTGCACTTCACCACGTTGCAAATGTAAACATCGGCCCGGCTGATCGGAATGCCCTCTTTGGCCGCCGTATTGTCGATCATCTGCGTCAGCAGCTGTCCCGCACGCCCTACGAACGGCAATCCCTGCTCGTCTTCATCCGCCCCCGGTCCTTCGCCCACAAACACCAGGCGTGCATGCTCATTGCCTGATCCGAACACGATCGAGTTCCGCGCTTCTGAAAGCCGGCAGCGCTTGCAATCCCCAATGTCCAGCCGAATCTGATCGAGCGTCTCCCCCACCGGAGCTAGCGGCGGCAAATCGCTCTGCGTGGGAGCCGCTCGCCGGTACACGAAATCGACCCCTAAATCCCGATAAAACTCGAGATACTCGACAACCTGCTCCCGCGTCATTCTCCGTTTAAGCGTTTCCGATTCGTCTTCATCGGCGGCCAATTTGGTTTTCCGTCCGCGCCGACAAACGCAAGGTAGCCACCTGGTCCAAAATCCGCTCCGCAATCTCTTTCTTGGGAGCCGGCCCCGCATGCACCGCTTTGCCGGAACGCGTAATGATGTCTACCTCGTTGTTGTCCGCCTCGAAACCCGTGCCATCCTGATTCACCAGGTTCGCCACCAGCATGTCGCACTGCTTCGAGATCATCTTCCGTCGTGCTTCCCCAATCAGGTTCTCGGTTTCCGCCGCAAACCCGATCAGTAGCCGGTCGCCTTTCAACTGCCCGATCTCGGCCAGAATGTCCGGCGTCGGATCCAGTTCGAGCGACAGCCGCGTAGCCGTCTTCTTCAATTTCTGTTGCGGCACGTCGGATAAGAAATAATCCGCCACCGCCGCGCTCTTGATGATGATCGTTGCCGTCTCCAGATGTTCGAGCACTACGCGCCGCATCTCCTGTGCTGTGCGAATCGATATTACCTGCACGTGCATCGGCGCCGGCAAACTCACCGGACCCGAAATCAACGTTACCTGCGCCCCGCGCCGTGCCGCCGCCTCCGCAATCGCGTATCCCATCTTGCCGCTCGAGCGGTTACTCACATAACGCACCGGATCGAGCGCCTCCTGGGTAGGCCCCGCCGTGACCAGAATGACTTCGCCCGCCAGGTCTTTCCGCGGCTCGGTGAGTAGATCAAACTCCGCCACAATCCGCGTCGGATCCGGAAAGCGCCCCGCCCCCACTGTCCCGCACGCCAGCCATCCGTCATCCGGATCGACTACGAAACAACCGCGCGCCCGCAGCGTCTCTAGATTCGTCTTGGTCGCCGGATGTTCCCACATCGCGGTGTTCATAGTGGGCGCAAGAATCACCGGGCCAGTGAACGCCAGGTAGAGAGTCGTCAGAAAATCGTCCGCCTGCCCGGTGGCAAAGCGCGCCAGCAGATCCGCCGTCGCCGGCGCCACGATAAATGCGTCGTGCGACTGCGCTACCCCAATATGCTCTACCGCGCTCGCGAGCGTGTCGCTAGCACTCTCTTGCGGGAATAGCGTCGTGATTACCTTCTGCCCCGTCAAAGCGGCAAACGTCAGCGGCTGGATAAACTCCCGCGCCGCCCGAGTCATCACCACCTGCACTCCGTGCCCCTTGGATTGCAGCCCCCGCACCAGTTCCGCTGCCTTGTAAGCAGCGATGCCTCCACCTACGCCTAAAACGACACGCATCGCGATGCGGTCCTATTCTGCCGCGATTTCTTCGGTTTCCTGCTCTTTCGTCAAATCCGTATAAGGCACCAGTCCGCGCCGCGTCTCTTCCATCGCCAGGCTGGTCGGCTTCTTGTTTGCTGCCGGCAGCACGCTGCGCTGTCCGTTCTGTAATTGCCGTGCACGTTTCGCGGCCACGATGATGAAGCGGTACGTGCTCGCATTCTCATCCTCCGGAATACTGTGCATCGCATTGGGTCGTGGTTTGTTCTCTGCCATAATTCTTTCCTTTTCTCTAACGAAATCGCTCTTGCCGATGAAACAGTGAAGGTGGTCTCTCTTCAAAGCTCTTCAGAATTGGCCGGATCTGCTCCTCCATGCGCACGCGCCGGATCCGCTCCGCGCGGATAATCGATGAAAGCGCTCCGGTCGATTCCTCCAACTGATGATTCACCAGTACATAGTCGTACTGTTTGTAATTCCGCAACTCCTCGGCCGCCTCCTGCAGGCGTCGTTGAATGACGGTTTCCGAATCCTCTGACCGCGCCCGCAAACGCTGCTCCAGAATGTCACGCGACGGCGGCAGGATAAAAATGGAGACAGCCTCGGGGATCCGATCTTTTAATTGTCTCGCACCCTTTACATCGATGTCGAGTATCAGGTCCTTGTTCTCAGCCGCTGCCTGTTCCAATACCTCGCAATGCGTCCCGTACAGATTCCCGAACACCTCGGCATATTCGAGAAACTCGCCCTCCTCGATCCGTCGCCGGAACTCGTCGGGTGCTATGTATACATAACTCTCACCCGGTTTCTCGTTCCCGCGTGGTTTCCGTGTCGTATACGAAACCGAAAACCGCAGCCCGGGATCGCTCGCCATCAGCCGCGCCACCAGCGTCGATTTCCCCGACCCGGAAGGCGCCGAAATAATAAATACCGTCGTCATGTAGGCGGGCGCTGCTGCCAAGGCGCCGTTATTCAAGATTCAGTCCCTGTTCCCGTATCTTCTCGATGTTAGCCTTGATCGCCAGACCGGCGTTCGTGATCCGCAGCCCCGGCTCCCCAGCATTCGTGCTCTTTGCCAGTGCAGTGTTCGTCTCCCGGTTCATCTCCTGCAGCAGAAAATCAATCTTCTTCCCAACCTCGCCCCCCTCTTCGAGCATCCGCTTGAGCTCCGCCGTATGTACCGTCAACCGGGTCACTTCCTCTTGAATATCCGAGCGGTCCGCCAGAATCGCCGCTTCTTCCACCAGCCGCGCCTCTGCAATCTGCGTGCCGCCCAGCAATTCGCTCAACCGTTCGCGCAGACGGCTGCCGAAATATTTGATCGCTTCCGTGCGCGTCTCCCGAATCGCCGCCGTCTCGCTCTCAATTTCCTCCACTCGCGATTCAATCTCCGCCCGCAACGCTTCGCCTTCCCGTTCGCGCGTTTCGTTCAACTCCCTAATACACTCTTCGAGCGCACTCAGCACTTCTGCTTGAAAACCCTCCGGCAGCGGCTGCCCATTCTGCTTTTCCAACAGCGATCCGGGCAGACTTAGCCAGCGATTTAAGTCCGGCTGCCCTTCGAGCCCAAACTCCTCCGCCGCCACTCGAAACGCCGCCACATAGTCCCGCAGCGACTCCCGGTTCAACCCCAGTTTCTCGGTCTCGGCTGGACGAAGCAAACTCGCCCGCACCTCTACATGCCCGCGCGCCAATCCCTTCTTGAGCGCACTGCGCATTTCATTCTCGAATGCCCCGAACTCCTGCCCGAAATAAAAATGCAAATCAAGTCCGCGATGATTCACCGACCGCAAACTCACGGCCAGTTCTCCCGCTGCCGTCTGTCGCCGCACCGCCGCATAGCCGGTCATGCTCCGCACACAGGCTGGTGTTTTCATCGGCGTTCGTCAGCCTTCATCGCCGGCAATTTTCTTTCCGGATCTCTCCTCAATCCGCAAATGTCTTGACATCCGAAAACTGCATTTCATACAACCGGCAATAGACGCCGCGCCGCGCCATCAGCTCATCATGCGATCCCGTTTCCGCCACCCGACCCTTATCCAGCACCACAATCCGATCCGCCTGCCGGATGGTAGACAAGCGGTGCGCAATCACCAGCACCGTCCTCTGTTTCATCAATGCCGCGAGCGCCTGCTGCACCAGACGTTCCGACTCGGTATCTAAATGCGAAGTCGCCTCATCCAGAATCAGAATCGGCGCATCTTTCAACAACGCCCGTGCAATCGCCAAACGCTGCCGCTGCCCGCCGCTCAGCTTTATGCCCCGCTCACCCACTACCGTCCGATATCCATCGCTCATCCGCTCGATAAATTCATCGGCCAGCGCCGTTTTCGCCGCTCGGATCACTTCTTCTTCTCTCGCATCCGGCCGTCCGTAGGCAATATTGTCGAACACCGTGTCGTTAAACAAAAAAGCCTCCTGCGACACGATGCTGATGCTCTCCCGCAGGCTGCTCAGCGTGTATTCCCGCAAATCCCGTCCATCGATTTCTACTGAGCCCGCCGTCACATCATAAAATCGCGGCACCAAATTCACTAGCGTTGTTTTCCCCGCGCCGCTTTGCCCCACCAGCGCCACCACCTCGCCCGCCTTTACCGCAAAATTGATGCCTTCGAGCACCACCTTGCCCGGCGTGGCCGGGTAAGTAAATCCCACGTCCCTAAATTCGATGCCTTTCCCTAAACGGCTCAGCCGCATCACCCCCGGCGCATCCATCACGTCCGGTTGCGCGTCCAGGTACCCGAATACAGATTGAGCCGCCCCCAAACCCTGCTGAAAAATGTTGTGAATGTTGGTTAGCCGCTTTATTGGTTCATACAGCATCACCAGCGCCACTACGAATCCGGTGAAGGTCTCGGCTGTCATCCCATCCGTCTTCACCTGCTGCCGTCCCAGATACAGCAGCAATAGAATCGTCAGCGCGCCAAACAGTTCGATAATCGGCGAAGCCAGCGCCTGTTGCGCAATATACTTTAGATTGCCGTGCTTCCAGCGTTGCGAGGCCAGCCGGAAACGCTTCGATTCAAAATCCTCCGCGCCGAAGCTCTTCACCACCTGGTGACCTGTCACTGTCTCCTGCACAATTTGGTTCAGGCTCGCCGTCATGTCTTGCGCATGCCGCGTCGTACTGCGAATGCGCTTCCCCAACCGCACCGTCAGGAGCGCCACCGAGGGAAACACCAGCAGGCTGATGAGCGACAACCGCCAGTTCATCGACACCAACACCAGCAACAGAAACACCGCTGTGAACATCTGCCGCAGCCAGTCCGCCAGCATCGTCGAAACTGACACCTGAATGCGGTCTATGTCGTTCATCACCGAGGACATGATCTGCCCTGTGGTCTGCGCTTCGAAAAATTGCGAATCCTGATGCAGCACCCGGTCGAACACCTCCATGCGCAGGTCCGTAATGGCGCTCAGACCCACCCAATTCACCAGGTAATTGCCCAGGTAATCGCATACGCCTTTCGCCAGAAAGCATGCCACGATGCTGAAAGCCACAATCGTCCAGATATTGTGCACTGAGGACGGAAACACGTCGTTCAAATAAAAAACATGGTGCGTCAGAGGATTGGTAAATAATTTAGCCGGGGTGTCCGGCGCGCTGGTATCGAGCACCCGTTCGAACACCAGCGGAATGAGCTTCACCACCAGCGCTTGCGATAAACCCACAATCGCCATGAAGATCACTGACGCGATCAGCGCCGGCACATACGAGCGTGCGTACCGCAGCAACCGAAACAGTTGCTTCAAGCGTGCGCCTCGGCTAGTGTGCGCAGGCGTTCGATCGCCGTGATCACGCGCGATACTGTGACGCTCTCGATCCCATCGCGTGCCACGATCACTTCCGATTCGGTCTGCCACGGCTCCCAAATCGCCGGATCCGAAGTGCTGAACAGCACTACGCTTGGCACGCCGAAAGCCGCGGCCATGTGCGCGGGACCGCTATCGTTACCCACGAACAATACGGCGTCGGCAAGCGCCGCCTTCACTTCCGCCAGACCGCTTTGCAATACTGTGTGTTCGCGAAAGGCCGTCGCATCGTCGCCCAGTCCGGCCAGAAAAACCGGCTTCACATTACACAGCTTCAAATACCGTGCGACTTCATTAAAGCGCGCGGCCGGCCAACTCTTCTCTACTGACGACGCAAAGGGATGCAGCACCGCGTGTCGTTCCTTGATTGACGGAACTGAAGATTCCCCCGCAAATAACTCCGCCCGCGGCACCGCACTCAGCGGCACTCCTAATGCAAAAAAAGCAGAAGCCAGATGCTCGGCCGTATGCACCCGCCGAGTCACACCCATCACTTGCTGCGCCCGCGGAATCTTGAAATTATAAGCGAGAGTTGTACTGTGATGCGCAAATCCCGCCCGCCACCTCGCTCCCGATAATGCCGTCATCCACTGGCTGCGCGTTCCGCCATGCAGGTTCACGCACAACCGCGGCTTCCAGCTGCGCACTGCCAGCCAACTCGGCTCTAGCACGCGGCTTACCCGCTGGTTTCCCGCAAACACGTCCGCGAATCTCGCCTCGACTGAGATTCCTACTTCCAGGTCCGGTCTGGCCCGGTGCAAGAGCGAAATCGCCGGTGTCGTCAGCACGCAATCGCCTAACGACCGTAGCCGGATGATAGCGACCCGCGAGCCTTTCGGCACTTGCTCCAGCACTGTCTGCTCCAGCAATGACATGGATCAGAACTTCAGTTCTCGATAACGGCCTGGTCTTTTAGCATTACCGGAATGTCATCGCGAATCGGATACACCCGGTGGCACGATACGCACTTCAATCCGCTGCCATCCTCCTTCAGCAAAACCTTCGCTTTGCAGACTGGGCAAACGAGAATATCCAGAAGTTCTTTGCTGACGGCCATCGAGGTCCCATTTTATCAACCTGTGCTGGCCAATAGAACCGCGACAGTAAGGAAGCGGAACGCAAGCCACATACATCATTGAGCCCTCATGGGCTGTCATGCCGGACTTTCAAGCCGGCATTTTTCTACGAGCGGGTCTTTCAACGCACCGGCATACAACCCGCGTTAAACGAACCCGACTGGCGATCCGAGGGCCGGCGGCTAACCGGCCCCGCCGCTTCATGACCAAACCTGTCCGCTACGCCGTCATTTGCTTCCGGCGGCGAAACCGCGCGACTCCGGCCGCAAGCAGGGCAGCCCCCAGTAAGGCAACCGTCGTCGGCTCCGGAGCGCTGGCTACCATAAACTCTTGTTGCGTACCGTTCTTATCGACGGCGGAGAGAATCGTGTACCCGCTGTCATCAAAAGTAGGCGCGTTGTTTGCCGCCAATTGCAAATAGCTCTGCATGTCGGCATTGCTGGCATAGGTCGGGTTGTTGGGATCCATGATGAACCACGCCGCTTCCTGAATGCCCGCCTGGTCTGCTCCCGGCTTCACAATTAGGCTGAAGAGATAAGCTTCCGCCTGGTAAATCTGGCTGCTCGTGAAGGAGTGGCCGTCGATCTTCTCCCCCGCGCTGCCCAGATAGGTATTGTTGAAGTTAGTGCTATTGGCGGCGGTAGCATTCGCCATCCACTCCCCTGAATTGTTAAAAATAAAATCGTCCATGCACATGGCTGGTGTGGCTGTTTTCATGTCTAACAAAAGGTTGTAAGGGCCGACATCGTATTGGCCGGTCGAGTCTTTGACCCCGTTGCCATAATCAAGAATGTTGATCTGTACCGGCGCGGCACTTAGCACCGCGCTGAATAAAACAGAAGAAAAGAATAATGTTTTTTTCAAAATAACCTCCGAAGTAAGGAGCCGATATTTCTTGGCCCCGCTAAACTTCATCGGTTAGGAAGAAATTTGTCTTAGCTGGGGAAGTTTTGGTACCGACAAACTCCGACGCCGCCCCTAAGATCTCGACCCAAAAATGAGCGGGGCGCGAAATCTTCCGGCCTGCGAAAAAAATCTGTCTTAACGGAGGGGTTCTGGTTGCACAAACCCCATTGTTTTGTAGATCTGCGCCGCCTGTAAGCCGGTTTCTGTACCCGCGCCCAGGATGAGCCCGCGCCCCTCAGCGAGGCGAAGACCCAAACATTTGGCCACGGGCGGCAGCCATTCCTCTAGGCCAGCCATTACTGACTGGCTCTAGCGACCTACCCGGAAGTAGTAATGATGAGCCCGCGCCTCTCAGCGAGGTGAAGACTCAACAAAATCGATGAGCCCGCGCCTCTCAGCGAGGCGAAGACCCAAGAAACGGAGCGGGCCGCTCCTCCTCCCCTATTTGGTCTTGCTTCACATGGGGTTTGCCCTGCCAGGCGCGATTACTCGTCCCGCGGTGCGCTCTTACCGCACCTTTTCACCCTTACCCGCCTTGTCGCCAAAACGGGCGGTATATTTTCTGTGGCACTATCCGTGAAGTGTACTTTGAGCACACACCCCCGGCCGTTAACCGGCATGCTGCCCTGGGAAGACCGGACTTTCCTCCCGGCACTCTTTACGAGTACCCGGCGGCTGCCCGGCGGCGCAGATCACTCACGAGTATCGCACCCGCCCGCCTCCGCTAACGATCCATTGAGAATTTAGCCGCCCACGAAAGGGTTCATCACCTGCACGCCATCGTATTGTTGGCCATTGTTGAGGTCCTCGGAGTACAGCGTATGACAGCCTAACGCCTTGGCCGCCGAGATAATCGCCGCATCCCAATAGGAGATCTGGTACCGGGCGGACTGTTCGACCGCGATCCTGACAAGCCGGTGGTCGATAGCCTGGCAGGGGAAGGCAATTAGCTGCTCGATCCACTCCAGCGCTTGCTCCCTTTGCAACGGGCGAATGGCCTTCATTACAACAGTCACGAAAAATTCCTGGAGCACTTGCGCTGATGTAGCAAAATCCTCTAACTCAATAAGTTGAAGAGCGCGTTGCCGCTTGGATTCGTCTTTCCCGGTCCCGATCGCGGCGTAGACCAGGACATTCGTGTCGAGAAAGACCTTAGCGTTCATGCAGGTCGTCGCGCGACCAGGTCTTTTTGCCCAGCCGTCCCTCGGATTGAGCGCTCATCTCCCGTATCCGGGCCCGCGCGCGCGCCGCCCGATCCTCGTGTGCCGCAAGATTTGTGAGGTATTCCCGCACCAGCGCATTCACGCTCGAGTTTTGCTCCGCGGCATAACGGCGAGCGACATCCAGGATCTTTTCGTCCACACTCAATGTTATATTCATAAACACAGTATACGTGAAACTGTGCAAAATCCTCCACTTATCTCTGATAACCTGCCAGCACAAGGAGACATTGCTTGGAAGACCTCGCCCGCGACCTCCGCTACGGCCTCCGTCTCCTGTGTCAGGACCGCCTCGTCACCACCGTAGCTGTCCTCTCCATGGCCCTCGCTATCGGCGCTAACACCGCCCTCTTCTCCGTCGCCAATAACGTTCTCTTTCAAAAACTCGGCGCCAAGCACCCCGAACAGCTGCGCCTCCTGCGTTGGCAATTCTCCGGCCCCAATCAGCCCATCCCTTCCATCTTTGGAGAATTCTCTGCTGTCCCCGGAGGCTTTACCTCCACCTCCTTCTCCTATCCCGTTTACCAGCGCCTGCTCTCCCAACCCGGCTACTTCGACGGCATCGCTGCCTTCGCTCAGACTCACTCGCTGACCGCAGTTGTCAACCGTGAGGCGTCCGTCGTTGATGCCGAAGTCGTCTCCGGCAACTTCTTCCAGGTCCTAGGCGCATCCACCGTCCTCGGCCGCCCTATTCTTCCGTCCGACGCGGAGGAGAATGCGCCCGCCGTCACCGTCCTCAGCTACGATCTCTGGATCCGCCATTTCGGGCAGTCCCCGGGCGTGCTCGGCAAGACCATCACCCTCAATGCCCTTCCCGTAACCGTCGTCGGCGTCCTCGGGCCTACTTCACTCGGTCCTCAACTCGGTAGCGGGTGGTCCCTGTACCTGCCCATCACTCTGAAATCCCGCATTGATCGCAACTTTGATGGTGATCAAATGCGTAACGGTCGATCCTGGTGGCTGCTACTCCTCGCCCGTGCGAAACCCGGCGTGACCGATGCGCGCGCTCAATCCGCCCTCGACGCCGCCTTCCAACAAGCCGCTAAAGACACTTTGCCCAATCATGGCGGCCATCATGACCTGACCAGGCTCCACCTCCGTGTCGAATCCGCCAGCGCCGGTGAGAATCTGTTGCGCAGCCATCTCGCCACCCCGGTTTCCATCCTTTTCTCGCTGGTGGCTCTTTTGCTGCTTCTCGCCTGTACCAACGTCGCCAATCTGTTGGTCGCCAAATCAGTCGCTCGCACGCGTGAGATGAGCGTTCGCAAAGCTCTCGGCGCCAGCCGCTGGCGCATCGTCCGCCAGATGTTCACCGAGAGTCTTCTCCTCTCATCCCTGGCCGGAGTCGTTGGGCTTCTACTGGCCTTTGCCCTGCGTCGTTTACTGCCCTACTTCCTCGATCTGTCTCAGCCGCCCGCCTTCGATTTCCCCGTGCTCCTCTTCACTCTTGCGCTCACCCTGTCGACCGGCCTTCTCTTCGGCCTCGCTCCGGCCCTTCAAATGTTCCGCGAACCAGCCGCCGTCGACGTCAACGAAAGCTCGCGCCTCACTGGCTCACGCTCCAAAGCCCGACTCCGCCACACGCTCATCATTTTTGAAATGGCGCTTTCTACCATGCTGCTGCTCGGCGCCGTCTTATTCGTACGCACTCTCTCCAATCTCCTCAACGCCCCGCTCGGCTTTGAGCCCGACCGCCTCTTGCTTTTTGAACTCCATCCCTCCCCGAGCCGCTTTTTCGGCCCCGCGCGTCTGGCCCTCTACCAGCGCCTCGAAGACCGGTTCGCCGCTCTCCCCGGCGTCCGCTCGGTTGCCCTCTCCAACGACGTTCTTATCTCCGGCAGCACCGATGGCTCCAATTTCGACCCCGACAACCAGCCCTACCGCGATGGCCGTCACTCGCTTAAAAACAACGTCAGCTCTGGCTTCTTTCAGACCGTCGGCATCCCCGTGCTCCGCGGCCGCCCCTTCGACCGTCGCGAGACCGCCAACTCAGCGCACGTCGCCGTCATCAACCAGCAGCTTGCCCGTCTCTACTTTCCCCGCACTGACCCGCTCGGTCAAACCTTCAACCGCGGCACCACTATTATTGGGATCGTCGCCGACGCCCGCTACGACAGTCTCCGCAAAGCCCCGCCGCCCACCTACTATCAGCCCTATACGCAAGCCGATGAGAACGGCAATCTGACCTTTTACCTGAAGACCGCCGCCGATCCCATGCAGCTCGCGTCCGCTGTCCGCAAAACAGTCGCCGCGTTCGACCCCGAAATCCCCGTGCTCCATTTCCGCACTCAGGAATCAGAGATCCACGCCTCCCTCTCCCAGGAACGCCTCTTTGCCACCCTCACCAGTTCGTTCGGTATTTTGGCCCTGCTGCTTTCCTCCATCGGCATCTACGGCGTCATGCGCTACAGCGTCACTCGCCGCACCAACGAAGTCGGCATCCGGCTTGCGCTCGGCGCACAAACCGGCCAGATTCTGCGCCTGCTCTTCCGCGAAGGACTGCTGCTCGCCGTCGCTGGACTAGCCATCGGCCTCCTCGCCTCCGTCTTCCTGTCGGGCTACGTCCGAGCTCTTTTCTACGCCGTCACGCCTAGCGACCCGCTCAGCCTCTCGCTCGCCGCCCTGATCCTGCTCTCAAGCGCTGCCCTCGCCGTCTGGCTCCCCGCCCGCCACGCTGCCCGCATCAGCCCCATCGAAGCCCTCCGCCACCAATAGCGGATCTCCTAACCCATATGAGGCCTTCGGACATGGAAACCCGGAGCCCGCTATAAAGCGGCCTCACTCTGGGGAAACAAATAACGCAGCACCGCCCCAAAACGCCCCGCCCAAGCTGCTTCCGAATGCGTCCCGCCTGCAATCTCGTGATACGCGAGCGTCTCCCCCTCACGCCAACCTTTCTCGACCAAGGCCCGTCGCAGAGCCCGCGAGTCATCCACGCACTCCGCCGGCGTCTGCCCTTCGCACGTGCCCACGTCTACCCATAATTCCGGGCGAAGCTTTGACCGGAATTGCTCCACCAAACGCAAAATGGCCCGCTCATCCCACCACACGGACGGCGAAAGAATAGCTGCCTTGCCGAAAACGCGCGGATACGCAAGCACCGCGGCCAATGAGACTAGTCCGCCCAGCGAACTGCCTCCCACCGCCGTATGCGCGGCTGCTTTCTTGGTACGGTATTCGTGATCGATGAACGGCTTGATCTCGCGAACCAGCATCTCTGCATAGCGATCCGCTTTGCCGCCTTTACGCAGCCGCTTGTCACGCGTCGGCGTGTACTCGGAAATGCGCCGCGCGCCTGTATTGTAAATTCCCACAATAATCGGCGGCTCGATCTCCCCGCGCTCCACCATCTCGTCCGCGGTCACATCCGCGCGCCAGTCCTGGCCTAAGAACGCCGTCGCCGGATCGAAAACATTCTGCCCGTCCTGCAGATAGAGCACCGGACACCGTGCGTGCCCCTTCGCATAACCCGGCGGCACGTAAACAATCAAGTCCCGCCGAGTCGAAAGAAACTTCGAAGCAAAGCGCGCATGCAGCCGCAAGCGTCCTTCCCTATGCGCGCGTCTCTCCTCAGCCAACCCGAATTGTAACGTTAGGAGCACGCGGATATGCTGCGCAATCTGACGCTC
>DATAYL010000420.1:0-8008 GCA_036272575.1 Bryobacteraceae bacterium | reverse complement strand
GCGACGGCGGCCTTCAATATCTGCTTGCGTCAGGAGCCTGCCTTGCAGCAGGTGGGTGTTGACGAGCTTGGGATAGGCGCTGCTGATTTGGCTCACCAGGACCGGCGTGTTGGCGTTGCCGGGTTGTCCGGGAGCGCTAATGGAGGCTTGGAAGTAGACGAACGGGTGAAGGAATGCATTGAACGCGAGATCGGTGAGGCCGGGAATTTGACGGGCATCCTCCAGCAGATGAAGGAGAAAATTGTTACGCGCCTCAATGGTGGGATAGCGGCGGTCGGACAGCGGAATGGTCATGGTTAGAACTTTCTCCGGCTGCGCGCCGACTTGCACGCGTTCGAGATGGAGGAGAGTGCGAATGACGAGGCTGGCACTGACAGCAAAACCATAGCGAGCGCGACTTCGGCGACGACAAAGATGCTGCGCAGGCGCGTTTCGCCGAACAAACCGCTGACGCCGCGGCCGCCTGCCTTGAGAGCGGCCGCCATATTCGCGCGGCCCGCCTGAAAAGCGGGAGCGAGACCGAACAAGAAAGCGGCGGCAAGAGAAACAACGAGCGCAAAAAAGAGCACGGGCCAATTCAGCGTGACTTCGGCTTCATCAGGAATGGTGTCGGGAGGCACAATCGACAAGATGAGGTGCAGACTGAGGAAAGCGAAGAGTACGCCAAGCGCGCCGGCAGCGAGGCCGATAAGTGTGCTTTCGGTGAGGAGTTGGCGGATGATGCGGAAACGTCCCGCGCCGAGAGAGAGCCGGATGGCCATTTCGCGGCTGCGCGCGGCGGAACGGGCTAGCAGGAGGCTCGAGACGTTAGCGCAGGCGATGATAAGGAGGACGCCGACTGCGCCGAAGAGAATCCAAAGCGATTTGCGGATGCCGCTGGGAAAGGTCTCGTAGAAGTTTTGCAGGACGACCTTTAGTTTCGAGGTATGAATGCCGGTGAGGCGCGTGAGCATCTCTCCGAGGACAGGATAGAGTTCGGCGCGGGCTTCGGCGAGCGTGGCTCCAGGCTTGAGGCGGCCGATGGTGAAGAGGTAGGGCACGTCTTCTATGGAATGGCCTTTTTCGAAGACGACGGGCAAGTAGACGTCGGCGCCGCGCCACATAAAGCGTTTGGGCATGACGCCGACGACGGTGCGCACGCGATCGTTAAGGCGCAGGCGGCGGCCGATGACGTGCGGGTCGCCCGCGAACTGGCACTGCCAGAATTTGTAGCCGAGCACGGCGACGGGTTCGGCCGTGGGAGCGCCGTCGCTGGGTACGATGTAGCGGCCAACAAGCGGCTTCACGCCCATGACTTTGAAAGTGTTGACGGAGCAGAAATTGCCGCGGAGGCGCTGCGGCTCGCCGATGCCCGTCCAGGAGACGTCGCTAATGGTGGAGGAGAGCAGGTCGGAGAAGGCAGGAACGCGGCGCTGGACTTCGAGGTAGCCCTCCGGTGTGCCTGGAGAGAAAGCGAAGTGCTGGCCTGGAACAGTAGCGTAAAAGCTGTAGAGCGATTCGGGATGCGAATAAGGAAACGGGTCGAGGATGACGCCGTGGATGACGCTAAAGAGGGCGGTGGTAGCACCGATGCCGAGTGCGAGAGAGAGGACAGCGGAGGCGGCGAAGCCGGGAGTTTTGGATAGATTGCGCATGCCGAAGCGAAGATCGTGGACTAATTGTTCGAGCAGCATATCTGTATAACTAATCATGATCGAAACCGGACTGAAGGACAAAGTGGTTATTGTGACGGGAGCGGCGAATGGAATTGGCAGAGCAACGGCAGAGCGATTTGCGGCGGAAGGGTGTCGGGTAGCCGGGTGGGACGTGAAAGGCGGAACGGCTATCGCCAACGGGCTGTTTCAGGAGGTCAATGTGACCAGTGTGCAGGAGGTCGAAACGGCTTTACAGGAAGTAGTGAAAAAGTTCGGAGCGCCTTACGTGCTGGTGAATAACGCGGGCATTTTGCGAGACGGACAGCTAGTCAAATACAAGGACGGCGGCGTGGCTGGTGTGTTGAGCGATGAGCAGTTCGACGCAGTGATCGCGGTGAACTTGAAGGGCGTTTTCAACTGCACGCGGGCGGTCGTTCCGCATATGATCGCCAGCGGAGGGGGAGTCATTTTGAGCGCATCGAGCGTGGTCGGGCTTTACGGCAATTTCGGCCAGACGAACTATATCGCGGCAAAGGCGGGCGTGATTGGGATGACGAAGGTCTGGTCGCGGGAATTAGGTAAGCACAAAATTCGCGTAAATGCGGTGGCACCAGGATATATCGCGACAGAGATGATCCAGACGGTGCCAGAAAAGATCCGGCAGAGCATGCAGGAGCATACGCCGATCGGCCGACTGGGTGAACCGGCGGATGTAGCGAACGCTTATCTTTGGCTGGCGTCAGACGCGGCTGCGTTTGTGACCGGGGCGGTGCTGAGTGTGGACGGCGGCGTAGTAACGGGGACATAGATGTTTGTGGGACCGTGGCTTACCGGGGCCGCTACATCTCGTGAGCCGGGCCTTTAGCCAGCAAATAGCTCGCGCGTACACTCGGGTGTGTCGCGCCCGGTGAGACCTGCGCGTTGCGCGTTCCAACACCGCCACAACTCCTCTCCGTGCACCACGGCCGTTAGCAAGCCTGAGCCCAACACAAAGGGCAGCAAGTATTTCAAAGGAAGAGGTGGTTTCTTGAAGTGGATGCCAAAGCGCGGTTGCTGGGATCCTTTTCCAAAAAGCGCGCGGAACTGATCCCAGTGAGTAAAAGTGACAAAACAAGCCAGACAAAACGGAACCCCCTGCAGGTAACTATGAGTGTGCTGCTCGCCTGGGGGAATAGGCCGGCGGCTGGCGGTAAAGTAGATATCCCACGCCACAGTTGCCTCATGCGCAACGTACGATGCGAGAATAAGCGCCACTACCCCTGCATTGATCTCTAAGAACATGGTGGCCAACACCGCCGGCCCCATCTCCGTAATCATCAGAGCATGCGTCAAGCTTTCCTCCGTTCCGCTTGTGGTCTCGATACGAGTGCGCCGGTGCCAGAGATAATCGGCGACACCGGCCAGCACCCATATCGGCAAGAGGAAAAGCATGTAACGCTGTGTATCGTCAGGTCCGCGACGCGTCAAAGCCTGTAAGTCTTTTGATTCCGTACGTCGCGATTTTCCATTGCCCAGCTGCCGTCCGACCGCGGAAATTATGTTGAGAAAGGCTCGCAGCATAGAAGTGAACGGTTGAGGCCCGTCCGGTAGTGTATCAATGAGGTTCGAAGACGATCTTGATGCAGTTGTCCTCAGCGGCACATGGTGCGCAATCCCGAAACTCCGGTCGAAGTCACCGTTCTGAATCCTTTCGAGAAGCGGCTTTAGATATCTTTGAACGTGAGACTGGCCAGTCCCGGATAGTAACTAGGCAACCGCGGCTATACGGCGCTCGAAGGGCCGCGGGAGATGAGGCGCGAGATTCTTCAGACGAACGGTAGGCCGTCCACAGGCGCAAGGGGCGGTGTCGATTTGACCGGTGAAGCCGGTATGCAGACCGTTGAGCGGGGGCGCGTCGTAAATCAAATGGTCGCGGACCAAGTAAGCTTCGACGCCATCCTGCAGATGCCAACCATCGTGAGCTTCGCATTCCGCGGCGAGTAAACGGCAGCCGGGAGCGATGATGAGCTCGTAAATCGGAACGCCGAACAGATGCCAAAGCTGGTCGCGAAGCGGGTCAGCTAATGGGTTCGAGCCGCAATCAGTGAGCGCGAAGATGGCGCGATCAACAGAAGGAACCTGAAGCTCCCTGGCGCGGCTTTTCTCGGCGAAGCGTCGCAGGTCGAAGGCATAGCCGACCAGGATATTAGGGGAGAACGATTCGATTTCATGCCATCGTTCGTGCCGGAAAGGTTGAACGGATTCGAACTCGGGCAGCACGGAAATTTGTGCTGCTTTCCGGCCCGGCGAATTAGTCAAGGGAAGACGCAGCAGAGGACGCCGAGTGGGTCGAAATGGGATTACGCCCAAGGAATGCCGTTGCATAAAGAAGGTGCTTACAGGGAAAGTGCGCGGGTGGAGGCAAAGTCTCGCAGAATTTTCCGGTAGATGTCACTCAGACGGTAGTTTTTGCTGCGACGGCCGAGCGTGGCGCCATTACACTTTGCAAATTAGTAGAAAGAATCTGTTCGGCTTGCTTTAAATCGAGGCCGAGTTCATAAAGCGCTTTTATCTGGCTATCGAAGATGGCGCGATTCCAGCCACGTGGAAGAAAACTCGAATCGGTACCGAAGAGCAGACGTTCGGGACCTATAAGATCGAGGACACGACGAAACACGGTGCGCAGATCAAGACCCTCATAGAGCATCCAATGATTGGTACTAGAAGTATCGAGGAAGACATTAGGACAGAGGTCGGCAAGCATTAAAGTTTCCCGGAGAAATCCAGCGCCGAAATGCGGCACGATGAAACGGATTTTCGGGAAATGGAGGGCGACTGGATGAAGATTCAGCGGATCAGAGAAGCGCATGTCGAACTGGCTGGGGAGGCCGAGTTTTTTCCGAACTCCGACGCTTAGAGCGCCGCAATGCACAAAAACCGCAAGACCGTGGTCGGAGAGCAACTCGAAGATGGGGACCAAACGTCCGTCTGCGACGGAATAAGTGTGCATGGCGGGGAACAGGCAAACGGCATGCAGGTGCGGATTGGCGACAGCGGCATGGAGCCGTTCGATGGAATCGGGCTGCAAGGGATCGAGCAAGAAGAAGCCGTAGAACAGCTCGGGATGCGCCGCAACTGCGGCAGAAACACTAGCTTCATCGCCATGAGAGCTGGCAATGAGAGAAGCCTTTGAGACGCCAACGCTCTGGAGCTCGTGCGCCCAATGATTGGCGAGCAGAACCGGATCGGAAGCGGGAATTTGCCAGTTTAGTAGACCGGTGAGCGCGTCGGCGTCGGGCAGCTTTTTTTGCCGGGCGAGTCCATCGAAAAAGTTGCGAGAAAAAAAATGAATATGTGCGTCGCTGATCGGCAGGTTGCCCCAGGGAGTTTCGGCCATGCTGGAGTCGATTGTAGCGGGCGGCCCACGTGGAGAGTGCTAGCCGCGACTTTTTCGAAACTGGAGCGTCTCATATATAGGAGAAAAGAAATGAAAGGACACACTGGAATGGTAGGTAAGACGCTGGCTGTTCTATTTGCTTCAGCAGCGCTGGCGCTTGCTCAAGCAGGTGGTATGTCCGATCCTGGAGCGCAGGTTCCAAACCCGAATAGCGCGAACTATCACAATAGCCCAAACTACTCGACACAAGCACCTGCTCGGGTCGGACCAGGAATGGTGAATTACGTGGAGGGGCAAGCATCGTTGAACGGGCAACCGCTTTCTCCGCGATCGATCGGTTCCGCCATTCTGGAGCCGGGCGAAACACTGTCGACAGGCAACGGTTTCGTCGAAATATTATTAACACCGGGGGCGTTCCTGCGCGTCGGGAATAACACGGAAGTGCAGATGACTTCCGCCGGCCTAGCGAATACGACGGTGGATCTGGTACGGGGAGCAGCGATGCTCGAAGCGGATCAGATGATTGACGGAACAAATCTTTCGGTTAGCATTAATCACACAAGCACACGGATCGAAAAGAAGGGATTGTATAGCTTCGACGCCGGCACACAATTGGTTCGCGTGATGGACGGTAAGGCCATCGTTTCGGGCGAGGGGCGCAGCGTGAAGCTAAGCAAACGTGACGAAGCTGCCCTGACTGGCGATCGCGCTTTTAAACGACAGTCCTTCAGCGATAAGGCCGCGCAACAAGAGCCGCTCTACGTCTGGAGCAAGGCGCGCAGCCAGGATGAGGCAATGGCTAGCGCCGGATCAGCCAGCAACGCAACCGAATACGCGAGCGCAGGAGCGGGCTGGTACTGGGATCCTTATGCCAACTACTATGGCTTCTGGCCGGCTGACGACTTTCTTTACAGCCCGTTTGGATGGGGGTTCTACTCTCCGGCCTATTTTGGATTCTGGGGTGGCGGCTACGGCGGTTACGGCTGGCATGGACGCTCAGGTTTCCATGGACGAGTCAATGGAATTAATGCACGCGTGAGTGGTAATCACGCAAGCGGATTTCATGGCAGCAGCGGATTCCACGGTGGCGCTAGCGGCGGGTTCCACAGTGGTGGATTCGGCGGCGGCGGGTTCCACGGTGGTGGCGGTGGCGGCGGCTTCCATGGCGGCGGTGGCGGTGGTGGCCATCGCTAAGCGCGACAGAGCATAGGCTGAAAAAGAAGGGCGGGACTTACAACGGTG
Source organism: Bryobacteraceae bacterium (assembly GCA_036272575.1). GTDB lineage: Bacteria > Acidobacteriota > Terriglobia > Bryobacterales > Bryobacteraceae > Bog-105. The sequence continues at coordinate 1,756 of DATAYL010000420.1, read as the reverse complement.
AGTCCCGCCTTTTTGGTTTTAGAGAACGATCGGATGGAGTAAAGGGCTGATTTGGAGCTTTGGTTCGGTGACATTCTGGATGTCGCCGGGGTTTAGGCCGGGAGCCAACTCATCCAAGCGAAGACCTTGAGGTGTGGCGGTGATCACGGCGAGTTCGGTTACAATCATCTGCACCACACGAACGCCGGTTAAGGGGAGAGTGCATTTATCGAGAATCTTGGGAGCGCCGGCGCGAGTGGTGTGTTCCATGGCGACGATAACGCGGCGGGCGCTTGCTACTAAGTCCATGGCGCCGCCCATGCCTTTGACGACTTTGCCAGGGACCATCCAATTGGCCAGAGTTCCTTCGCCATCCACTTCCATCGCGCCGAGAATACTAAGATCGACGTGGCCGCCGCGAATCATGGCAAACGACTCGGCACTCGAGAAATAAGCGGAGCCAGGCAGTTCCGTGATGGTTTCCTTGCCGGCGTTGATGAGATCGGCGTCTTCCTCGCCGCTCCGCGGATAGGGTCCGACACCCAGCATGCCGTTCTCAGCTTGCAGAATGACTTCAATTCCGGGCGGGACATAGTTGGCTACCAGAGTGGGGAGCCCGATACCGAGGTTGACGTAAAAGCCGTCGCGCAACTCGGCGGCCGCGCGGCGAACAATGCGCTCCCGTTTATCATCCATGTTTGTCATCGTGCCGAGTGGTGCGGCGTTCAATTCGGCGCTCGTACTGTTCGCCTTGCAAAATACGTTTGACGTAGATGCCTGGAGTAATCACGTGATCGGGATCGATTGCACCGGGGGCGACTAGTTCTTCGACTTCAGCAATGGTGACGGCGGCTGCGGTGGCCATAATCGGGTTGAAGTTGCGGGCGGTTTTGCGATACACGAGATTGCCGTGCGTATCGCCGCGACGGGCCTTGATTAAGGCGAAGTCAGCGCGCAGCGAGCGCTCCATCAGGTAAGGGCGGCCCTCAAACTCGCGGATTTCCTTGCCTTCCGCAACGATCGTCCCGACGCCGGCCGGAGAGAAGAACGCGGGAATGCCAGCGCCGCCGGCACGGATACGTTCCGCCAACGTGCCTTGCGGAATCAAGATCACCTTGAGAGTACCCGCAATCACCATCGACTCAAGCAGTCTGTTTTCGCCGACGTAGCTGCCGACGTGAGAAGCAATCATCCCGGCCTCGAGCATCTTGCCCAGCCCAGCGCCGTCGATGCCGAGATTGTTGCTGATGGTGTGAAGATTCTTGACGCCCTTACGGACTAAAGAGGCGATCAAATTTTCTGGAATTCCACACAAGCCGAAGCCGCCGATCATGACCGAGGCGCCGGAGGGGATGTCGGCCACAGCTTCGTCGGCGTTTGCGAAAACTTTGTTCACAAATTAGACCAACGGAGATGATAACGCAGGAGAGAGAGCCGTGCCGGCTTTCGAGCGTGAAGGATGACCGAGCGCCAGGGAGATCGCACGACCCGCTACGGCGAGTTTAGACAGATCGACCCCGGTCTCTATGCCTAGACCATTCAGAAGATAAACCACATCTTCTGTAGCGACGTTGCCGGAGGCGCCAGGGGCGTAAGGACAACCACCCAGACCAGCAACGGACGAATCGATCACAGCGATTCCGTGTTGCAGAGAAGTGTAGATGTTCACTAGCGCCTGGCCATAGGTATCGTGAAAATGGACTGCGAGTGCAGTGGGGGGAATCCGCCGGGTAATTGCGTCGAGCAGTCGATCGACGTGAGACGGCGTGCCAACGCC
>DATAYL010000419.1:0-3858 GCA_036272575.1 Bryobacteraceae bacterium | reverse complement strand
GAGGCCATCGAGGGCGGAACTGTAAAGGCCGATGTGGTGTATGCCGAACTCGGTGAACTGGCAGCCGGCCTGAAAGAGGGCCGTGCCTCCGCCGAGGAGATCACCATCTTCAAATCAGTAGGAGTGGGGCTCCAGGATATTGCCGTCGCAGCAGCGCTGTTCGGGACCGCAAAGCGCCACCGCCTGGGGACGCCGTTGGACCCATTTGCGTTAAGCGTTCCTCTCGCCGAGACCGATATCGATGCTCAGAATTCACTAAATACGGCTGCAGCACCAGCCGTGCAGCACGCAAAAGCATAACCAGCCAACCTCGTTCAAGCTAGGCTTTCAGGAGGCACAATGAGCGGACCGAACAGTTCGGCTTCCGGTTCGACTACTAGAATCAATCATCACACACGGCGCACCTTTGGCTTGTTTATTGCGCACCAGACGAAAAGGAAGAGGAGAAAGATATGAATCGTCGCAGATTTCTAGCGTCAGGATCGTTTGGCCTGGCAGGAGTGGCGTTGTCCCAGAGCATCAGTTCTGTTGCGATGCAACTTCCTTCTACTCCCCCTCGCGTTCCACGTCCCCCGCTCCCACCGGACTTCTTGATGCCGAAGTTCGAGTTGGTGCAGCCGGAACTATTCTCTCAGGCGGGAGGACAGACCAACTGCTGGGCGGACTTCGACGGTGACAACGATCTCGATCTCTTCGTTGGGTTCAAGGAGAACATTCCCAACAGGCTCTATCGGAATGATGGCGGCACCTTCGTTGAAGTGGCTTCGCAGGCGGGTATAGCCGATCTGCCTGCAACGCGCGGCACCGGGTGGGGAGACTTCGACGCCGATGGAAAACCGGACATCTTTGTAGGCTTTTCCCGTAGCTCGGGTGTTCCCGGGAAGCTCTACCATAACCTAGGCAATGGCAAATTCGTCGATGTTGCCGGCGATCTGGGAATCCACGTCGTGGGCGAGTCGCGGCAGATTTCGTGGATCGACTTCGACAACGACGGAAGGCTTGATCTGTTCGTTGCGCTTCGCGACGCGCCGAACCTTCTCTTCCATAATGAAGGCACCCGCTTTACTGAAGTCGGAAAAGATATGGGTATCGCCGATCCACGAAAGACCGTAGGTTCCGTGTGGTTCGACTTCAACCAGGATGGACGTCTGGATTGCTTTACGGCGAATCAGGACGGCGATCCGGACGGCTTGTTCCGTAACGACGGAGGGAAGTTCGTCGATGTGGCCCACGAGATGAATATGGATCAAGCCGGAAGACCGGCCAATCACGGAAGCTGCGGGCCTACCGTCATCGACTACAACAACGATGGTTTGCTGGACCTATTCGTGGCCGGCTATGGGCAGAACCTGCTGTATCGCAATGAGGGCAACCACAGCTTTCGCAATGTTGCTCAAGAGCTGAATCTGTTCAGCGGCGATGAGGCCACCCCATCCACATGGGGTGACTACGATAACGACGGAAGGCCCGACCTCTATGTCTCTTCGTACATCATACGGCCCCTCAACGAGCACGATCACATGTACCACAACGCCGGAGACCATTTTTCTGAAGTCATTCCCCCGGAGATGCTGAGAAACGGGGCGACGCACGGAATCCAATGGGCCGACTTTGATGGCAGCGGCTCACTCGGCATCGCGATGTGCAACAACAATCCCAACGGACACCACTATCTCTGGAGAAATCTGCTTCCGCCCGAGCGGGCCGGGCGCTCCTTGCAGGTTATGGTTCTGGATAAAAACGGGCATGCCACGAAGCCGGGCTCCGAGGTGAGGATATTCGAGGCGGGAACGCGCACCTGCCTGGGAACACGCATCATCGACACCGGCGGCGGCTACTGCTCGCAAAACGTCATGCCGGTCCACTTCGGTCTGCCGAAGGTAGGCCCGGTCGATGTCGAAGTGACCTCATTCGGCAAGTCGGGACGACAGACCACGCAAGTTGCCGGAGTATCCTCCGAGCGTCTTCCGAAGCGCGTGCTGAACGTCCGAGTGCCGTAGAGAAGCTGTCCAGAAACTGAAAAGCTTGACCATGGATCTGCACAGATGTGACGGATTTAAGGACAGACAAAGACGAAATAATCAGAGCTTCCGTAGACCCAGTCGAACCAAAGGAGAGAACACCTTGAAGGCTTCGCCGGCACGTATTCTCCTCGGCCTTGTGCTGGGAGTGACACTAGGGTATCTCTGCGTGAAAAGCCGGTCTCCGATGCTGGCCCGAATCCCCGGGATTGTCGCTCCCGTTGGGACGCTGTTTATCAGCGCCATTCAGGTGTGCGTCATCCCGCTGGTCGCGAGCAGCCTGATCGTGGGGTGCGCTGCATCCGGGCAAGCGGATCGCATTGGGCGGCTCGCCGGAAGGTCGCTCGCCCTTATCCTTGGATATCTCTCAATCTCGGCAGTCTTCGCCGGCTGCATCGCTTTCCCGCTCTTCGAGCGCCTGCATCGCTGGACGCAAGGCAATGCTCCGATCCTCTCGAAAGCGGCGGCTCCGGTTGCGGCGCCCGGCGGACTGGGGGAATGGGTAAGCGGTCTGGTCCCCTACAATATCTTCAAAGCCGCGGCGGATGGCGCGCTTCTCCCCTTGATCGTCATCTCCATCGCTTTCGGAATGATCCTCGCGGGGATGCCGGCTTTGCGGCGCGATGTTCTGCTGCTATGGATCGATGCCATAAGAGATGCCTTCACGCGCTTGATTGATGTCGTTCTCCAGACCGCTCCGGTTGGCGTGTTCTGTCTTGCGGTAAGTCTTCCGGCTTCAATGGGACTGGGGGGTGCCGGCGCGTTACTCGGCTATATCGTCGCGCTCTCGCTGATCAGCGCTGCGTTCATGATCTTCGTGCTCTACCCCAGTGTCGCCATCTTTTCTCCGGTTCCTTTCGAGGTCTTCGTCCGGTCGGCCATACCGGCGCAAGCCCTGGCGTTCACCTCGCGTTCTTCGCTGGCAGCACTGCCGGTAACGCTCCAGACTGCACGCGAAGGCCTCGGGATTCCAGATGAGGTGTCCAGCTTCTTCTTCCCGTTCGCGGCCTCGATTTTCCGTGTAGGCGGCTGCATGGCGCAGATGGTCGGCATCTGCTTTCTTGCGACCTTCTATGGCGTGCCGCTCTCCTGGACCCAGCTTGCAGGAATCGTTGTGAGCGCAGTCGCCGTCAGCCTGACCGTCCCGGGAATTCCCGGTGGAGCGATCATTGTGATGACGCCGATCCTGGCCTCGGCGGGTATACCCCTGGGGGGCATGGCGATGTTGCTTGCGGTCGACACGATCCCGGACATGTTTCGGACGATGGCGAACGTAACGGGATGGCTTTCCGCCGGAGCCATTCTTTCCTCCATAAGCCTGAGGATAACGAGCGATGTCCCGAGCCGGGATCAGGCGAAGAGGGATCCTATCTCATAGCTTGCGCTCTCCGAAAAAGGAGGGGGTGCGCTGCTTCGATGCCGTCACGACCGAGCGCCGATACTTGCGCTCTCCGAAAGAGGAGGGGTGCGCTGCTTCGATGCCGTCACGGCCGAGCGCCGATACTTGCTGCGCATGATCTCGATCAGACGTTCGGCAGCCTCGGAGACGCAGTCGCGCCGGAAAGTCATCACCGTTCCGCGGTGAAAGCTCAACTCAGGCAAGCCGATCTCGACCAGAGATCCGGTCCTCAGCTCTTCCATCACCGTGATGCGCGGCACAATGGCCATGCCAACATTCTCCAGAACGAAGCTCTTGACGTTCTCGAAGCTCCAGAGTTCGGCGACGACATGGCAGTGAATCCCATTCTCACGGAACAACCGAAGAACAACTTCTTCCGTGGAGCTGCAAAGGTGATGGACGACAAACGGCACACGGTCGAGGTCCTTCAAGACAACT
>DATAYL010000418.1:0-19013 GCA_036272575.1 Bryobacteraceae bacterium | reverse complement strand
CTGGAAGCCTAGCCGCGGCCCGCGGCATCGAACCTCAGGAGTTCACAACTCTGGAGGTCAGGATGTACGTAGTCACGGGTGCGACCGGGCATACCGGATCTGTTATTGCGAAGAGACTGCTCGCTCAAGAGAAGAAGGTGCGAGTGGTGGGACGAAGCACGGAACGTCTGAGTTCGCTGGTGTCGCTCGGCGCGGAACCGTTTGCGGCGGATATCAGTAACAAAGAAGCAGTTACCAGGGCTTTCAGCGGCGCAGAGGGGGCGTACGTCATGATTCCGCCCGATCTGGCGAACCCGGATTACGCGGCGTATCAGGATAAGGTGATTGAAGCGATTGCTTCCGCTCTCGGGAAGGGGGTGCCGGCGCATGTCGTGGCTCTCAGCAGTTTTGGCGCCGATAAGCCGGACAAAACCGGGCCGATTGCGGGGCTACATCGGATGGAGGAGCGGTTCAAGCGGATTTCGGGACTAAATGCGCTGTATATACGCGCCGGATATTTCATGGAGAATACGCTGCCGCAAGCAGGCGTGATTCAGCAGATGGGAGCGACCGCGGGTCCGCTGAACGCCGATCTGAGGGTTCCCATGATTGCGACGCGTGATATCGGGACCTTTGCTGCGGATGAGTTGCTGCGACTGGAATTCCGAGGCCACCAGACGCAAGAGCTGTTGGGTCAGCGCGATCTGACGATGACGGAAGTCACGACCGTGATCGGGAAGGCTATCGGCAAGCCAGAGTTGCAGTACCGTCAGATTACTTACGACCAGTTTCGCGGGGTTCTGATGCAGATGGGGGCGTCGCAAGGCATAGCGGACATGTTCGTCGAAATGTCGGAGGCGCTGAATGCAGGGCACGTTCGCGCGCTGGAGGCGAGATCGCAGCGGAACACGACGCCGACCTCGTATGAGCAGTTCGTCGCGGAGGAGTTTGTGCCGGCCTATAAGGCGAGTTCCGCAGGGGTGACATCCGCGAGGGCCTGATCGGCTCTCTTTCACCGGCAAGTCCGGATCCGTGTCTTTGTTGGCAATCGGAGGAGCCGAGCGCGTTTATGGGGACAAATCGACGTGCACACACTGCGCGTTTTACCCAGTTACAACAAGTTCTTGCTCGTGATCTTCAGCGCCGCGCTTCACAGGGATGGGGCACGGCGCCGTAGCGCGGGTATAGTGCCTTGGAGAGCAGCCCATGAGACGGCGGAAGGCCTTGCCGAAGGCGCTTTCGGACTCGTAGCCGAGCGACTGCGCGATAGCGGAGAGGCCGTCAGAGGAGTTCTTCAGGCGGCCGGCAGCTAAAAGCATGCGCCAGCGAGTGAGGTACTCCATGGGTGTGTCGCCGACCGTCTCGCGGAATCGCAGGGCGAAAACCGAGCGCGACATGCCGACGCGTTCGGCCAACGACTGCAGTGTCCAGGGGTATCCCGGGTCGTTGTGCATGCTGGCGATGGCGATGCTCATGTGCTTGTCAGAAAGCGCAGAAAGCCAGCCGCGACCAGCGCTGGCGGCGTCAGCCAAGTGCAGGCGCAGCGCCTGGATGAGCATCATGTAGGCAAGCTGCTGCACAATCAGCGAACCGCCGGGTTGTGGGTCGCGGAGTTCCTCGCGCATGCGCTCAAGTGACCAGCGCATGGCGGCCTTGTCCGACTCGCGGCGGATGTGGACGATGGGCGGCAGCGAATGAAGAAGCATCTCGGCGTGGCCGCCGGTCAGGGCGAAGTGGCCTCCGGCGATGTAGCGCACCCCTTCGGTGACTCCCGTGGCGTCGCTGCTCACGCCGAGCCGGGCCCAGGCGTCGGTATAGAGAACCGGTTCGAGCGAGAGGTCGGTGGCGAGCCGGAACGGAAGTCCACGCGGGAGCAGAAAGCAGTCGCCGGCACGGAGCAGCACTGGCTCGGGCACGCCTTCGACGACCAGCCAGCACTGGCCGGCCAGCATGGCGTAGCACTTGATTCCCTGATGCTTCGGAAAGCGGACGGCCATGTCGCCCAGCACCGCAAAGCCGCCGGAGACGTACACCTGCGGCTTCATCAGGGCAAGAACATCGGAGAGCGGGTCCATATGCTGACGCGATCCCAGACCTGGTTGCAAGGGCGGTGTCTCGGATCTCTGAGTCACGGAGTTCTCAGGCAGGACGATTGGACCGATCATGCAGACTTTCAGTATAGATCGTCCACGGGCCGAGACCCATCTAGCAATTGACGGCGCATATCGGCCGCGTATTCGTAGGACTTAAAGGAGACATCATCATGCGTATCTTTGTGACCGGGGCGCCGGGGTTCATTGGTTCGGCGCTTATTCCGGAGTTAATTCAGGCAGGGCATCATGTGCTGGGGCTGACACGATCGGAGGCCGGTGCCGAAGCGCTGCGAAAGGCGGGGGCCGAGGTACTGCATGGCAACCTCGAGGACCTCGACTGCCTGCGCGAAGGAGCGGCCAAGACGGACGGCGTCATTCATCTGGCCTTCAACCACGACTTCTCGCAGTTTCAGAAGAACTGTGATGACGACCGCAAAGCGATCGAGGCGATTGGTGAAGTACTGCTGGGCTCGAACCGGCCGTTCGTGATCACCTCGGGTACGGCGATCGCGGCCAATGTGGACGGCAAGCCATCGACGGAGGACAGCCCGACCGCTTCGTGGAATCCGCGCGCGGCTTCGGAAGCAGCGGTGAAGGAGCTGACAGCACATGGCGTGAACACCTCCGTGGTGCGGTTGTCGCAGGTGCACGACACACGCAAGCAGGGGCTGGTGCCCCACGTGCACCGAGTGGCGCGCGAGAAGGGTGTGTCGGCCTACATCGGCGATGGCGGCAATCGCTGGCCGGCGGCGCATGTTTCCGACGTGGCGCGGCTTTATCGCCTGGCGTTTGAGAAGGCGGAGCCGGGCGCGATCTACCACGCGGTCGACGAGGAGGGCGTGTCGATGAAGGCGATCGCCGAGGCGCTGGGCCGCGGGCTAAAGGTGCCGGTGGTCAGCATCAAGCCCGAGGAAACTGAGGCACACTTCGGCTGGCTTGCCCCCTTCGCCGGGCACGATATGCCCTCGTCCAGCTCGCTCACGCAACAAAAGCTGAACTGGAAGCCAACCGGGCCGGGCCTGATCACCGACCTGGACAACATGGACTACACGCAAGCCTGAGTTGGCCAGTCCGGGCTAATCTGCCCGCCACTTGTCCGTATAGCGCGCCCTGTGATTGGCCGGCGCTATCTCGGCAGCAAGACATAGCCTTTGGGAGGCGACGGGTGGGTGGGCGACCCCGGGGAAATCAACAGCTTGGCCGTTGCGGTTCGTGTCACCGGCGGCAGGCACAGTTCGCTGCTGCAGGCTTGGTAGCGGACGGCGATCTCGAGCGTAACATTGCCGTCCGCGACGCCAGACGCTACTTTCAGTGCAACGGGGAAGTCCACTGTCTTCTCGAAAGTTTCAACCGGTACATTAAGAGTCGGATCGATATGGCGGTTGGGCGGCGGTTGGTAAACGTCGATTCTGAGCAGGCTGACCGGCGGATTGCGGAGAGCTATCGTCGTGCGGATAGGGCCGTGCGACGGTGTGGTGGCCGAATACAAGTGGTAACCCGGTTCGATTTGTGCACGGAGATGGATGAGCGCCGTTGAACCAGGAGTGGTGTGACTCGTATCTGGCTCGATCGACCAGCTGACCGGATTCAACCTGGTTGCCGACACCTGGCGCAGCGAGAATACACCGAACAAGACCAGGAGGAAGACCAGGCAACGGGAACGCGTCAGAGTTTGCATTGCGCCGCGCCAATGATCTTCTGGGTCTTATCGACCTGGAGGAAAGCTACCAGGCGCATGCCGGGCGTTAGGGAGCCATCCATCGCGGGAAGTTTCAGGGTGATGTCTTTAGAGAAGTCGCTGCCGCCCTTCAGGGAACCGATCGGCTTGAGCGAGCGCACCACAGCGACGTGCGTCAGGGAGCGCCCTGCATTTTCGCCCCGGCTCACTTCCGACCTCACCCGGTCGGCGGCGAGCGCAATGTAGAGAGTTGCAGGTTCACCGCCCCCGGCAGCGGCCGCGTGGAACATAAGCTGGTTATCTTTGCGGCTGATGTTAGTGAGTGTTACCGGGACTTTGCCGGCGGCCGCAGCTTTCTTCACATCGGTTTTGAGGCTAGCAGCATTGCTGCCGACGCCCTCGAATTGGCCATCTATCACACGCTGCGGAGTGTAGACGCTTTCGAGGCCGAATTTTCCGGCGTAGCGGGATTGCCGAGTGGTGAAGAACTTGGAGGAATAAGGATCGGTCCAGCCGCCGTTGTTCCAATAATCGACATGCTCGCTGAGAACGATGAGATCGACATTCGATAAGGGCTGTTGCTGGTCGAGAGCTTCGAGCAAATGGTCGGCTGGCGGACAACTGGAGCAGCCCTCGGAGGTGAAGAGCTCGATAACGACAGGTGTGCGGCTGCCGGGCGCGCTGTCCGGCGCGGGGATAACATGGGCCGACATCAGGACGATAGAAAGACCGAGGAACACCAGGGGTAATTTCATTTGAGAGCCTTTGGGGGGTGCTGGAAAGCCCGTTTCAGAAGCATTTCTAAATAGTATTTCGATTTGGAGCGAGTGGAAGTTACGCTATTCGATAGACTATCCCGGTATAACGAAAGACAAAATAATGGCAAAGCTTCTTGGAAAAAACGTGCTTGTGACTGGGGCTTCTTCGGGTATCGGAGAGGCGATCGCTATCCGCTTCGGACAGGAGGGTGCGAATGTGGCGGTCAATTACTTTTCAAACGCCGCAAACGGGGAAGCGGTCAGGCAGAAAGTGGAGAGCGCCGCAGCACAGGTGAAGGGAGCGAAACCAAAGACGGTGCTGGTAGGCGGCGACATTTCGCAGGAAGAGCAAGTAAAGAAAATCTTCGCCGAAACCATCGACGCTTTCGGCTCACTGGACATTTTGATCAATAATGCCGGTATTCAGATGCCGACCGCGAGCCATGAGATCAAGACGGCGGACTACGACCGGATAGTGGGCGTGAATCTGCGGGGCGCTTTTTTGTGCGCACGCGAAGCGATCCAGCATTTTCTCGCAAAGCGGAAAGGCGGCGTGATCGTGAATAACTCGAGCGTTCACCAGATCATTCCGAAACCGAAATATCTGCCGTATTCGATCAGCAAGGGCGGCCTGGGAAACATGACAATGACGCTTGCGCTCGAGTACGCAGATCGCGGGATCAGGGTTAATTCGGTAGCTCCCGGCGCGACGGTATCGCCGATTAACCGGGCCTGGATCGATGACGCCAAGGCGCGTGCGGAAGTGGAAAGCCATATTCCGATGGGTCGGGCGGGCACGGCGGAAGAGATGGCGGCGGCGTTTTTGTTTCTGGCGTCCGACGATGCTTCATATATCACTGGGCAAACCTTATATGTGTGCGGCGGATTGACACTTTATCCGGAGTTCAGAGTGGCGTGGTCTTCCGGAGAGTAGCTTCAGCTGCTGGCACGCTTACGCTGCTGATACGCGGCAACCTTTAGCTTATTGCCGCAGATGTTCATACTGCACCAGCGGCGCGAACCTTTTTTACTCGTGTCGTAGTAATGCACAATGCACGATTCACACTGGCGCAGGCGCGGACGTGGAACGTCCGATAGCAATTCAGCGACAGCCGCCGCGATGGGAGCCCAAACGTCCTCTGGCTCCACCGGCTCGAAGACAACGTCCCGCTCCAGGATTTCGCCTTCCCGTCGCAATGCGATGACAGAGGGGTGCTGTTTCAGTAGTGAGTTAACCTCAGAGATAAAAGCATCGGTCACCGATGAACCAGTTTCCTGACGGACTACCGCCGCACGCAGGCGTTCTCGAAACGCCAGCAGTTTTCCCAGAAACACGGCGGCTTTAGGCGTGTCGCTCCACTTCCGTGCCAAGACTTTACCTTTCTGCGATGACAGTAAACCAGATGCGACGAGCCATTTAACAAGAGCTTGTGCATCGGGCAGAAGTTCTTTCGACCCTTCTGCCAAGACGGGTCTCGTGTTCAAGAAGTCTAAAGCGGCCTGGTTTCCCACAAAGAGAAATCCGTCAATCCATTCTTTGGGTGCTTGAGGCGTGATCGGCATGAACAAGTCTCCTAAAATCTAAGCGCAAAATTATGCTAACACCGTTATTGACATCTTTAAAGGTGTCGCGTTATTCTTCGATTGTGAGGCCTGCACTGATGAGCAGGTCGCAACACGGGCCCCGATTTCCAATGTATTTCAAAGGACCGATATGACTACTTATCAATACGCCAGCGTGCGCGGCCGGAAACTCTTCTATCGCGAGGCAGGCAGCAAAAATGCGCCTACCATCGTGCTGTTACATGGCTTTCCCAGCTCATCGCATATGTTTCGCGACCTGGTTCCGAAACTATCGGACCGCCTCCATGTGATCGCGCCGGATTATGTTGGCTTCGGTTATAGTGATGCGCCGGATGCCAGGGAGTTTGAGTACACCTTTGACAATCTGGCGGAGCACATCGACGAATTGCTGTTCCGTGTTCTTGGCCTGCAGAAATTCAGCATTTATGTACAGGATTACGGCGCCCCGGTGGGATATCGGATTGCTTCAAAGCATCCGGACGCGATTACGGGCATCGTCGTTCAAAACGGCAATGCATATGTGGAAGGAATTGGTGAAGCTTTTAACCCGATGAAGCCGTTTTGGGCAAATCGGAATACCGAAACCGAGAAGCCGGTGCGGGGGCTGCTGACGAAAGAGATAACTATCTTCCAGTACACGCATGGGGTAAAAGAACCACAGCAGGTCAGTCCCGATTCCTATACTTTCGATCAGTTCCTTCTCGACCGTCCAGGTAATGATTCGATTCAACTCGATCTTCTTCATAACTATCCATCGAATGTCGCGCTTTACGACGGTTGGCACGAGTACTTCCGTAACAAGCAGCCACGAATGCTAATCGTTTGGGGAATTAATGACCCATTCTTCACGGTGGCAGGAGCAAAGGCTTATAAACGAGACATTCCTGATGCGGAACTGCACCTGATCGATACCGGCCACTTCGCTCTTGAAGATTCCAACGAATTTATAGCGGAGCGCATCCGAGAGTTCCTCGGCTAACTGCTGATTTGCAGCCAGAATACCGGATCAGGAGAAAGGAACTAGGACATGAGATTTCCTGAAAAAGCCACAGTAGTCGTCGCCCATGGGGCTTGGGCGGATGGATCGAGTTGGAAGGAGGTCATTCTCCCTCTCACTAAACAAGGGCTGGAGGTGGTGGCCGCGCCTCTCCCACTCACCTCACTCAGCGATGATGCCGCTGCGCTAAAACGCACGATCGGGCGGACAAAAGGTCCGGTAATTGTCGCCGGACATGCTTATGCTGGTGCGGTGATTGCTACGGCAACTGAGGAACGCGTGAAGGCACTGGTCTATGTAGCGGCGCTTGCTCCCGACGAGGGAGAGACGGTCGCCGAGGTCTTCTATCGCGACGAAGCGCATCCGCAAGCGCCCAAGCTTGCGCCGGACGAAGAGGGATGGATCTGGATGCCGGACGAAGGGTTTGCCAATGCGTTCGCACACCACGCAACGGCAGATCAAATTGCTTTATGCAAGGCGGTGCAGCGGCCGATCGCACTCAAGTGCATTCAGGGGCCAGCGCCGAAGCCGGCTTGGAAATCGAAGCCGTCGTGGTTCCTGATCGCTGAGGAAGATCACATGATCAATCCGAAAACACAACATTTTATGGCGGAGCGAATGGGGGCTACTATTCGGACGTTCGCCGTCGATCACACACCTTTGCTCACGGCCCCGGACAAGGTCGTAGAGATCATCCTGGCGGCCGCTCAAGCAACGTTGTCATAACGAACGAAATGCGAAAAAGATGAACCAATCTGTCGCCATTGTGACCGGAGCAAGCCAGGGAATCGGCCGGTCAACTTCGATTCGGTTAGCGCGAGATTTTTCTAGTATTGTTCTGGCTGCCCGAAACGCAGGCGCCTTGACGGAGACAGCCACAGCTGTGAAGGCCGCTGGCGCCGAACCTCTGATATGCGAAGTCGATCTGAGCAGACCCGAAAGTCCTGAGACGCTTGTCAGGACTACATTGGATCGATTTGGTAGAATTGATGCGCTGCTGAACATAGCGGGAGCGGTCCCGCAAATTGATCTCTTCGAGATGACGGATGAGCAGTGGCGAGCCGGCATGGAGCTAAAGCTTCACGGCGCTCGGCGGCTTACGATACGCGCCTGGGATGCCCTGAAGCAATCGAAGGGATCGGTAGTCTTCATGTCGGGCAGCGCAGCGCTCGATCCGAAGCCGGGCTTCGCGGCGGTAGCGGCAATAAACGCAGCCATCATCGCCTTGGCTAAGGCTTTCGCAGAACAAGGAATCAAAGATGGCGTGCAGGTGAACAGCATCGTGCCCGGCGCTGTAATGACGGGGCGTAGGCGCTCCTTCCTGGAAAAATGGGCGCCAGCCCACAACATGACGATTGAGGACGCGACGAATAAATTTCCCGAAGAGGCCGGGATCAGTCGGTATGGGCAACCGGAAGAAATTGCTGCTCTACTGGCATTCATGGTCTCCCCGGAAGCAAAGTGGATGACAGGCACATCTGTCCGCATGGATGGCGGTGAGATCAAGGGAGTATAGCGGCGAACGTTGAACGGTGCGTTGCAACATCAATTTTGAACCAGGGGCATGCGGAAGGAGAAGCGCTAAAACGGCCGGCGGAATCCGTTTGCCTGAGTTGGAGACCGAAAGCTCGAAATTACCCGCATCGTTCGTGGCCCGTATTCGGACTGGCTGATCCGGCGAGCCATACGCCAAGTGTAAGATAGAGAAAATACTGTGTTGAACTTCGTATTCCAATATTCGAAGTTAATCGCACTTGCAGCGGCGATCTTCCTTCTTTCCGCCAATCTGGATAACGTACCGGATTGCCCGGAGTTGCTGAATGCGGGAATGGGATCGACAGTTCTTTTGGTCGTCCATCACGCGCCGTTGGAATTCGCCAAGGCGATGCATACCGCTTGGGAAGCGTTGCCGCGCCCCGAAGACTATACACAATACGTCTCCGATGCAGTTCTCGTCCTGTCTCCACCCTGCGTCACGCGTTCCGTCCATCAAGCCGCCGATCCTTCTCCCCCGACGGCGTAGCCGCCGTTTTAATTTCTGGCAATCAAACTTGTCGAGAGCGTGTTTCGCGCACTACTTCTCTCACTGAGCGGCATCGCCCACCGCAGCGGATACGCTTGTATCTGCTAGGATGCAAGCGCTGTTGTGCGGTGAAGTACCAGGGGCTTGACACGTCCGTTTCGAGGTAAGCCTAATGGGCCATCGACGAATCACCCTGCTCGACTGCTGCGAATCAAAGGAAAACTGAGCTGTGCAGACTTCAGAAATTTTCAATGCTTGGGGAAAGATCTTAAAAGGTCAACGACCTTCTCTTTCCATCGAAATTACGCGGGAATGCCCGCTGCGGTGTCCAGGATGCTATGCATACGAAGATGCCCATCTCGGAGGCGGCGTAACGCTGCGCGAATTGAGTGATCGCAAAGGACAGGAACTGATAAACGGGGTTCTCGAAGTAGTTGACCGGTTAGAGCCGCTGCACCTTTCGCTAGTTGGTGGAGATCCGCTCGTGCGTTATCGCGAATTGGAAACCCTGGTGCCGCTTCTGTTTGCCCGCGGCATTCACGTCCAAATTGTCACGAGTGCATTCCGGGCACTTCCATCATCGTGGTCCCACCTCTCTCATGTGAATGTTGTGGTGTCAATCGATGGATTGCAGCCAGAACATGATAGGCGGCGCAAGCCGGCAACATATGAACGCATTCTTAAAAACATCGAAGGACAACGGATAACGATTCACTCCACAATCACCGGGCAACTGATGAAGCAGCCCGGCTATCTGCAGGAGTTTCTTCAGTTCTGGACACCCAGGCCCGAAGTGAATAAAGTCTGGTTCAGCCTTTTCACACCGCAGAAAGGCGACGATCTTCCTGAGATTCTGACGGCTACAGAACGTGGCCAGGTCATGACTGAACTGTTGCAGCTGCGGAAAGCATTTCCGAAACTCGACATGCCGGAGGGGCTGATACGCCAAATTGCATCGCCGCCTCACAGTCCCGCGGAGTGCGTGTTCGCCCTGACAACACAAACCATTTCGGCCGATCTCAAGACTAAAATCACGCCGTGCCAGTTCGGCGGCAATCCGGATTGCGAGTCTTGTGGCTGCATCGCCTCGATGGGCTTAGCAGCTGTCGCAAAACATAAGCTCGGAGGAATTATTCCCGTGGGAGCGATCTTTCGAGCTTCCATTAAAATCGGCGGATTCCTTTCTAAGCCAGATTTAGAGCCGCCGTCTATCCCCGCGTTTCGGGTGTTGCGGTGATGAAGAAAAGAGGGGTGACGCTCGGATGAGAGCAACGAAGAACACTTGGAACGAGCTGCTTGAGCTTAACAGTCTTCGAGAGCTGTCACGCCGGCTTGGGTCTGATCGCCTGCTGGTACAGGCAAGCAGCGGAAACACATCCATGAAAATCGATGACACATTGTGGATCAAGGCTTCCGGTAAGTGGCTAGTAGATGCGGAAGCAGCTGACTTCCTTATTCCTGTTCAATTGGCAAGAGCCAAAAAGTGTTTGGATGCACAAATGGTGATTCCAGAAACAAAGTCGTCCGGCGGTTTCAGCGCATCGATAGAAACAGCGATGCACGCGGTCCTACCGCATAAGGTAATTGTTCACGTGCATTCGGTAAATGCCATCGCGTGGGCTGTCCGGGAGGATGCGCCAACGCAGCTGAGCCATCGGCTTTCCGGGCTTGCCTGGCAATGGCTTCCTTATACGCGCTCCGGGGCCGATCTCGCGAGAAAGATCGGAGATATTTGTTTACGTTGTCCGCAAACGAATGTTTTGATTTTGGGCAATCATGGATTGGTAGTTTGTGGCGAAAGCTGCGATTCGGCGAAGCAGCTGCTTGCTGAAGTCGAAAGACGCCTCAAAATCGATATGCGCCCGGCGCCGGAGTGTGCCGAGATCCAAGCCTTAGCGACCGACCCAATTTCTCGAAGAATCTTGTCCGGAGGCGTTCTTTATCCTTGTCAAGCTTTGTTCTTGCCATCAACAGTGCGCCTGCCGGAGGATTCTCCTCTGAAACAACTGGCGTTTTTTCGGCAGCGTCGAATGCCTCTTCTCATAGACGATCACGGTGTGTTTTGCAGTAGTGACATGACATCAGCGGAACGAGAAATGCTCGTCGGGTTTGCCAACGTCGTTCAGCGAATTCATCCGTCGGCTCCGATTCGATATCTGTCGTTTTCGGAAGTTCTGGATGTTTTGAACGTCGATAGCGAGAATTACCTCAGGGTCGCAACCAGAAGCGGTATCTCGAAGGCTGATTCGCTGGGGGCTTAACGGGGTTCTACTTCGTACAGACGCAAGGGGCGTTCGAGCCTGAAGGTCAGCACCGCTTCGGCGGGAACTTTGACGGCTTTGCCCCGGGTGAAGATTTGGGTAAGGCCGCCGCCGGCAGCGCCGCCGAGCGCACCGATGGCGGCGCCTTGGCCCCCTCCGGCGAGCGCACCGATGATCGATCCGAAGATGGTGCCGCCCCCCACCATGACGCCAGTCCGCTGGTTGAGTCCGATTCCCTTGTGCTTGCGGGTCTGATCGTAATCGTCAGCGGTGACGAAGTAACGCCGGCCATCCACCGAAAGGGCTTGCAGGTCCAATACCAGATCCTTACCGGAGACCACTTGTCGGACCAAAACTTCGGCCGGAGCCCCCTTTCGCACCGCGACATTAGCGTTGGAATCGAGCAGATCCTGGTCGAGATGAGCAGCGTAGACACGCCCTTCATCGGCGGTCTTCGAATTGATCGCCTCGTCCACGCGCACCAGGACATCGGTGCCGGCCGGGATTACCGCTCGCGCGGCGGCCCACAAGACGAGGCTTGTGGCGCCTACAAAGAGTAAAGAATATAGAGCTCGTTCGGTCCGGGATTTCGTGTACATAGTTTCAAGTTAGGGTGGTTCCCGAAATTTTACTATGTTCGTTTCTATTTCATCTGCAGCACGAAGGCGTAGAGAGTGTCGCCGGCGCCGGCGACCACGTATTGAGCACCGTCGAGAGAGAAGGTCATGGGGCCGTTGCTGACGGCTTCGCCCAGGTTAGCGTGCCAGAGCGGCTGGCCGGTTTGCGCGTTGAGCGCGACGAAGTTGTTGGCCGGGTCGCCGGTGAAGACGAGATTGCCGGCCGTGCTTAGCACGCCGGAACGGACACCGGCGGTTTCCCACTTGTGACTCCAGCGGATTTTGCCGGTTTTGTAATCGAGAGCCTGCAGCATGGATTCCGCCCAGCCTCCGCGATCGTTGCCGCCCCAGCCTTCCGGTTTGTTGCCCGGGTCGTAGATGTAATATTCGCTGAAGGCACGCGTGGCGTTGACGTAGAAGAGACCGGTTTGCGGGCTGAAACTCGGCGGCGGCCAATTGACCGCGCCGCCCTGGTTGGGAGAAACGAGTGCTCCGTCGGGCTGTGGCTGCTTAGCTGGATTCGGGATCGGCTGGCCCTTCGCGTCGACACCTTTGGCCCAATTGGTTTTGACAAACTCACTTGTCACGATGTTTTTGCCGTTAGTTCGATCGAGCACGAAGAAGTAGCCGTTGCGGCTGGCCTGAGCGAGGAGTTTGCGCGGCTTGCCGTCGATCTCGCCGTCGAAGAGCACGGGCGTCTGTACAGCATCCCAATCGTGCGTGTCATGTGGTGAGCATTGGAAGTGCCAGACCATTTTGCCGGTTTCGGGTCGTAAAGCCACAATGGATTCGGTGAAGAGGTCATCGCCCTGACGTGCTTTGCCGGCGATGACGGGCTGCGGATTACCGGTACCGACATAGATGAGATTGAGTTCGGGATCGTAGGTGCTGGGAACCCAGGTCATGCCGCCGCCGTGTTTGGCGGCCTCAAGGCTGGGCCACGATTCAACGCCCGCATCGCCTTCCTTCTGCGGCACGGAGTACCAACGCCATTGCAGGGCGCCGGTTTCAGGGTCGCGCGCATCCAGATAACCCGGGATATCGAGATCGTCTCCGCTGACTCCGGTGAGGACGTGATTCTTGACGACGATCGGCGCGACGCTCGCGTAATAGAACTGATCGGAATCGCAGATCTGCTGGTGGAAGCGTTCCTTGCCGTCCTTCAAGTTGAGAGAGACCAGGTGGCAATCGGGTGTTTCGAAGTACAACCAGTTTTCGTAGATGCCAACGCCGCGATTGCCGAGATGAATGCCGCCGCTCGACTGCCATTGATAGTGCCAGACTTCGTGGCCGGTGCGCGCATCAACGGCCCAGACGTGATCCGGTGCGGTGAAATAGAGCACACCGTTGACGAGTAGAGGTGTCGCTTTCACAGAACCGCCGAGGCTGTCGCCACCCGCGTTGATGCGATAGACCCAGGCCAGGCTCAGGGCATTGATGTTCGACGTATTGACTTTCGATAAAGGACTGAAGCGGCGGCCGGAGTAGTCGCCATTGTAGGTTGGCCAGGTGTCGGGTGAGGGATCCATCAGTTTAGCCGGGTCGAGCCCCTGCGACAGAACCGTGACGGCTGCAAGCGCAGCAATTAGGAGAGCGCGGGCGATTTTCATTTGAGGGTCTCCAGGTAAGCGACTACGTCGTGAATGTCCTTATCGGTGTACTTGTCGAGAAGCTCTTCATGGGCGGCATAGGGATCGTGCTTCTCTACTTTTACATCGGGGCTTCGAGTAAAGGTGTGATAGTCGCCTGAGGAGTCCCGCAAGGAGATATTGAAGTCGTCAATTTTTTCGACAATACCGGTGACAGACTGGCCGTCGGGTGTGGTGACGGTGGCGGTCAGAGGCTTTACGGGAGCCATCGCGCCAGCGCGGAAGCCTACCGTGTGCGGAAACAAGAAGCGCTGCTGGAGAACCGGGGGTTCATATCTGGAGGCGATACCCGCGAGATCGCCGGTGGGCGAATGGCAGGCTTTGCATCCACCAGGGCCGTTGAAGTAGGCCTCGCCGGCCGCAGCATCTCCGGTGAGAACGTTCAGCACCTTCGAATAGGGGCCGCTGCGCAGTGTATTGTCCACCTGCTGATGGAGGAAATGCGAGAGGTCCGTTATTTGTGCATCAGTGAGATTTGTGCTTGGCATGCCGCTCTGGGTCTGGTGGCCCTTTTGCAGAAAAGGTTTGAGAGTGCTGCCATATCGGTCGTGGAGGATGGTGAGGGAGCGCACAAGGTCGGGGCCTTTGTCGTCGCCGCGAGCTTCGGGGCCGTGGCAGGAGACGCATTGGGCTAAGTAGACGGTCTTGCCGCGAGCGGCGGCCGCGGGATCAACGATCTGTTTATTGTCCGGTCCCATGCTGAATCCGCCGCCTCCTCCCCTTCGCTGGGCCCCCGGCGTGCCGGTTGCCTTCGGAGGAAGATTGCGCGAGAGGTAATCGATGACCTGAGAGAATTCGCCTTGTGTGCCTTTCGCTCCGCGCGAGATCATGCTGCTGACGACTTCGGTCCACTCGTCGCGCGTCAGGCCGCGGCCGGCAATGATGCTGACGCTGTGGCAGGTGGCGCAGAGTTTCTGGACGACTTCCTTGCCCGGTGCATCGGGAAGCTGTTGCCGGGCGGGAGGAGCAGCAAGAGCTTCGGGGCTGGGGTGCTGAGCGCTGCACTGAGCGATTGCCAGCAGCAACAGAGCTACCGGCAAACACAATCTTTCTTTCTGGGACATGACACTCACCTGGTTGTTTCGGGCGCTGCCTGGTGAGGCATTGCCTGTGGTTAGTGTTTCATACGGGCGTGGAGAGGCGGGTTAATTTGTGCGGAGGGCGATCATCGGGTCGATACGCGAGGCGCGCCGCGCGGGGAGATAGCCGGCGGCGAGCGCTACCACGCAGAGCAGGAAAATGATGCCGGTGAACGTTGCGGGATCGGTGGGCCGGGTACCGAACAAGAGCGACGAGATCCATCTGCCGGCAGCGAAGGAGCCGAGAGCGCCGAGCGCTACGCCTACCAGCGCCAAACGCAGCGTTTTGGCGATGACGCCGATTTGTACTTGCGGGGCGGTAGCGCCTAAGGCCATGCGGATCCCGATCTCCTGCGTTCTGCGGGTGACCGAATAGGAGATGACGCCGTAAATTCCGAGCGATGCGAGCGCCAGGCCCAAGAGCGCGAAGCTGGCGACCAGGAAGACGAAGAACCGCCTGGGTGAGACGGCGTGATTGACGATGGTCTGCAGTGGACGCAGTTCTGTGGCAGGTTGACTAGGATTGAGTGCGCGCAGAGTTTTCATGATGCTGGGCGCGATGGCGGCAGGAGGAAGGCTGGTCCTGACCACCAATTCCGCTCCTTCAGGATCGGCCTGTGTGAACGGCAGGTACATCTCCGGTTCAGCGGAGAGCTCCAAGCTGTGTTCGCGGACATCGGCGAGTACGCCAATGACCTGCGTGTCCTGGTCATCCACCAGGGCCACACGCCCCAGCGGGTTTTCGCCTGGCCAGAAACGGCGCGCGGCGGCCTGGTTGATGATGACGACACGCGCGGTTTTGGGCGCGTCGCGCCAGCTGAAATCACGGCCCTCGCGCAGATGCATGCCCATGGCGGCGAGATAACCGGGCGTCACGACACGGACCAGAGCGCTCAGATTCTCATCCTTGGCATACGCTCTTCCTTTGGCTTTCAAGCCCCAGCTACGATTGCGACCGAGCGGTAACATATCGGCAATGCCAGCCGATTGAATCGACGGGATGGCATCGATGTTTCTCAAGATCTCTTCGAGCACCGCGCCGCGGCGGGTAGCATTGCTGCCATCGTCGTAGTCGATTTTGATGACGGCAGCGCGGCTCGGCTGGAATCCTAGATCGACGTCGAGGACTTTCAAGAAACTGCGCAACAGTAAACCGGCTCCGATGAGCAGGACACAGGCGAGCGCCAATTCGGAAACGACCAGGACGGCGCGCAAACGCTCGTGTTTGCGTCCGGTGCTCAGGCCGTGGCCGGTGTCTTTGAGCGAGTCCTGTAAATTGCCGGAGGAGACTTTGAGTCCGGGAGCTAAACCGAAGAGTAGTGCCACGCTAATGGTGATTAGCAACGTCCAGGCCAACGCGGCGCCGTCTACGCGGATGCTGCTAAGCAGCGGGAGCGCGATCGATCCTTGATGGGACAGATAGATTGTCAGAATAAAAGCCAAACTCAGGCCGAGCACCGCGCCAGCACCGGATAGCACGAGGCTTTCGGTGAGCAGTTGACGGAAGATTCGGCTGCGTCCGGCTCCAAGGGCGCTGCGCATCGCGAATTCTTTGCTACGCGCGGAGGAGCGGGCCAGCATGAGATTCGAGAGGTTTACGCAGACAATGAGCAGAATCATCCCGACGGCCGACCACAGCGTGATAAGCGAGCGGCGCAGTTTGCCGCTGACGAAATCCTTCAGGCCGGTGATGGTGGAAGAGTAATCAGTCCACCAATCCGGGTGAGCGAGTTTGATCTGCGGGAAGAGAATGTCGGCTTCGGCTTGCGCGCGAGTAACTGATACGCCCGGTTTCAAGCGCCCAATCACCGCCAGCGTGTTGCCCCAGTTGCGAACCTGATCCATGACGAGCGGAACGAAGGCGTCGAATCGAAGGCCAGGCGAGAACACGGCGCCGAAATCGAAGGTTGGAGGAAGCACGCCGACAACGGTGACGGACTCTTTGCTGAGCCGGACGGACTGCCCGACAATGGCCGGATCACCGGCAAACTCGTGCTGCCAGAAACTATAACTGAGAAGCGCGGCAGGTTTGCCGCCCTTTTGACATTCTTCCCGCGTGAAGAGCCGGCCGAGAGCCGGGTGGACGCCCAGCGTTTCGAAGAAGTTTCCAGCCACCATCACGCCTTGCACGGCCTGGGGCTGGCTGCGGCCGGTAAGAGTGTACTCGCTGTTGCCTAAGAAGGGGTTGTAGCTAGTGATCGATTGAAACGAGCGGTTGTGGCGCTGAAATTCTTCGTAGGCGGCGACTGTATAGGTGACGCCGGAAAGGCCGGCGGCTTCGCGCAAACCGGCGTTCAAGTTGCGTCCGGCAGCGAGCCAGGTGAGTTGCTCTGAATGAGGAAAGGGGAGCGGCCGGAGCAGGACGGTGTTGACTACGCTGAAGACAGCGGTATTGGCCGCGATTCCGAGGGCCAAAATACTAACAGCGATGATCGTGAACGAGCGGTCCTTGCTTAAGGTACGAAGAGCGTAACGGAGATCCTGGACGCATTCGCCCCAGTAATCGTGCCGCCGTTTGGCGCGCTCGCGTTCCTGGCACAGGCGCTCGCCAGCCCGTTGCACTGCGCGCAGATCTCCGAACTGCCGTTCGGCTTCGCGGCGGGCGTCGTCGAGGCTCCAGCCCTGCCCGGTGAGGTCGTCTATCTTAGCTTCCAGGTGGAAGCGCAGCTCGTCGCTGACATCTGCTTTAGGATCCGGGCCGAACAGACGCGCATAGCGGCGCCACAGCGGGATGCGTTCCATCAGCGTTCTCCGGCCAGCGGCGGCTGCGTGGCGCCGAGTAACTTGCCGACTGCAGTGGCATAGGCTTCCCAGGTTTTCGTTTCCTGACGCAGATGGCGGCGACCCGCCGGGGTGAGCCGGTAAAACTTGGCCCGGCGATTATTCTCGGAGAGTCCCCATTCGGTCTCGACCAGGCCTTTGCTTTCCAGACGCCAGAGGGCCGGGTACAGGGTGCCTTCCTCAACGAGCAGGGCTTCGTCGGTCTGGCGGCGAATCAGGTTAGTGATGGCGTAGCCGTGCAGCGGACCCCAGACCAGGGCTTTGAGAATAAGGACGTCCAAAGTTCCGCGGATGAGTTCGAGCTGAGTCTTATCCAAGAGTCTCCCCTGTGCTTTCATGGGAAGCTTCTCATATTTCCCCTGGCAACGCAAGGGGAGCAAAATCGCTACAGTTTGGGAAGTCACAGGACATCGAAAGCCTCCGGGCGATGATGGAGAGGATATGAATCCAGATACAGAAGTTACTCGCTACCGCGAGCTCCTGCATGAAGGAGTTCGCCACTTTCATAACGATATCTTTCAGAAGAACCGGAACCGCTACGAGACGGCGGCGCGAGAACCGCAAAAGCCGCATACCCTCTTTATTACGTGCGCGGATTCGCGGGTCAGTCCGGAGACCATCACGCAGGCAGGGCCGGGGCAGATTTTTGTCACACGAAATATCGGCAACCTGGTGCCGGCTTATGGCGAGATGGTGGGTGGCGTTTCGGCGGTCATCGAATACGCAGTGGCGCACCTGAAAGTGAGCCAGGTGGTGATATGCGGACATTCTGACTGCGGGGCTATGAAAGGACTCCTGGCGCGCGATTCCTTACAGAGCATGCCTGCGGTAGACCGCTGGCTGAATAATGCGGATGCCGCGTTAAGTACGGTGCAGGCGCGAAACCGCCATGGTGACAAATACACACTATTAGACAAATTGATTCAGGAGAATGTATTACTACAGGTGCACCATTTGCAAACGCATCCAGCGGTGGCGGGGCGTGTGGCAGAGGGTAAGCTTGCACTCTACGCCTGGGTTTACGAGATTGGAGAAGGGCTCGTCAAAGAGTATGCGCCAGAGCGGAAAGAATTCGTCTCGGTCGTCTAAGGATGTGGGAGCCTCATTCCAGCCGAGAGTCACGGGCATGCCGCTGATGGTAGTCGCTACCCCGTAGCCTAAATTGTGCGCTCTTTGGTTCAAATACTTCTTGTGCGGAACAGTGTGGAGATTGCATGGAGCGCTTCAGTCACCCAGCTCAAAACCGGCGCACTCTGGAAAGTATTTCTTGACACACTGAAATATTTATGATGCACTGAGCTTGCTTTGCCTTTTTCTCGCCGTGACGTCTTGCGATTCGTTCCCGCCGTTGCTGTGGCGGGTTCTTTACAGCAGCCTGACCGTCACTTTTCCGTTTCAGGGCGCGGTTACTACTCCATGGACTTCGACACCAACACCGGCGATCCCGTCACCGGAACGAAGCGGCTGGTTCAGGAAAGCTTGAAGTCTTTAGCGTAAGGAGAGGTTTCATGCCA
>DATAYL010000417.1:0-6618 GCA_036272575.1 Bryobacteraceae bacterium | reverse complement strand
TGTTTGCGCCAGCGCACGTCCATACAACTCGTTCGTGTCTCCGAAGTGGTCTTCGAACCACGGGTTGTCGTACGCCGAGTGGTAAGTGCCGCTATGATCTTCGCCCCCGAACCCGAGATTTAAGGAGGCAATACCCAGGTGGTCGAGAAACGCAGCAAAATCCGATCCGCTGCCGATCGCCTCCAGTGGAATGGTCGAACGTAACAAAGCGTCTTCCTTGTCAGGGGTGCGGGCCGGTCTTCTGCCTTTGCCAACAAGAAGCGCTGCTTGTTGGCGCTTCCAGATGGAAACGTTAGTCTCCGGATCTGTGATGTCTTTGGCTACCTCGTTTACTAACTGCTCCAAGGAGTGGGAGCCGCCGGCTCCGAAAAATCCTCGGCCGCTCTCATCGGTGTTTAAATAGAGCGCGGCATGTTGCGTGAGATCGGCGGCGTGAGTCTCGGCCCATTCAGTAGAGCCAATCAAGCCGGGTTCTTCGCCGTCCCAGGCTGCATAAATAAGCGTACGCTTTGGACGCCAACCCTGTTTTGCGAGTTCTCCCAAAGAGCGGGCCTCTTCGAGAAGGCTGGACTGACCGGAAATAGGGTCATTCGCACCGTTTACCCAGCCGTCGTAATGATTGCCTCGGATGAGCCAAACATCGGGTTCCTCCGAGCCTCGCATGGTGGCGATTACATCCAGCACGGGTTTCTGATCCCAATTGAACTCCAGTTTGATGTGAACCTTGGTGGGGCCGGGGCCAAAATGATAGGTGATTGGAAGCCCGCCTCGCCAGGACGCTGGAACAACACGGCCACTGAGTGCGGCGAGAAATGGCTGCGCGTCTGCGTACCCGATGGGCAATACAGGAATACGCATCAGCGTTCTTGCTTCAGAGATCGCCAGACGTTTTGCACCGGGGACCGATCCAATACCGGGCGTCAAAGGATCGCCCGAGTATAGGGTCGTGTCGGCGACACTGCCGCGCTGCACGCCGCCTGCTGGCCGCATCGGTCCTTTCGGCAGGACGTCCCCTTGCACATAGCCGTCCTCCGCAGGATCAGAGTAAATGATGCATCCTATTGCCCCGTGTTCGTAAGCGAGTTTCGGCTTCAGGCCGCGCCAGCCGCCACCATAACGAGTGATGACGATGGCGCCTTTTACGGAGATGTTATTCCGCTCCAGTTCCTCATAATCTTCCGGCATGCCATAGTTTGCATAAACGAGGGTGCCGGTTACATCTCCATCGGCTGAGTAAATGTTGTAGCTGGGGAGCTGAGTACTCTTTTCTTTGCTGTATGGGTCGCCCGGAAGCGGCGGTTCGTCCAACGATGCTTTAAACGTGGTGGGCCCAATCATTTCCAAAACGCGGGTCTTCGGAGTAGGGTAAAGAACATCAAAGCTCTCTATGTGAGCATCCCAACCCCATTCTTTGTAGCGGGCCAAAACCCACTCCGCATTTTTCTTCTGCGCTTCAGAGCCGACGTTGTGCGGATGGCTGGCAAGCTGCACCATGTTGGCGTGAATGCGCTCAGCCTCAGGAAGCTGTCGGAACCTTTCCTCCCAGTCTCTCTCTGTCTGCGCGTTCTTGGTAGTGAAACCCAGATATGTCTCTGGCACGGCAGGTGCTTGTGCAGATGAAAAGCCGATGACGCAGAAAAGAACAACAGAAGCGATCAGTGTTCGCAAGAATTCTCCACTAGAAGTTGAATATTGGTAATGGTACGACAGGCGCCTTCAAATATCACTCGGTGGAGAAAATGTTCATTTCGGGGAGCTTCAGTTTTTATTCGCTCGTAAGCGAAGAGGTGCCGTTCCCAGAGAACCGGGCACAAATAGTTACCGATATTGACGCTTAACGGCGGGCAATCCACAAGGAAGCATGGGCGACTATACGTCAAGTTGGATTCGTAAACAGTAGGCCGTTACCCACGAGTAACCGGTAGACAGATCGCTCACATATGTAACTGGCGCGTACTACGGCAAGACGATTTTGGTTCGAATAGAGCAGTAGCCAAATGGATTTCCTGGCACACAGTCTAAGCACGACGGTTGTACGTTCATAGTGATAATATATCCGTAGCGGATGTCCGTTACGGATATATGAAATATGTCGATTCAGAGTCTCGTCGGCAATCGGTAATCGAAGTCTGCCAGACGGAGCAGGTCGCCGTTCCAGGAAGCTATCTCGATCGGCTCCTCAAGACGTCCCAAAGCATCACGTATGACTTTCTGAACCTCATCCACGATCGTAACGCGACTGTGGGCGGTGATTGAGATATGAACGATATGATCCGGTGGATTGTCGTCTCCCTGGTTTTGGGGTTTGTCATGGGCCGCGTGATGATTCACTTGCGTGGACATCAGCTAAGTCGTTCGCAGGATCGCAGTGGCGCTTTCAGATTGCTCGCGACCCTCGGGCCGAGGAACATCGTCACGGACATAGTGCAAGGAATCATCATTGGCGGCGTGCTGGCGTTCATCACGTTCCAGATCATCGCGCACCTCTATGTAATAAAGGTCAATGGCTGGACCACCATGTTCGGATGCGGCGAACCCGGCAACGGCGTGCTCTTACGAGCCGCATGTGCCAGTGAATTCCCTGGCCCAATAAACGTACCGCAAGAGGCCATGTACTGGAGAACGAAAGTAAACAGCGCGGGTCAAAAGCTCTCCGGCCAGCACGACTACATCATGCACTTTCCGGCAGGACAACTCCCGCCGAACCGTGCGTTCTGGTCGCTCACCATGGGCAATGCGCGAAATCACTTCGTGGGGAATCGGATCCACCGGTACAGCGTCAGCGACCGCTCCGGCCTCGTTCCGAATGCCGACAGCTCCGTCGAGATCTACATCCAGAATGCCGCTCCGGCCGGCCATGAATCCAACTGGCTGCCCGCGCCCACAGGCAAGTTCATACTCTGGCTGCGCGTGTATCTGCCCGGCGCAACCATTCTGGACGGCAAGTACAAGGCGCCGCCGGTCGTGGAAACTCGGTGATAGCACCTGTGAAACACAAGCACCTCATTACATTCGGCTCGGCCATGGTTGTAGCATGGGCGCTCGGCACGTTCCTCTTCATCTACTTTTGGCCACATCTTGTGAGCAACAATTTCAAACGAGCGATTGTCCATCAAGGGTTTGGCGATGGCCCCGTCCCGATTGATACACTCTATACCGAGCCCCAAAAACTCTTTGCGGATCCCCTTCACACATCGCTGCCGCACGGAAGCTCGAATCTGATGACTGTTGGCGTGAACCACGACACGCTCCTTACTGTAGGCTGGTTGGACCTTAGCAGAGGACCCCAGGTTTTGCATGTGCCGGACTTTTCCGGGCGCTACTACAGCGTGCAGTTCACCGACCCGTTTGACGTCGACTTCGCTTACGTCGGCACGCGAACCACCGGTACGCAAGCGGGTGATTACCTCATTACCGGGCCGGGTTGGCAAGGAACGGTGCCGCAGACAATGAAACAAATATCCTCGCCGGACAATTCGATACTCGTTCTTGGACGCGTGCTCGTGTACAGCGACAGCGACCTCTCAACCGCCTATAAGCGTGCGAAGCAGATCCAACTCGCGCCACTTGCCATTCGGCAACCCAGCCGTTCTCTATCCGGCTCTCACTAAAAATCACCGCCTTTGCGTTAGCTGCAGATGCCGTGCACAAGTTGAATACATCCGGGACGGATGTAATATGAGACGAATGGACAAGTCCCGCCCCGCAGGGCCACTTACGCCGGCGGTGTTCCATATTCTTCTGGCCCTTTATGGCCGGGAACGTCACGGTTACGACATTATGCAGCAGGTCAGTGAAGACTCTCGCGGTGCAGTAAGGATGGGTCCTGGAACCCTTTATGGATCGCTCGATCGCATGATCGCGGCCGGTTTGGTAGTGAAGAGCAATACGCGAGATCCGCGCCGGATCTACTATAAACTGACTGCGTTGGGACAGGCGGCTTTAAAGTCCGAAAGCGAACGGCTTACTAACGTTGCGGCAATGGCGCGCCGGCAGTTGAAGCCAACGTAGTGTTATGGAGCAACACGGG
Source organism: Bryobacteraceae bacterium (assembly GCA_036272575.1). Classification (GTDB taxonomy): domain Bacteria; phylum Acidobacteriota; class Terriglobia; order Bryobacterales; family Bryobacteraceae; genus Bog-105. The sequence continues at coordinate 2,588 of DATAYL010000417.1, read as the reverse complement.
CAATATGGGACGTCTCGCTCGCTTGCAGTCTATGGATTGCTGCTGAAACTTTACCCGCGTCAGTATCTACAGCAGCACCGTGCCGAGTTGCTGCAGAATTTCGAAGATCTTGAGCAAGCATCACAGTCGACGGTCGCACTATGGCGATTTACCGCAAGAGATCTCATAAGCAGCCGCGGATCTCAGCTTGTTAAGACAGTTTCCGGCCAGACCGCAATCGTAGTCATTGTTCTTGCAGTTCTGCTCGCGAATACGGGGCGACACACGGTAGCGCGCCAACACGTCGTCGAGTGTTTTTGCTCCGGCTATATTCTCGGGTGGTTCGCTGGCTGGTTCGGAATACGGTGGCAAGTCTCCAGTGTCAGTCGAGTTCCCAGTCGCACCAAGTCATTGTCGGCGCAACTTTTGATCCTCGTAAGCGTACTGACCATCGTGATCATCGTCGCGGGAGTTTTTCCTGGCGTCCCAAACCACATTGTTTGGGCTTCTTGCTACGGTTTTCTACTCGCGTGGGCCGCCGCATGGTTCGGCATTCGCTGGCAAACGCGACCCTGAAGGATATGCACCTCCCGCGATGATTGCACATCGCAAGGGAACAATTCACACCGGCCGTCGTACCACCAAACATGCGTCTTTTCGTCCTGACTGCCTTCACGCTGTTCCTCGTCACCTGCGACGTCCACGCCTCCAGCCTCGCGCTGAACCACGCGATCATCTACACCCAACCTGACCGGCTGCCTATTTACGACGGCATCATCCTGATCCAGGACACGCGGATCGCTGCCGTCGGTCCCACCCGCACAATAAAACTGCCGCCCGGTATCCGCTCCATCGACTGTAGGGGCCTGGCGGTCACCGCGGGCTTCTGGAACAGCCACGTCCACTTCCTCCCGGCGCCACTTCTTCACGCCGACCATCAATCGCCAGACGTGCTCAACTCACAGCTTCAAGCGATGTTCACTCGCTGGGGTTTCACCACTGTCTTCGACATCGCCTCGATTCTCGCCAACACCAACTACATCCGCTCCCAAATCAATGCCGGCAAACTTCCCGGCCCGCGCGTCCTCACGGTCGGCGAACCCTTCTGGATCAAAACTCCTATCTATGTCCAGCAATATCTGGCTAAGTTCAACATCGCGATGCCAGCGGTCCACTCCATCCCAGAAGCCCGCGTTCGCGTCGACCGGCAAATACGCGATGGTGCGGACGGCATTAAGATCTTTGCCGGATCCAGCGAGGCCGGCCACGTCGAGTACATGCCCGCGGACCTGGCCAGCGCCATAGTCGCCGAAGCCCACCGCTACAACAAGCTTGTCTTCTCACACCCATCCACGATTAAGGGAATCGAGATCTCTCTCGATGCCAGCGTCGGCATCCTTGCTCACGTCACAACGTCGGAAGCGAATGAGCCCGGAACTACTTGGCCTCCCGAACTCGTCGCCCGTATGAAAGCGGTACACATGAGCCTCATCCCAACGCTCACTCTCTTTGATGTCGAAATGCAAAAAGGCCACGCCTCACCCGAGGCCATTCAACACGTCATCGCACTTGCCGTCAGCCAACTTCACGCATATGCTTCCGCCGGCGGCCAAATCTTCTTCGGCACCGACATCGGCTACATCGACCACTACGACACCACCGAAGAATTCCAGCTCATGTCCCGTGCCGGAATGACCTTCCCTAAGATTCTCGCCTCGCTCACCACCAACCCCGCTCAACCTTTCGGCTATGCGTCCCATAGCGGCCGCATCGCCCCAGGCTTCGATGCAGACCTTGCGATTCTCGATTCTGATTCAGCGGCAGACATCACGGCGCTCTCCCGCGTGGCGTATACCATCCGGAATGGAAAAGTCATCTTCAATAGCAATCGTCCCGCAGCCGCAAACCGGCCAAAGCGATCGCAGTAGTCCGTAAAGAAAAGTCAGGCGGACACGAGCGGCTTCGTTCTTATCCGGAAACCGGACAGAATTAGTACTGTATAGATCCGCTGTAGTCCGGAAGGGTTTAGCAATCGCCTATCGCTTTGCCGTAAAACGCTAACGTTTGTTGTGCGGCTACACGATCTTAGTCAGCGGGGTGCCGACTATCGGTCCAGGTGGAATCCTCTACAGATCGGCGTCAACCTGCAAGTGCTGGTCTCGTTCGAGACCATAGTAGGATTTGGGAATGTCGGAACAGTCCATTGCAATGCGGGAGCGCAAACGCTCCGTTTGTGCGAAACTCCAGACATTGTTGCTCAACGAGTCTGCGAAACGCGCAATGCGCCACGCATGCCCCAGTCAGCGGTTTGTAACGGCCTGAAGCTTCTGGAGGAGGATGGCATAACGCCGTCCCGTTTGCATCAGCTCGGCATCATTTCCGCCGAGTCGTTCATTAGCCTCGCGTAAATGTTCGAGGGTTTTCTCCACTGCACTTGCCAGCAGTTCGACCTCATCGGCGTCAAAGCTCGGAAGAGAGATCATCGCACGTCATTATGGCAGCAATTCAGAGCACCGGAAGCTACGCTACAGTTTGAGACGCGCCAACGCAAACTGCGCCAGGGCTGCGTCATAGGTCAGGTTCTGCTCCAACAACCCGTAATGTGCTGA
>DATAYL010000416.1:0-3393 GCA_036272575.1 Bryobacteraceae bacterium | reverse complement strand
AGTGACGAACAAACTGTTGGTAACGAAGTTGCGAAATTAGTTGAACGACTCGGCTTTGCACCAGTGTGGCTGGGGAGGCTTACAGAAGGAGGCTTATTCGTCCAGGCGCGAGGGAACTCCTGGGCTCCACTGATTTTTCAGGACCTCTTCAAGAAGGGGGAATAGGGAAATGTTTAACCACGTGATTTGGCCTGAACAATACCACCAACGGCATTCCGGTAATCGCAACCACGGTGCGTCGCAAATCAAAAACACTTCATCTCTTTCGAATTGAGGACAAATCATGCTGAAACTGAAAAATCTAGCGCTCTGTGCTCTTGCCCTACTACCCATGGCGGCCATTGCTCAAGCGCCAGCGCCTTCCACCGCCCAGACCGAGGCAGTCAACGGTCACGGCGCAGACGAGGCTGCGATCGAGCAGGTAATGAAGCAGTATCACGCCGCGATCCTCGCCCATGATGGAACCACGCTCTCCGGCTTGTTTCTGCCCGATGCCAATCTCTGGCTGAACGTTCTGACAGACTCCGCATACGCTCAGGCGCAGGCAAAGTCGGCAACGGCCCAGAAAGTCCGTATCAGCAGCTATCGTGAGTTCGCGAAATTGGTCTCCACGACGCCCAAAACTTTCGACCCCGAACACAGCAACGTCGAGATCCATACGGATGGTACTATCGCGACCGTTTATTTCGATTTTGTTTTCAACGTTGACGGGAAAGCAAACAACCGCGGTAGCGAGACTTGGCAGCTGGTTAAAGCGGCCGATGGCTGGCGGATTGCGTCCATCATCTACTCGTCAGAGCCGCCCGCGCAACAGTAACTGTGAGTGCCGGCCGCCGGGAATTCGATGTTTGGGTTTAGACCGACTCGCTGAAACGCACAGTCCCTACTGCAGTGTTAGGAGGATGAATGGCAGACACGAAGACCCTTACCCGCTGGCAATCACCGAGGAAGACAGGGGCAAGGTCCGCGTCAGGGTGCACCAACTCGTTAAGAACCTCCAAGGGGATGTTCTATCGGACAGCGAGGTTCTCCACGTGTTCACCGTGAACAGCGGTCTTATCGCAGGCATGGAGCTCGGGCAGGAGGCCGACACAACTGGTCCGTCGGCCGCATTCGCTCATCGATCCTAACTGGCTGCGCCGTCGAGCGTCAAAGCGAAAGCATTGTATGAACTTTAAATTTGGACCTGATTTCCCCAAAGAGACTTATGTACCGCACAACTACCCCGAACAGATGGTGGATCTTGGGGAAGTCGCAATGAACTATGTGGCGACTGGCCTTGAGCAAGCGCCCGCGCTCCTGCTCATCCCGGGTCAGACTGAGTCCTGGTGGGGGTATGAGAAAGTAATACCTCTGCTGGAGAAGGACTTTCGCATATACGCAGTCGATCTACGAGGGCAGGGTCGATCAAGCCGCACGCCCGGACGCTACACTCTCGACAACATGGGCAACGATCTGGTGCGCTTCATCCAGACGGTGATAGGCAAGGCGACCATTGTGGCGGGTCTCTCTTCGGGCGGCGTGTTGTCGTGCTGGCTCTCAGCCTATGCTCCGCCCGGGCTCATTCGGGGCGCCTACTACGAAGATTCACCAATCTTTTCCTCTGAACTGACACCAGCATGGGGGCCCTCCATTCGTCAGAATGCGTATAGCATCCTGTTTGCGCTTAGGAGCAAATACCTGGGCGATCAATGGTCTGTGGGGGACTGGAAGGGCATGACTGCTGCGGCTGTTGTCGCACTTCCGGAAGCGATGGCACACCTTGCGCCCAGAGGAGACGAGCCGCCCCAAAATCTTAAGGAATACGATCCAGAGTGGGCCCGAGCTTTCCTGAGCGGTACCGCAACCATCAACTGTGATCACGCGCAGATGCTGCGGAAGGTCAAGGTACCTGTCCTGTTTACACATCATTTTCGTAAGTTGAATCCGGTAGATGGGACACTGATGGGCTCGGTCTCCGATCTGCAAGTTGATCGGGCCCGCAGGCTGATCGAGGCCGCCGGGCAGCGCTTTGAGTACCACTCATTTCCGCAGGTGGGCCATTTTCTGCATGCGGAAAATCCCGCGCTCTATCTGGCTACCTTGCTTCAGTGGACGAAAAGCCTACTGCCCGTCCAAGTGGATTGCTAAACCCTGGGCCGTTCAGGGGACCTATGCATCCTCCGCTTCAAAAATCTTCCGCCATTCCGGCATGACCGTGGCCTTCAAAACCACGTTTGAGGTATTCACCAGGGTTGGCCCCGACAACTCGCTTGAACGCCTTACTGAACGCGGCGTCGGACTCGTAACCGACCGACCGAGCGACGTCTATGAGCTTTTTGTCACGCTGTTGTAGTAACTGCATCGCCTTCTGCATCCGCCACTCGGTTACGTATTCCAGCGGTGTTTGTCCGAGTAGCTCTTTAAAACGCGCTGCAAATGCGGAGCGAGACATGCCCGCCGATTTGGCCAGGGATTCGACCGTCCAGGGTGTACTCACTGTGTCGTGAATGGCAGTCAACGCAGTGCCCATTTGAGGATCGAAAATCGCACGAAGCCATCCTTTGTTGCGCTCCGGTCCCGACGCGATATGCGCCCGGAGTGCCTGGATAAACAGAACCTCGGCCAGCCGAGTCTTGACTACTTCAGATCCCGGCGCCTGTTCTGCCATTTCTGACGCCAGCGCTTGCATTGTGTTGTGAAGAGCAAGCGTGCGTGCCTGATCGGCCTTATCCAGAATGAAGCTCGGCAATAACTGAGTGATCGGCTTCAGACTGGCGCGATCGAAACTCAAGGACCCACAGACGATTGTCGTCGGCGCGCCGCCGCCTCCATAATGAGCGACATTGCCGTTGGCCCTGGCCCCGATCTCGCGAAAACTCGACCTTGGACGTGTTCGCGGGCTATCGCGCAAAACAATCGAAGTCCCCCGGGCCAGCAAGAAGCAGTCGCCACCGGTGAGGGGAATCGGGTCCGGAATGCCTTCGACACTGAGCCAGCAGTTACCGCGCGACAGCATGGCGAAGTGCGCCAAATCTGTGGGTGAATTTGTTTTGCCGGAAGGCGTGACTCTTTCTTCGATCTGTTTCTCCTGTATCAAGCCCCACGGGGCTGTAGCTTCGAGCCGGTGCTGACCGAAAGCGGTGACGTGCATCGTTCTGAAGATGTCGGTTATCGGATCCAATGTGGCCTCTTAGTTTGGACGAATAGACAGAATATTAGGACTTGCGAGCAGGTCTCGTCCACAGTTCAAGACATCTACTCCACTGTAGTGAATTCTACAAATCTACCGAAGGGAGCAGTTATGGGAAAGCTTGAGGGTAAGGTCGTAGTCATCACGGGAGGATCGAGCGGCATGGCGCTGGCGAGCGGCAAGCGCTTCGTTGAAGAAGGTGCCTACGTTTTCATCACGGG
>DATAYL010000415.1:0-10052 GCA_036272575.1 Bryobacteraceae bacterium | reverse complement strand
GCGGCAGATTGCCAGGGAGCTCAATGCCCGTATGGAGGAACGTGTCAATGAACGAATGCGCATCGCCCGCGAGTTGCACGACACCCTGCTCCAGAGTTTCCAAGGACTGTTGCTTCGTTTTCAGGCGGCGCACAATTTAATCCCTGCGCAGCCGGAGGAGGCAAAAAACGCGCTGGCCGGGGCTCTCGACAGGGGCGCGGAAGCGATTGCCGAGGCTCGCAACACGGTTGAGAACTTGCGTGAATCGACGGTGGTTACAAACGATCTTGCGCGCGAACTCGGTTCCGTGTGCGAAGGTTTGCGAACTTCCCGCGCGCACCCGCCATCTGCCGCGGTCGAGGTGGAAGGCGAAGCACGCGAGTTGCAGCCAATGCTACGTGATGAAGTTTTCCGAATCGCCAGCGAGGGGCTGCGCAATGCGTTCGAGCATGCCGAGGCTCGCAGGATCCGGGTGGGCATCACATATGGCGATCGTGAACTTCGGCTGCAGGTGAGCGATGACGGAACGGGGATTAATTCCGAGGTCTTCGATCGCGGGGGCCGCCACGGACATTGGGGACTTTCTGGGATGCGGGAACGAGCCGAATCGATAAGCGGCCGTCTGGATGTGTGGAGCGCGCCCGGCACGGGCACCCAAATTACCGTGCGGATTCCGGCGGCGCGTGCATATTTGAAATCTCCAACGCGCCGCTGGAGATTATTCGGGAAGAGCGAGCATGAGTGAACCGATTCGAATTCTGGCAGTTGACGACCATCCTCTGTTCCGGGAAGGCATCGCGGCACTAATCTCCGGGCAGCCGGACATGAAACTTGTCGCCGAAGCGTCGAACGGAAGCGAAGCGATTGCACTCACGCGCGAACATCGCCCTGACATCATTCTGATGGATCTGCAGATGGCGCAGATGAACGGGTTGGACGCGACGATGTCGATTTGCCGGGAATTCCCCGACACGAAGATCATCGTGCTGACGACATATAGTGGCGATGCCCAGGTTTTGCGCGCTCTAAAGGCCGGCGCGCGTGCCTATCTTCTGAAGAACCTGGTGGCCAAGGAACTGCTGGAGACAATTCGCGCTGTTCATGCGGGCAAGAGAACGCTTTCGCCGGAGGTTTCATATCAGCTTGCGGAGCACGCGACCAATGACCCTCTGACTCCGGCGGAGCTCGCCGTTCTACGGCAGATTGCGGCGGGAAGCGCAAACAAGGAGATCGCTGGTCAGCTTTCGATCAGCGAAGAGAGCGTGAAGGGCCGGGTCAGAAGCATTCTGTCGAAATTGGGCGCCAAGGATCGAACGGATGCGGCAATCATTGCAATCAGGCGGGGCATCATCGAGCTGTAGCTTCCTCGAAAGAGGGAACCCGTCGTACCTTTTGAGGCTTTTATCGGGCGTTCGGTTTTTCTAATCTGGGCAGGGGAGGAATTGTACCGGCCTTTTTTCGAATTTCCAACAGGCTGGGCTGCTATCGGTCTGCTGCTGATCCGGCTCGTCTCGGGCGCTGTCTTGATTTGGGAAGCCTTCTCCTACATTCCGACCGCGACGCTCGCAACAACTAGCACTCTTTATATCTTGTCAGCGCTCATGGGCGTGTTGTTGGTAGCGGGCTACCGTACGCACTTGATCGGAGGAGTCACAGCGGCCATTGAGATTTGGCTGGCCGCGTTCGGCCAAGGTGATCCGTTAGTTCGGATCTTGTTGGCGACGTTCGCTGCGGGCTTGGCCTTGCTCGGACCAGGCGCTTGGTCCGCCGACGCCCGGCGTGCCGGCTGGAAACTGATCGAGATTCCCAAACGGCAACCATAAGAGTCGCCGGAGATCCTCGAAAGGTATCGGACTAGTCACTATCGGTCGTATCTACAGCCTCGATCTAGGCTTGTTGGGCGCCGTCGAAATTGACGAGAATCGGAAGTGCCTGATGAGCATGGCAGAGCGTCAATTGGAGTCGCTTATGAGCGTGCTGACGAACTTGTACGGCTCCGAGCAGGCCAGGATCTCCGCTGAGGACTGGATCGACGAATTCGAGTCGATGGATGCGCCGCCTGAATCATCAGCCCGCGAATGGCGAGTGATCACAATTGCGGCCGCCTCGCGATTAGCGAGCCGGCTGCGTGAGATGGGTTCAGAGCCAGAATTCGAGCCACTGGGAATTTCATGGGGAGCGATGAGAAGGTGACGGCCGAAGGAGTTCCGACAACGCTGCATGGGCGGTTCAGAAGCCGCGCCGTGCTGCTGTCTCGATGATGGAAGCTTTTCAACATATGATTCGTCAATTACGTCTCTTATTTTTCATCGCAATTCTGATGGCCAACCTTGGAGGGCAATCAGCCGTAGCTGCATCAGGGTCTCCGCTGGACCAGGTCCCCCATGTTTCCACCAGGAACGCTCGCGTGGTACGACTATCGAACGATTCCGCGAGAGGAACGCTGGTAGCGACCGTTGCGAACGGAGCCGTGTACAAAAGCGAGGACGACGGAACAACTTTCGCAAAGCTGTCAAAGATCGACTTTCAGCCTGACACTACGTGGAAATGTTGCGGAACACTGTATGAACTACCACAACAAGTGGGAAATCTGAGCGCCGGCACGCTACTTTATGCCGCCACATTCTGTGCCGGGCAGAGCGCTTCGATCGATGTTTATTCCAGTTTGGACGGTGGCAAAAATTGGAGATACCTTTCAACACCGGTTAGGCGAGGCGAGTGCAAGCCCGGCAAAGGCCTATGGGAGCCGCAATTCGAGATATCGGCCGATGGAGCGTCAGTCATGTTCTGGTCGGACGAAACAGACCCGTGTTGCAGCCAGAAATTGGCTCAAATCCGCAGCGCGGATGGAGTCACGTGGATGGACGAAAAGAACACGGTTGCCAGCAAAATAGAACGGGACAGACCTGGCATGGCTTGGGTCACGAGAACCGCGGCTGGAACCTATTTCATGACATATGAGCTCTGCGGGCCCGCTCAGTGCACGGTCTTCTCTCGTACATCTGGAGATGGCTGGAATTACGGACCTCCCGCAAATACAGGTAGGAAAATCGAAACTATCGCCGGGGAGTACTTCGAGCATGCTCCGACCAACATGTCATTTACTAAGACCGGCTCGGGCGACACTACTCTTCTCGTCGTGGGTCAGATGCTTTATGAGAGGAACGGAAACGTATCTCTCCAGAATGGCCAGGTTTTGTTCATCAATCACACCAGCAACGGTTCCGGACCTTGGGAAACGATACCTGCGCCAGTCAAAGTGCCGGATGCGCGCAATAATCCCTGTCCCAATTATTCTTCAGTCTTGCTGCCCGTAAAAGGCGGATCCGCGCTTTTAGAAATGGCAAGCGATTTTAATCGCTTTCGAACCTGCGTGGACTATCACGCGATCGAGCCCCTGCGAGGCGAACAACGATGACCCAGAAGCCAAATAGCGAGCTCGTCAAATCGGGCAGTCTCACAATTGAAGTTTTCGAGGAGGGTAGCGGCGGTGCGCATGTGCGCCGTTTGTGCTTCTAAGGAGAGAAAAGAATATGCGTTTCGAGACAGTCACTCCGTCCATCTGGTCCCTGAATCTGGGTATCTGTAACTGCTTTCTTCTCCGCAGCACATCTGGTTACGTTCTCGTCGATACTGGTTTGCAAAAGCACGGTGACAAGATCCTTGAGGCTTTGAAGCAGGCTGGGATTGCTGCTTCCGGGGTCAAGTACATCCTCTTGACTCACGCACATAAGGATCACGCCGGCAGTGCGGCACAACTCAAGGCGGTCACCGGCGCCACAGTGATTGCTCATGCGCTTGACGCTGAAATCATCCAGAGTGGGGTTCACCAAAGGCCGATGACGCCCGCGCCAGGCGTTCTGAACCTAATCCTTTTTCAGCTCTTCGTCAAAGATCTGCTTCCGGTCCCGCCGGTGAGGGTTGACCGATGCGTTGAGGATGGCGAAACCCTCCGCGAACTGGACGGGCTACGAGTCATCCACACTCCCGGCCACTCGGCGGGACAGATCGCGTTTTTGTGGCCGCAGGACGGGGGCCTACTGTTTGTGGGAGATGCGGCTGCAAACACCCTGGGACTTCGCCTGTCAATCTCCTACGAAGACCTGCAACTTGGCAAGCGGACGTTGGCCAAGTTGGCGAAACTCCCGTTTTCTAAGGCTTGCTTTGGACACGGAAACACGATTTCCAGCGGAGCCTCTGTAAAGTTCATCCGGCACTGGGGCGTTGACGAACCGCTTTTGATGACGGGACAGGACGAGCGAGCGAATGGCTTAGGCAAAGTGGAGTATTTCGAAGGACTGTCTGCAGACGATTTTGTAGACCAGACTACGCAACCCAGCAACGGGAATTGGAAGAAACAGCGCCTGGAGAGCCGTCGGCGATATCCAGAACACGAAGGCAGGAAGTAAAAGAATGACAGTTGAACTCAGACCACCCGAATCTATCACAGAGCCGCGTCGTTGCCTGCGGCAAGAACAAGGGCTCGCAATGGTGTTGGGGCCCGGCTCAATTGAATGGGGCTCGACGCGGTCCGCGATGGAAAGGGTCGACTACGAGGCAGGCGACTTAGGAATGTGCCTCCCTCATGAGGAAAAGTGGGTCAGAACCACGAAAGCGCCGCATCTGCAGATCATCAGTATTTCCGACGCGGCACTGATGGCCGCCTCCGACGGAGCGGGTTGCGAGGTAGAACTGCGCTGCTATCGCAAGTTTGCGGACCCCCGCCTGGCCGCACTGGCTGCGGCCGTGAATGCCGAAATGATTGCTGGGTTTCCGGGCGGTCGGCTGTTTCTGGACTCCATCGAACAGGCGATTGCCGTAGCGCTGGTCAATGGTCATGCAGTAAGGCACCGTCCCGTGCGGACATACCGAGGAGGATTAGGTTCAGCGCGCTTGCGAAGAATTAGAGAGTTGGTCCAAGTGAAGATGGAAGATGACTTGAGCCTCGAGGAGATGGCGCAGTCGGTAGAGTTGAGCACGGCTCATTTTGCGCGTATGTTTCGCAAGTCAACGGGCGAGACCCCGCATCGATTTGTTTTGCGTCAAAGGGTTGAGCGTGCTAAGGCGATGTTGCGTGCTCCCGATGGGCGAGTACTGGACGTGGCCGTGGCCTGTGGCTTCAAAACCCAGCAGCATTTTGCGCAGGTCTTCCGCGATGTCTGTGGAGTTAGCCCAACAAAGTATCGCTACGATTCCTAGGCTCCGAAGTGACTTGCGCTTCGGAAACCTGCTCCGAAGATACAGTATGATCCGCCTGTGATGTTGTGGTCTGCAGCCACATTGTCACTTTCACCGGTTGCCTCTTACTCGTTGTTATGGTCTCTAGCTCTGTCCGGCATTGGTACCTCATCGCTCCTTGCATCCGCCTCAGCACTGTCGCCTCAATCGACAATTCTGACTGCCCCGGCGCCACTCATTCGAACTCTCGTCGTCTTACTCAAGAAAGTCCGTAAACTTACTTGTGATTCGTTGGAGTTTGTCTCTGGAGCATGGATTCGGCAAGATTCCGACCATTCGAGCAGAAACTCGCACAACGCCCTATCCGATGTGCAGTTTACTCAAGTTGTGAGCAGAGCTACGACGCCAAACAGTGAACTCAAACTGGCCCGAATGCAGCCCGGAAATGACTACGAGGAGTAATTGATGAGTGTAACGAGCACACATACTATTTCGGAATTAACGGCCGCGAATGAACTGCGCTCCATGATGCAGGGAAGAGTCGTGTTACGCGGCGACGACGACTATGCTCGCACGCGGCAGATATGGAACGGAGCAGTCGAGAACCGGCCAGCATTATTTGCAGTGTGTGAGACGTCCGCGGACGTACAGGCGGCGGTGCGTGTCGCGCGTCGCCATGGCTTGCCGGTCTCGGTACGCGGAGGTGGACATCACTGGGCGGGACCCGCCTTATGCTCTGATGGACTCGTCATTGACCTCAGCAGGATCAGGCAAGCAATCGTGGACCCGCACTCACGAGTCGCAACCGTCTCCGGTGGGGCAAGGGTGAAGGACGTGGCCGCCGCCGCTGGTGCCCACGGTCTAGTTGCGGCGCTGGGCAACTGCGGTACGGTCGGCATGGCCGGCCTGACCCTGGGCGGCGGCTATGGCCCTCTTAACGGTCAGTACGGCCTGGCCGCGGACAACCTGCTTGGCGCCGAGGTGGTGCTCGCGGACGGGCGACGAGTGACGACCGATCCCGATGAGGAGCCCGAACTGTTCTGGGCAATACGGGGCGGCGGTGGCAATTTCGGCATCGTCACTTCGCTGCGGGTCCAGTTGCATGAGAAACGCCACATGCTCGCGGGGTCGATCGTGTATCCCTGGCGCGAGGTCGAGGTAGTGCTGCGCCGCTACGCGGGGTTTGGGGCGACCATGCCAGACGAACTCGGTGTACCGGTGTCAATGGCATCCGGCCCGGATGGCCAGCCGGCGATCACGTTATTGCCGCTCTGGAACGGCGACAAGGTTCAAGGGGAGCGCGCTATGGATAACCTGCAAGCACTCGGCAAGCCCCTGCTCGCACAACTCGGGCCGATGACCTACACGGAAATGCTCGCCCCGTTTGACGCGTGGGTGGCGGAGGCGGATGGCTGGCACTGGGAGATGCGGACGCGCTCACTACCCGCGCTCACGCACGGTGCCATCGATGCGGTCATCACGGCGGTCGCCTCCAAGACCTCGCCCCGCTCGGCGGTCATCTGGCACCACTTCCACGGCGCGGCTACGCGCATTCCTGCAGAGGCGATCGCTTTCGGCTTGCGCCAGGAACATTTCATGGTGGAGATCATCGCCGGTTGGGAACCCGACGCGAGTAACGGAGCGGAACACCGGCAATGGGCGCAGGACCTCTGGGAAAGCCTCGCCCCATTTGCGCTACCAGGCGGCTACGCCAACCAGCTGAGGCCACATGATCGCGAACAAGCAAGGGATGCTTATGGCAGCAACGGTGCTCGGCTCAGATCCTTGAAGCGCCGTTTCGATCCGGACGGTGTGTTCGCCTCCGCCATTCCGTTGCCCGACGAGCACTGAAGGCCCAACACCGTCGCAAAAGGAGATCTGAACATGGCGAACAAAACAAACGTCGGCCCTGCCAGTGGTGGGGCCTTAACCAGAATAGGCGTTGCCGGAGCGTCAGGAAAACTTGGCAACCTCGTGCTTGAGGGCTTGCTTAAAGTTGTGCCGCCCGAGCAACTCGTGGCGATCGTTCGCAGTCCCGAAAGGGCGGCCCGATTTGCATCGCGGGGAGTTCAAGTGCGGCGCGGTGACTACTCAGACCGGGGGACGCTGATTCCAGCCCTCGCTGGGGTAAAACGATTGCTGCTTATATCAGCACCGACCTCGGCAGGCGTGTTGAGCAGCGTCAAGCGGTGATCGAGGCGGCAAAAGCAGCCGGTGTCGAGCATATTGTCTACACGAGCGTGCTTCGTGCGGACACGAGCGCCCTGCCGATCGCCGAGGAGCACAAGGAAACTGAAGATCTGCTCCGAGCGTCCCGTCTGACCTTCACCATCCTCCGAAACGGCTCGTATATAGAGCTACACCGAGCGGTTGGAGATGCCTCTCGCCCACGGTGGATTCATCGGCGCGGCTCAGGACGGAAACATAGCCGCTGCTACCCGGGAAGATTATGCAGAAGCGGCCGTCGCTGTGCTTACGAATGGAGGGCACGAAGGAAAGACATACGAGCTTGCGGGCGACCACTCCTTCACGATGAAAGATCTTGCGGAAGCCGTCTCCGGTTGGGCAGGAAGACCGCTTCTGTACAGCGATCTACCGCCCTCGGAGTATCGGAAGACTTCAGGCTCTACAGGTCTTCCGGAGGCGATCGTCGATCTCTTGGTTGCCACAGATGTGGCGATTGCACGCGGTGACGTGGATAGCAACAGTCACGAGTTGCCACAACTTGATCGGGCGGAACACGCAGGCGGTCCGAGAGGTGCTGACGAACGTGCCGAAGCCGATCGGGCATACAAGAAAGATTGTGACAAGAACAGCAATCATTACGTGAGCATTTTCGTGTTCGCCTCCGCCATTCCAATGCCTGACAAGCATTGATGCCGCAAGAGCGTGCCAAGTGGCGAGCGAACAAAACTCAGGAAATCAAATACGCGTTATCAAGTCAGTGCGCGCTCGGCGGCGAGCGCTTCTTCCGACTAAGTTCTTCCGGTACGTGGAAGAGGGAGTGTAAGAGATGAAAAACGTAGAGCATAAATGGACCGTGCGAGATATAACGTCGCAAGCGGGCAGGCTTGTCTTAGTTACTGGCGCAACATCGGGCGTCGGCTTCCGTGCAGCTAAGGAACTTGCCAGGAAGGGAGCCACAGTGATCATGCCAGCCAGAGACATGAGGAAAGCGAAAGAAGCGGCAGAACGAATTGAGGCTGAGGTGCCCAAGGCACAGCTTTATCTCGCCACGCTCGATCTCGCCGAGTTCGATTCGGTGCGGAAATTTGGCGAGCACTTCCGCGAACGCTATGGAACAGGAAGCCTTGATTTGCTTATGGAACAATGCCGGCATCATGGCGTTGCCGAAGCGAACCATGAACTCTCAAGGTCTTGAGCTGCAAATTGCGACCAATTACTTTGGACCTTTTTTGCTTACTGCTCTCCTTTTCCCTTTGATGAAGGAAGAGGAAGGATCGAGGATTGTTACAGTGTCAAGCACAGTCGCGCGTACAGCGCGTCTGGAGTTCGATAATCTACACTCCGAAAGACGATATGTTCCGCACAGTGGGGCATACACCCAATCAAAACTGGTTGATCTCATCTTCGCTTCTGAGCTGCATCGAGGCCTGAGTGCTGCGAATTCGTGCATTGCGAGTATTGCGGCGCACCCGGGCTGGGCTCTTACAGACCTCGGGCGGTCCGTGAGCCGAGGTCTTCGTATCATGATGAAACTAGCCCAACCAATGTTCCAATCGCCGAAGCAGGGTCATTGCCATTGCTCTTCGCAGCGACAAGCCCGAATGCCCGAAAGGGTGGTTACTATGGCCCGGATGGTCGGAGGGCGGCCAAGGGAAATCCGACGACCGCCTTCGAGCCTGTCATCACAAAGGACGCAACAGTTGAAAGACGCCTTTGGGATGAATCAGAGCGGGTTACAGGTATGCAATTCGTAGTTTCAGCGCCTTCCATCGGCATTCATCATCGCCACTGCGTGGGTGACGCAAGACAGCCGGCGTCAAGAGCGGAGTAAGAATGGCTGTCTCAAGAGAGTTCGAGGTATCGTCAAAGCCTCTAATCAATCACAAAGGAGTAAACATGAAAATTGCAGTTGTTACAGGGACCAGCACCGGTATCGGACTGGCCACCGCAGTTACATTGGCGCGAGCGGGCCACACCGTCTACGCCACCATGCGCAATCCCAAAACAGGCAGCGAAGAGTTGCGCGCAATCGCTGAGCGCGAACACCTGCCGCTTCACGTCGCAGCGCTTGACGTCGATTCGGACAAGTCCGTCGACAATGCGTTTGCCAAGATCCTCGCTGAAGCCGGCCGAATCGATGTGCTGGTGAATAATGCCGGCATTTCCGGGATCGGCCCCGTTGAGGAGAACCCAATCGCCGCGTTTCGCGCCACCATGGAGACCAACTACTTTGGAGCGTTGCGCTGCATTCAAGCCGTATTGCCCGGCATGCGAGAGAGACGGTCCGGCTGCGTTGTCAACGTCACATCGGTGGCTGGCAGGCTTTCCGTGGCACCGCAGGCAGCCTATTCATCCTCAAAATTCGCGCTTGAGGCGGCAAGCGAATCCCTGGCCCAGGAAGTGAAAGCTTTCGGAGTTCGCGTGGCCATCGTCGAACCGGGCGTCATCGCGACAGCGATCTTCGGCAAGGTGCAACCGCCGCCGGCTGACTCGAATTACCCGCATGGCCGGCGTATCTACGAGCTCTTCAGGACTTCACTTGAGAATCCTGTTTCTCCCTATGTCGTGGGGGAAAAGATCTGCGAGATCGTTGAGAGTAGCACCTGGAAATTAAGGCATCCAATCGGCCCCGACGCCGAGGGGTTCTTGGCGTGGCGCGCGTCCATGAGCGATGAGCAGTGGGTCGAATGGGGCGCCATCTCCGATGA
>DATAYL010000414.1:0-9226 GCA_036272575.1 Bryobacteraceae bacterium | reverse complement strand
CGGGAAGAATTGGAAGGCGCGTTGCGGTTGAATCCGAATTTTGCCCCGGCACAAAAAATTCTGGCTGCAATTCAATAACAACGAGGTAAAATCAGTGGGCGTTAGACGCGCCTGTCTGCTGTAAGCAGCATGTGCGGTAATGGTCTGGTATGTCCCGGTTCTATCGCGAATTGCACGATCGTGAGCTGCTGTTGCAAGCCGCGGCGATCCTGCAAGAGGTACAGGATCGAAAGCTGCTTGATGTGATGCTTCCGCCGGACGCGCGAAACGAGAATGAAGACACTGGCATTTTTCCGCGACGGCTGGCCTCGGTTTCGGTACACAAAGAGCGCCTGAAGCTGGCAGTCGAACGGCAGTTCTTTCAAACCTCCAAGCCGTCGAGCAACGGCAATCACAAGTAAGCGTATCGGCAAGCGCGCATTTGGTCTGGCGTAGCCTTGATTTAGTGCGTGCTCCCGGAGAAAAGCCTAAAGCCTGGTCCGTCATCCAAGTCGCAAGCGGGAATTTTCTTGAGATGTACGACTTCATGGTCTTCGGCTATTACGCAGAGGCCATCGGCAGAGTCTTTTTTCCCAGCGGCAGCGAGTTCATATCGCTAATGAGAACCTTCATGACGTTTGGGGCGGGCTTCCTAATGAGGCCGCTGGGAGCGTTGTTTTTGGGGGCATACATCGACCAGCATGGACGCCGGGCAGGACTTATTCTGACTTTGTCGCTGATGTCGCTAGGGACAATTTCGATTGCCTGCTCGCCGGGATACGCAACCATCGGTATAGTGGCGCCGCTGATCATCGTGTTAGGCCGCCTGATAGAGGGCTTTTCGGCCGGAGTAGAGTTGGGCGGTGTCTCGGTTTATCTCTCGGAGATCGCACCGCCAAATCGCAGAGGCTTCTATGTCAGCTGGCAATCGGCCAGTCAGCAACTGGCGGTGGTTCTGGCCTCGCTACTCGGAGTGTTGTTGGCCGGAAGTCTCACAGCGCGGCAGATGACGGCGTGGGGATGGCGCGTGCCCCTGCTCGCCGGATGCGCCATTATTCCGTTTCTATTCTTCATGCGGCAATCGTTGAGCGAGACGGACGCCTATCTTTCCGAGTCAAAGCACCCGGGTTTTAGCGAAATTGTGCAGTCAGTCAGGGAGAACTGGCAGGTAGTGGTCGCCGGGTTCCTGCTCGCATTGATGACAACGATTTCGTTTTATTTGATTACCACCTACACTCCGACTTTCGGCGCTTCGGTTCTGCACCTGGGCAGCAGGCGGAGCCTAATAGTGGCGCTGTGTGTCGGGCTTTCGAATTTCTTGTGGCTTCCGGTGATGGGCGGCGTCTCAGACCGCATTGGCCGAAGGAAGCTTCTGATTGGAGCTTCAACGCTGGTCCTGCTTACGGCTTATCCAGCTTTGTTATGGCTGGTAAATGCGCCTTCCTTCATGAGGCTGTTATCCGTCGAACTATGGCTTTCATTCCTATATGGCACTTACAATGCCGGAATGGTGGTGTATTTGACTGAGATCATGCCAAGGAGTGTCCGAACGAGCGGTTTCTCACTGGCTTACAGCCTGGCGACTGCCTTCGGTGGCTTTACTCCGCTCATCTGCACTCTGCTAATTCATTGGAGCGGGAACCGGGCGATCCCCGGAGTGTGGCTGGCAACGGCGGCTATCGCCGCACTGATATCGACTTACCTGCTGCGCAACAAGCAGTCCCAATTCGAGCAAGTGCCTGCTACTTCGCTTGGTGAGCTACAATCCTACTCTTGATTTTGGAGTAAGTAGCGGCCGGGATGATTTTCTTGGTAGTAAGTTCGGTCTTAGTCTTATATGGCCGACCCGCGATGATTTTGGCAGCCAGAGCTGGACCGATGCCGGGCAGTGTATCAAGTTGATCGGCGCTGGCGCTATTAATATCGATCAGTTGCGTGTCCGCGGACATGGCGGATGGAGGTTTGTGCGGCGGCGTAGCCTGTCCAGGAGCAATAGCGTAACCAGAAACAATCAGCACGGCGCAGGCGAGAACGAGTAGCCAGCTTAGTTTTTTCATAGTGGGATTCTACCAGTAGTTGGCGCGCGTGGGACAAACCGCACTCAAGATGAACGGTGGTTTCGAAGCGCGGCGCGGACCAATGCACCGAACGCAGTTGGCTCGAAGTTGGAGTATGTTTTGATCAAGTGCGGGTGATCAGACCAACTCCAGGCAGCCCAGCCGATGTGGCGAGCTTGCAGATAGTCGAGTAGCCTTTCACCCCAGTCGAGATCGGTCTCGACTCCCCCAAATTCACCAAGGAAGACGGGGTGGGATCGCGATAACTGGCCGAACGCTTTGGTCCAGCGCTTTTTCTTGCTGGGATAAACATGAGAGGAGTAAACGATGTTCTCCGTGGCGGGCAACGGGAAGCCTAGCAGGTCGTAGCCCCAATCCACGCCGGAAACAAAGATCAATGCATCGGGATGCTGATTCCGAATCGCCGCAATGAGATGGCTGGCCCAAGGCTGCCACTGAGACATGCCGACGCGACGGCAAACCGGTTGGTATATGTGCCCATCGCTGGTTATGCCGCACAATTCATGCATATCGTCAGGGAGCGGATCATGCGGCTCGTTGAAAATGTCGAACAAAACTGAAGTGTGGTTGCGGTATCGCGCGGCCAACTGGGACCAGAGCTGGACGGATTCGAGGTTTGGAAGCGGCGGAACAAAGTTTGCGGAGCCGTTTGGCAGCGTACCTCGGGGCGAGACAGCATCGAGCCATTGCAGATCGAGCAGGGTATAGATTCCGCGGAGCGCTGCCTGCTCCACAATCCAGTCGAGGGCCAGCAGGTAAGGTTCGGCATCGTAAGAAGACCGGGCGAGCGCCCAATCCTGATTGAACGGCAGCCGCAAGAGGTTGGCGCCCCAGCCGGCCACTTCGTCCAGCTCGCGTTCGGAAAAACCGGCTTTGCTCAGGGAGCCGGGTGCGTCAGGCGACGAATATTCGAGGCCGGAACGATTGACGCCGCACAGCTGAACAGGCCGGGAGTCTTTCGCGGTTACGATTGTGTTTCCGAATGTTTTCAGAGCAGTCAGCATGAGGACTGAAGTCGCCGGAAACTGTGGCAGAACTCACTTTCGGCTCTTCTAAAGAACCGACCCATTCACAGTGCAACGATTTGGTGCATTTGCGGGTCAAACGACGTGGTTGAAGACCACCCGGAAAAGAGGATTTAATGGACAGACTTGAAGAGCTGAAGCAAAAGTATAGCGCTGCGCTACAGACGATACAGCAAAAAGGGGTGCGTTTGACACACCTTCACGTGCAGGACAACAAGCTTTTCGTCCAAGGCGCGGCTCCCTCACAAGATGTGAAGAACGAGGTATGGAACCAGATTAAAGCGGCGGACAGCTCTTATAGTGATTTGACGGCGGATATCAGCGTAGATCCCAGCCTCGCTCCCGCCGCCGCGCCACAGGCAGCAGCAGCGGCGGCGGCCGGCGCCGGCTCGTCTTCGAGGACTTATAAAGTCCAGTCCGGCGATACATTGTCCAAGATCGCCAAAGAGTACTATGGCAACGCCAATGATTACAACAAGATCTTTGAGGCAAATCGCGACAAGCTTAGCGATCCCAATAAGATTCAGGTTGGGCAGGAATTAATCATACCGTAAAGCCGAAGGCTTCTTCATAAGGTTCCTGCCGGAGCTTGGCGGGTAATAAACTCGCCAAGCTCTCTTATCCATTCCGAAATTTAATCGTCAATTCGGCTTGCCGTTTGGGAAAGTCCGGGCCAGCGGTAAGGCCCCCAAGCGCGTCTTTTTGAAAATCGGCGGTTTACTCCTCATCTGCAGTGCCTGGCTTGCTATGCAGATTCAAAATACGCCAGGCATGTTCACGCAAACGCTTTTCCCATTTAGTGGCGTCTCCGGCAGCATAAGGGTAGAACCCGCGACCGTTCTTTATCCCGTGGTGCTCTTGTTCGAGCGCTTCTCGAAAAGTAAGCGGCAGATCCGCGCCATTATCCAATGTAGGCAAGATGCGCTCCATCCCCTTGGCATAAAGCCACGGACCGCCCGTGATGTCGATCCAACGCAGCGGGCCGCAAAACGAGCCCCAGAATCCGATCGAGTTGTGGAAGGCGCGGTCGATCGTTGCTACGTCCGCGATGCCCGATTCGAGTAAGTGTATCGCCTCGCGGTACATGGCGTATGCCAGGCGGTTCGCTACGAAACCGGGCACATCTTTTTCGACCAACGCCGCGTCTTTGCCAAGCGCGCGACCCAATTCCGCCGCCGCCGCAAACGCTGCATCGGAGGTGGCTTCCCCGCGAATCAATTCGAGGAAGCGCGTCGCGTAGGCGGGATCGTTCCAATGCATTCCCAGAAACCGCGTAGGGTGGCGGCGTGTACTCTGCAATAGCGTGATCGGAATCGCTGAAGTATTACTCGCAATCGGAATGTCCGTTGCAACTACCGCTTCAATGGCATCGAAGACCCGCACTTTGATGGCAAGATCCTCGACTACACTTTCTATAACGAACCGGCACGGAGCGAATGCGCTCAGCTCGGGCGCTTCGATAAAACGGCT
Organism: Bryobacteraceae bacterium; assembly: GCA_036272575.1. Lineage (GTDB taxonomy): Bacteria > Acidobacteriota > Terriglobia > Bryobacterales > Bryobacteraceae > Bog-105. Next base: position 4,674 of record DATAYL010000414.1, on the reverse strand, counting down.
GCGCCAATCTGCAAGTATGTTTTCCGGAAAGGCAGCCCGGGCAACGAGCGCTTCGAGGGCCTGCTGCGTATAGGTGCGCGCACGTTCGAAAGTGTCCGGGCCCGTAGTGAAGCCGATCACCTGGTAGCCGTAGGACAACAGGCAGGTAGCAATTCCCCGCCCCAGTTGACCCAGCCCCGCCACTCCAACCGGCTCGAATTTCGCGGCCTTCATTTTACTTTCATCACTAAGAAGGTCATGTCGTCGTGCTGCGGCGCTTCTCCGATCCATTCGCGTAAACTGGCTGTGATACGCGTCGCCATTTCGTCCACCGGCAGATGCGTTACACTCTTCAGCAACTCCTTCAGGCGTTCCTCTCCAAACTCTTCTTCGCCCAGGTTGAGGGCTTCCGTTACTCCATCGGTGAACGCGACCAGGACGTCACCGGAGTGCAAATCGACTTTACCTTCCTCGTAACTCGCCGCCGCAAACATGCCGATAACCATACCGCCCGTTGACAACTCTTCAACTCCGCTGGCACGCAGCAGGTACGGCGGGTTGTGGCCAGCATTCACATAACTTAGCTGACGTGTTTGTTCGTCCATCTGTGCATAGAAGAAAGTCGCGTAGCTATTAAAGCCCGTTGAGCGATGAAGAAAGCGATTCATTTTTGCGACTAATTCCGGCAGCGAAACCTTACCTTCGTCGGTGAGTATGCGCAGGGAAGCCTGCACAACGGACATGATCAAGGCAGCGGCTACACCTTTGCCGGCAACATCGGCCAACGCAATGCCTATGTTTTGATCGCCAACCTTCACAAAATCGTAGTAATCGCCGCCCACGCTGCGGGCCGGCAGCGTAAAAGCCGCGAGTTCTCCCAGGCTCGATTCCGGGAAGTTATCCGGCAGCAAGCGGCGCTGTACTTCCGTCGCCAGCGCCAGGTCGCGTCGCAGCTTTTCCTGCTCCACCATGCGATCGGTCAGGCGCCCGTTCTCGAGCATCAGGGCAAATTGATCGGCGCAAACACGGAGGGCACGGCGAGTGGCCGCGCTGTACTCCTCACCGTTGACGGTTGGTCCGAGCAGAAGTAGTCCGATCGTTTCTTTCGTGGTCCGCAGTGCAATCGCCAGGCGTACCTTGGCCTCGTCCAGCGCCTGTAGTTCGGGGAAAACCTGCGGTTTGTATTCGGCCGCCCAGCGCTTCCAAGACACCAGATCGTTTTCCGTTAAGGGCAACGGCAATGAATAAGAATGCAAACGCCGCACCAGAAAACCATGGGGCGGCACCTCTTGAAGCAGTGAGTGTTGGCCCTGCGCAGGGAATTCCGCGGCGATGCGAAATGCAGAATCTGAAATCTTTTCGAGCAGCCAGGCGGATTCAGCGCGTAAAGCCTCCGCGAGTTTGCTCAACGCCGCCTCCAAAGCTTTTTCAACCGACTCTGCCTGGCGTGTGGCATCCACGAAGCCGGCAAGGAGAAACGCTTCGGAAACAGCTGGCGCGGGTTTGTCTCGGGATAGCAGCTCCGAGACCTCGTTTGCCGCCCGGCGCAGACGTTCGCGGGTCTGCAGCCACATGGTTTCGGGCTCATTGCGGATGGCCACCATGGGCGACAACTGCGTGGCGCGCCAGGCCGGATAGAACGACGCGAGCAGGGCAATCGCCGCGATAGCAAAGCTTGAATAGACAAACGGCAGCGGGGCGACAGAATGAATAACTGAGGACTTCACGAGTATGGTGGTGGTCGCAGCAACTGCCAACGCGCCCAGGATCAGGCCTCCTATGGCCATGGTCAACCCATTGCCCATCACAAGGCGCAAAAGGTCTCTGCCGACTGCTCCGAGTGCCATACGGGTCCCGAATTCCACGGTGCGTTGCCGCACTGAGTAGGCCACGACACCATAAACACCGAGCGATGCCAACACCAACGCCGCCAGTGCAAAAAAAGTAGTCAGCAACGAGGTGGCTCGCTGCAGGGAAAGCGATTCGGCGGCCGTAGTCCGCATCGAACGCACCTCATAGATGGGCTGGCTGGGATTGACGCGGTGCACCGCCTGTCGGATCTCAGGAACCAGAACTCTTTCCGGCACTTGCGAGCGGACTACGAAATGCATTGGATTGGTGTCCAACGCCGCCGAAGAAATATAGGCTTCCGGTTTAGTGGGATTGTCGAAGCCGTTGTTACGCACGTCACCCACGATGCCCACCACGCGAACGCGGCCGCCGCTCGGGCTGTCGAAGTGTCCGTAGCGGCCGATGGGATACGCTTCGCCGAAGAAGTATTTTGCCGCCGTCCGGTTCAGCAACGTTGAGCCGATGTCTCCATTGACGTCGCGGCCGGTCAACGCACGCCCCGCCAGTACGGGAATGCGCATCACCGACAGATAATTCGAATCAACGATTTGAAAATTGATGTCCGGCGAAGCGTTAGGCGGCAGGGTTCTGCCTTCGGCGAAAAACGTGCTCCCGAAGCAGCATCCCTCAAGCGGCAGGTGGCTGGCGAAACCGACGCCGGTCACCCCGGGAATGGCTTCGAGCGCCGCCGTCAACCGGTTCTGGTACGCGACTAGTTTTGGCGTGTCGTTGTAAGCCGGATCGTTCGTTGTCAATTGAAAGGTAAGCAGATTGTTGGGATCGAAGCCGGGCCGGATTTCATTCCAGGCAGATAGTTGATGGATGAGCAGCGCGCTCGCGCAAAGCAGGGTAAACGCCAGCGCGATTTCAGCAATCACCAAACCCTGCGAGAGACGCTTGCTCTGGGCGCTGGCCGAAGCCCGCACGCCTTCAGTTAGCACTGCGTTGGGGGAGGTGCGTAACGCTTGCCACAGTGGCGCGAGACTGGTCAGCAGGCTCGCCAGAAAAGCTACGCCCGCTGCGAAAGCCAATGCCGTACCGTCTACCGAGATCTCATTGGCCAGTGGAATGTAATTCGCTGCCAGCGACAGAATTGCATGCAGCACCACGTAACTCAACACCACACCGAGCGCAGCGCCGATAAGCGAGACCACCAGGCCTTCGAAAAAATATTGCGCGATCAGCTGCGTCTGAGCCGCACCGAGCGCCAAACGAATGGCCGTTTCGCGCGCTCGTGTAATCGCCCGTGTTACCAGCAGGCCCGAAACATTGGCGCAGGTGATCAAAAGCAGCAGCCCCGCCGCAGCCAGCAGCAACAGAAGAGTCGGGCGAATATCCCTAACCACTGTTTCGCGCAGGCTGCGCAGAGTGGCCGTGTCGGAACCGCGTACGTTGGGATACTCCTTGACCAGCTGGGCAGCAATGCGCTGCACGTCGGCGAGAGCCTGTGCGAAAGTTACGCCGGGCCGCATCCGCGCAAAACAGATAAAAAGGCCGCTGTCTCCCACATCTTTTACAAATCCCGGGTCGATGGGAATCCAGAGATCGCTGCCACCGTGCATGCCGGCAAGATCGCCTAGCGGAAACTGGAACCAGGGCGGCGCAACGCCGGTAACCGTGTAGCTGTGCTTATCGAGAACAATGGACTGGCCGACGATGTTTCCCGGGCTGCCGAGCTTTTCCCACAGAGCGTAGGAGAGTACCGCCAGGTTGTAATTGCCCGCTTCATGCGCGGCGTCCTGAAACCAGCGCCCCATGCGAAGATTCACGCCGAGGCCATTGACCAGGGAAGGGGTTACGCGCAGACCATTGACGTGCTGAGGTTCGCCGGGCGAGCTCAGATTGAAATCGGAAAAATAGGCGAACCAGCCAAAAACGTCGAAGCTATGATTGCGCTTCTGGAATTCGCGAGCGAACTGGTCGGAAAAACCGGAAATGCGATCCGGCTCGCTCTTGCGCGCCCCGAACACGCCCACAAACCGGTTCCCTTCCCGGTACGGCAGCGGCTTCAGCAGCACCGTATGAACGACTGTGTAGATAGCTGTGGCCGAACCGATGCCGAGCGCCAGCGCAAGGATCGCCAGCAGCGCCACGCCCTTGGCATTCTTCCAGGAATTGAACGCTTGCCGGAGCAGCGAAAGCATACCCGACAATGATATGCCGGAAAGTGATTTGTCTAGCGTATTGCTTAGGAGGAACGCCGGTCACAAAACTCAGGCAGCCCATCCCGGCTGATCCCGCAAGCGCACTGCCCGCTTGACCGGTCATTGAGCGCCAGACATTGCGGGCAGCACCATCGGCCACCGGTCCAAATACGCACTTCCGGCTCGTAAATCGTCGCCGCTAAGACCCGGATATCCGCAATGGTGAACTCGTCCTGTGTGAGCTCTTTATGGAGTAGCTGCTTCATATCTGCTAGGGAGTGCAGGGTCAACGCGGAAATTCGCATTGAGGCTAGTTCCAGTACTCTCAAATCATTGGCGCGTTACGCCGGAATTACCCGATGGAGGGTAGCCGCCCGTCCTGCCATCTGCGCCACAACCAGCGCACGGGAACGGACGCGATGGCCAAAGCAATCAAAAGCGCAGGGCCGTTCGAGAGTAGAAAGGCCACCACACTAATGATGCCTTCGACTACGTTCCGATAGCCTTCGACGGCGGCATTGCGGAGGCGAATCCGTACCGGCGCCGCATTCCCCTCTAATGGCGCTTTGAATTCTTCCGAAATGTTCAGTTGCACCGTCGCCAGCGCAATTTGGTTGGAAAGCATCTTCTGCTCCGCTTCGGTGACTTCGATCTCTCCCCTCGTTCGGTCGACGGCTTCCTCTACTTGCAATACGTCTGC
>DATAYL010000413.1:0-24148 GCA_036272575.1 Bryobacteraceae bacterium | reverse complement strand
ACGGGCATGGAACTCGCGAGAGCCGCCGCCGAGCTTTTGCAGTCCGGCAATAACAGCTGGTACCGCGACCATCCAACGGGCCGGCTCTACTTCGACACGCAAACCCATAGCTGTCGGCCTGTCGAGGAGCTAGGTGGCTTCATCTCTCTTCAGCGGCTCAAGAAATCGGGCGGCGTGGTCAAGAAGAATGCGGGTGCTTCGCTGGTCGATCTTGGGGATGGCGTGGCAGCCATCGAGTTCCACACGAAAATGAATGCGATCGGCAGCGACATATTGTCGCTGGTGACGCAAACGCTTAAGCCGGATAGCGATGCGGTGGCGAACTTCGAAGCGTTTGTGATTGCGAACGAAGGTGAGAACTTCTCCGCCGGCGCGAACCTGATGCAGCTGCTGCTGGCGATTCAGGAGCAGGAGTGGGACGAGCTGGACGCGGTTATTCGCGCCTTTCAGAAGATGACGCAGGCGATCAAGTTCTGCCCGCGCCCGGTGGTGGTTGCACCGTTCAACCTGTGTTTGGGCGGAGGCGCGGAGGTGGCACTGCATGGGGCTGTTCGCCAGGCGCATGCGGAGCTCTACATGGGTTTGGTTGAAACGGGTGTAGGTTTAATTCCAGCGGGCGGCGGCTGCAAGGAGATGCTGCTGCGCGCGGTCAATGCGGCTGGGGCGGCAGATGGAGAACGCACCAACTCGGTGGAATTGCTGGACCGGCTGCGGCGCTCGTTTGAAACTCTCGCCATGGCGAAGGTTTCAACTTCAGCGAACGAAGCGCTTGGTTTCGGTTTTCTCGAATCCGGCGACGGGATCACCATGAATCGCGACCGCCTGCTGAGCGATGCCAAGGAGCGTGCGCGTGAGATGGCGGACGGTGGATATAGAGCACCCACGCCCCGAAACGATATCCCTGTGCCCGGCGAGGACGCATTGGCATCGCTCAAGATGGGCGTGCGCCTGATGCGGGAAGGCGAGTACATCAGCGATCACGATGTGAAAGTCGCAAACTGGCTGGCGTACGTTCTGTGCGGTGGGAAAATCACGAGTGGCACGCGCGTCACCGAGCAATACCTGCTCGACCTGGAACGCCAGGCTTTCCTGTCGCTGTGCGGCGAAAAAAAGAGCGCCGAGCGAATCTCGCACACGTTGAAAACCGGTAAACCGCTAAGGAATTAAAGATGAGAGATGCAGTAATTGTGAGTGCAGTGCGCACCGCCGTAGGGAAGGCCCCAAAGGGTCAACTGCGAACGACGCGGCCGGACGATCTGGGCGCCGCGGCGATCAAAGGCGCACTCGAACGCGCGCCACAACTTGAAGCCAAAGAAATCGACGACGTGATACTCGGTTGCGCGATGCCGGAAGCCGAGCAGGGGATGAACGTGGCGCGCATTGCGGCTTTGCGTGCGGGACTGCCGGTCGAATCAGCGGCGATGACGGTGAATCGTTTCTGTGCATCGGGATTACAGTCGATTGCGCTAGCCGCGGAGCGGATTCGCGGGGGCGGCGCTGAAGCGGTGATCGCAGGCGGCACTGAATCGATGTCGATGGTGCCGATGGGCGGCAACAAAGTGTCGATCAATCCGTGGCTCGAAGAGAATCATCCCGGCTCCTACACATCGATGGGTTTGACCGCGGAACGCGTTGCAAGACATTACGGCATCACGCGAGAAGAAGCCGACGAGTTCGCGCTCGAGAGTCACCGGCGTGCGCTGCGTGCGCAGTCTGAAGGACGGTTCGAGGAAGAAATCGTTGCCGTAGCCGTTACCAATACAGTGCCGGATGAGAAATCACGGCCGAAAAAAACGGAGTGCGAATTCCGGGTTGATGAAGGCCCCCGTCCCGACACATCGTTTGAAGCATTGGCCAAGCTCAAGCCGGCGTTTCACGCACGAGGCGTGGTGACCGCGGGAAACTCGTCGCAGACATCCGATGGAGCGGCGGCAGCGGTGGTGATGTCCGAGGAACGCGCCAAGGCGCTTGGATTGCACCCGCTAGCCCGCTTTGTTTCGTTCGCGTACGCGGGCTGCCAGCCCGAGGAGATGGGAGTCGGGCCTGTCTATGCTATTCCGAAGGCACTGAAACTCGCCGGTCTTAAGCTGGAGCAGATCGAACTGATCGAGTTGAATGAAGCATTCGCGGCCCAATCGCTAGCGGTGATCAAAGTGCTAGGCTTCGATCGCCAGAAGCTCAATGTCAATGGCGGCGCGATTGCGCTGGGTCATCCACTAGGCTGCACTGGGGCGAAGCTTACGGCGACTTTGCTGCATGAGCTGCGGCGCCGACAGGGTCGCTATGGCATGGTCACGATGTGCGTGGGCGGCGGCATGGGCGCGGCAGGTATTTTTGAAAATCTGAACTAAAAGCGAGGAAGAATTATGGCGACCACTACCGTTCCGCCGGCGATCGGAAAAGCAAAAGGCGGCAGCTTTCTGATTGAAGAATTGCCGGCGGAAAACGTATTTACACCCGAAGATTTTTCGGAAGAGCAAATTCACATCGCCAAAACCGCGACCGAGTTTTCAAAGAACGAAGTGCTACCGGCAGCCCCGGAGATCGAGGCCAAGAATTTTGCGGTCACGAGACGGTTGCTGCGCAAGGCAGGCGAGTTGGGGCTGCTTGCGGTAGACATTCCAGAAGCATACGGCGGCCTGGAGATGGATAAGGTCACATCCGCTCTGGTTGCGGAGTCGCTGAGCAAGAACGCCAGTTTCTCGGTTGCCTTCGGAGCGCATTCAGGTATCGGAACTTTACCACTCGTCTGGTACGGCACCGAAGACCAGAAAAAAAAATACCTTCCCAAGTTGGGATCCGGTGAGTGGATCGGCGCATATGCGCTTTCGGAAGCTTCGTCCGGTTCCGATGCGATGAATATTCGAACACGGGCGGTGCTCGCGAGCGACGGCGCGCATTATGTTCTGAACGGTGAAAAGATGTGGATCAGCAACTGCGGATTCGCCGATCTGTTCACCGTGTTTGCAAAGATTGATGGCGAGAAGTTCTCGGCATTTCTGGTGGAGCGCGCTACGCCGGGACTCACGATCGGCGCCGAAGAGCACAAGCTGGGTATCCGCGGCTCATCGACTTGCCCGCTTATTTTAAACGACTGCCACGTGCCAGCAGCCAATCTGCTGGGCGAGGCGGGCAAGGGTCATCATATTGCGTTCAACATTCTGAACATTGGCCGCTTCAAGTTGGGCGCTGGCTGCGTCGGCGGCGCCAAGACGGCGCTGCAGCACGGGATTCAATACGCGAAGGATCGCAAGGCGTTCGGTAAGTCTATTTCCGAGTTTGGGCTGATCCAGGAGAAAATAGCCGAATGCGCGACGGGGATCTATGCCGGAGAATCACTCACCTATCGTACGATCGGCATGATCGATGCGGCTTTGGCGGATGTCGATCATCATGCGGCAGATGCGTCACGGGAAATTCAAAAAAGGATCGAAGAGTACGCGGTTGAGTGCTCCATTCTAAAGGTCTGGGGCTCGGAAATGCTCGACATGGTCGTCGATCACGTGGTGCAGATCTTTGCAGGCTATGGTTACGTTGAAGAATATCCGGCAGCGGCGGCGTATCGCGATGCCCGAATTAATCGCATTTTCGAAGGCACCAACGAGATCAACCGGCTGATCATCACGGGCTGGCTGATGAAGCGTGCTATGACGGGGAAACTGGCTCTGCTGCCCGCCATCAAGCGTGTCATGGACGAGATTACCGAGCCGCAGATAAGCGAAGTTGACAGTGATGCGCCCCTGGCGATTGAGCGAGCGATCCTGGCGAATCTCAAGAAGCTCACTTTGTTTGCGGCCGGAGCAGCTTCGCAAAAGCATATGCAGGATCTGCAGGACCAGCAGGAAATCATGGGAGCGTTGGCGGATTGCATTACAGAAGTGTATACGCTTGAATCTTGCCTACTGCGGGCTGAGAAATTGCTTGCGCGAAGGGCAAATTCGGCGAGCAATGCGGTTGCCATGACGCGTTTGTATGCGGTTAAAGCGGCCGGAGCCCTGGAGACATCCGCAAGACGGGTTATTGCCGCGGTTGCCGAAGGTGACATGCTTCGTACGCAAATCGCTATTCTGCGGCGGCTCTCGAAGCACGAACCGGCTAATACTATCGGACTGGGCCGTGAGATCGCTCGACACGTGACTGAGGCCGGAAAGTATTCGATCTAAGGCGTCGCTGAAAAGCCGCTTGCTTACGCGCGCGGTTCTGTTTTGGCTGCGAGCAGTACGTGGATATCCATGACATTCGTGCCGGTGGGTCCGGTGCGGATCAGATCCCCGAGCGCGTCGAAGAATGGATAAGAATCGTTTTGGGCGAGGCTTTGTTGTGCATCAAAGCCGAGCGCTGCCGCGCGAGCGATAGTTGAACCGTCGGCGACTGCGCCCGCGGCGTCGGTTGGACCGTCGGTACCATCCGTTCCGCCACTCAGTAAAGCAACGCCCGGCAAGCCTGCAATTCCGAACGCGGCGGCCAGCGCAAACTCCTGGTTCCGGCCACCCTTGCCGTGGCCTTTGAGGGTAACGGTCGTTTCTCCGGCAGACAAGATACACGCTGGCGGCCGGAGCGGATTCCCCCACGCAACCGTTTCACGCAAGATTTGCGCGTGGACTGCGGCCACTTCTCTGGTCTCGCCTTCGATGCTGCTCGCGAGAATAAGGGGCCGATAACCAAGCCGCCGGGCTTCCAAAGCCGCCGCATCGAGGGCCAACCGGCCGCTGCCAATAATTACGTTATGCACATTGCGAAAAATTGGATTGTCCGCCTTTGGTGTTTCGGCAATTTTGCCCGCGACGCCAAGCTCCAGACGGCGCCGCACCGGTTGCGGCACTCGTTCTACAAGCTCGAACTCACGGAGCACGTTCATGGCATCGCGGAAAGTCGAAGAATCGGGTGCTGTCGGCCCCGAGCCGATCACATCCAAAGAATCGCCGACTACATCGGACAGCAGTAAGCCCACTACTGTCGCCGGATATGCCAGTGCAGCCAGCTGCCCGCCTTTCAAATACGACAAATGCTTGCGCACGGCATTTAGCTGCCGAATATTTGCACCGGCACGCAATAGTAAATTAGTTGTTTTCTGTTTGGCAGCAAGCGAGACGCCACCGGCGGGCGCCGGCAGTAGCGCAGAGGCGCCGCCAGACACTCCCACCAACAAGAGGTCTCGCGCATTCAGCTCCCGCAACAAAGCGTCGAGTTCCCGAGCCGCTCCCAAACCCGCTTCGTCCGGCACCGGATGTCCCGCTTCGATCACGTGACGGCTTGGGCCTGCGTGGCCGTGCTTCGTGACGACAACTTTCCGGCCGATGCGAGGACCTAAAATTTCTTCGAGCGCCGCCGCCATGGCAACTGCCGCCTTGCCGACAACAACTACAACGACGCGTTCGAACAGCTGTAAGTCCAATTTTTCCGCGCCGACGTGCAGAAAGTTTCTGGTTACTCGCACGTGCCGCCGCAGGGCGTTACCGGCATCGGCTGCTTCCAGCGCCGCTTGAAAGATACGGCGGGCATCGGATTTTAGAGCGGTTTCGTTTGCTCTGAACCGTTTCAAAAGATTGGCAGGAGCAGGATGCGATGGACAATTTCAGTAATATCGTCCGTATCGATCTCCACTCGAAAGTCGGCTCGGCCGTAGAGCGGGCGGCGGTCCCCGTAGAGCTGCGCCAAGCCATTACGATCAGCGGCTAAGGGTCGCGTAACGTCATCTCCCAATCGCTCTAATATTGTTTCAAGGCTGCAATCGAGCCATATGGTTATGCCGTTGTTCTCGATCAGATCCCAATTTCGCGGCTGAACGAAAGTTCCACCACCCAACGCAAACACACACGGTTCGCCCGATTCCACTTTCGTCACATGCTGGCGGAGCGTGGCCGCTTCGATGTCCCGGAATCGTGCTTCGCCTTGTTCGAGAAAGATTTCGCGAATGCGCCTTCCTTCGTTGGCCTCGATTTCCTGATCGACATCCACGAAACACCAGCCCAGCTGTTCGGCTAAGGCTCTCCCCACAGTGGTTTTTCCACTACACATGAATCCAACCAGGTACAAACCGGGGGTGCGCTTCAACTTAAGCGTCATCTCTGTTTTATTGAGCCTGCATTCTTTAAACCAGGTGAGATTAGAGTTTAGTATATCGTCCAAGGCCCGTTTTGCCGGAGGAACAAGGCCGGCACCCACGATAATAAAGAGATGGCCAAGCAGCTTCTGCCACTTTTCCCTTTATCGTTCGTGCTGCTGCCAGCCATGCCACTGCCGCTGCACATTTTCGAAGAACGGTACAAGGAGATGATGGGCGATATCATCCCGACGCAAGGCGAGTTCGGGGTCGTGCTCGCCAAAGAGGATGGAATCGTAAGTATCGGGTGCTCGGCTCTGGTGGACCGTGTGATAAACCGCTACCCTGATGGACGGCTGGATCTCCTCGCTGTGGGACAGCGGCGTTTTCGCATCGCTTCGCTCGATCAGGAGAAGGCTTATTTGCGGGCGGAAGTCGATTATTTCAACGATGAAGATGTTTCCGATAGTTCTCCGGAGTTGAACCGGAGAGCTACCGACGCTCTGCGCCTGCTTTTACGCATGGAGCGTCCGCAGGTCACCGAAGAGCCAAAAATCGACCGCTCCCGGATGAGTTTTCAAATCGCGCAATTTATTTACGACTTGGAGAAACGCCAAACCGTGCTCGGGCTGCGCTCCGAAGTGGAGCGATTAGAGTTTCTGGTGAAAATCATCCCGGAGTACATTGAACGACAGGAACGCATCGCACTCGCCAAGAAGGTCGGCCCACAGAATGGACATGCCAAGGGCCTTTGAGATATTCGCCAGTGCCTCGACTGTCCTTAATTTTTGACGCGGACGATACGCTTTGGGAGAACAACATCTATTTCGAGGCGGCGTTCGATCAGTTCTGCGGCTTTCTGGCACATTCTTCTATGAGCCCAAGTGATGTTCGCGCCGTGCTCGATGAAATCGAAATCACGAACTCGAAGCTCCATGGCTACGGCTCACGGAACTTTGCGCGGAATCTCGCGGCCTGTTATGAGTCGCTGGCACAGCGTGAGATCTCCGAGGACGATTTGAAAACCGTGATGGAATTCGCCCATGCGATTCTCGAGAGGCCAATTGAATTGTTGGACGGCGTGCGGGAAACAGTCGAGGAGCTTTCGAGCCGCCACACGCTGACGATCTTTACCAAGGGCGACCCGGAAGAACAACAGCTTAAGATCGATCGTTCCGGATTGGCTCCCTATTTCGCCCACGCTGCGATCGTCAAAGAGAAGAACGAGCGGGCGTACCGTGAACTGGCGACGGTCCGTGAGTTCAAGTTATCGGAGACCTGGATGATCGGTAACTCGCCGAAATCCGATATCAAGCCTGCATTGGAAGCTGGATTAAACGCGGTGTTTGTTCCCCACGCGCGCACCTGGGCGCTGGAGATGGCGGAGCTGCCGGACGGACATCCACGCCTTCAGACGGTTGATAGCATCCGTGAACTGGCGAGAATTTTTTAGCAGCTCACACGCGGCCGCGGTCTGTTCGAGCGCTGCGATTTTCAGCTAGCGAAGCAAGGCAGCCGAGGAGGAGGCGAAGGAAAGTAGCGTTCCGGGGAAAATGCCAAGGATTAAAACGCCCAGTGCGCTTGCCCAGATTGCCACTTTCAAGCTGGTGGCGGGCGGAGCGAGTTGTCCCATGGCTTCGTTGGGATCGCGCATGTAAATCGCGACAATGATTCTCAGATAATAGTAAGCCGCAATCGCGCTGTTGATGAGACCGAGCACCGTTAGCCACACCAGGTGGGAGTTTAATGCGGCCTGAAAGACGTACAGCTTTCCAAAAAAGCCGCCGGTCAACGGGACACCGATCAAGGAGAACACGAAGACTGCCAACAATGCCGCGGTGACCGGTTCGCGTCTACCCAAGCCCGCCAGATCGTCGATCTTCACGTGGCGTTCGTGGCGCGCGGCTATGTGGCTGATAACCGCGAACGCACCGATGTTCATCAGAGCGTAGGAGGCAAGATAAAACATAGCGGCCGCGATTCCGATTTGTGAGCTGGCGGCCAGCGCGACCAGCACGTAACCCGCGTGCGCGATGGAACTGTAGCCGAGCAGCCGTTTCACGTTGGTCTGCAGCAGGGCTGCGAAATTGCCGACCAACATGGTTGCGAGCGCGCAACCCCAAACCAGCCAAATCCAGCGCCCATTCAAGGGATGGAACGAGACCATGAACACACGGAAGAAGACCGCGAACGCCGCCGCCTTCGGACCCGCCGACATGAAGGCGCTCACGGGAGCCGCGGCGCCTTGATACACGTCGGGCGCCCACATTTGAAACGGCACTACGGACACTTTAAAGGCGAATCCGACAAATAACAACCCCGCCGCCAATCCCGCTAACAATACAGGCTGCGAACCTTGATCGAGCGCGCTGCGAATCTGTTCAAGGTTGGTTGAGCCCGTCAAACCGTAGATCCAGGCGATGCCATATAACAGAAATGCAGTCGCAAACGAACCCAGCAGAAAATACTTCAAGGCGGACTCGTTATTACGGCGGTCGTCCCGCAGAAAGCCCGCCAGAATATACGTTGCGATAGACGAAATCTCCAGGCCGATAAACACCATGATCAGATCGGTAGCGGTCGCGAGGACACATTGGCCAACGATCGAAAAGAGAATCAGGGAGTAATACTCGCCAGCTTGCGCGCGTTCCCGTTCCAGATAGCTGAACGAGGTTAAAACACATAGAATGCCAACCACCAGCACCAGACCGCGAAAGAACGTGCCGTAATCATCCACTACGATCATGTTCGAGAAAGCAGGGCCGCCATTTTGCCCAGCCCAGATATTGGCCAGGAAAGCGGCAATCAAGCCAACGACGGCAATCCCGCCTAACGAAGTTCGTTTCGCTTCGGGGCGCATCATCGCCTCGAGAATCATCACGAGGATGCCGAAGAGACTGAGAATGATTTCCGGTAGAAACCGCAGATACTCGACGCCGCTCGGCTGGAAACTAGCGGGCATCGGAGACCTTGTCGAGTGTAACTGTGCGAGACACCGGTAGTGGATAAGCCACCCGGTATTGATTGTTCATGTTCGTTTGATCCAGCAAATGCGAGGTGGCCGTCGTGATCGATGGCATGAAAGTCTGGGTGTAACTGCCAAGCCAGACCATAAACAGGATGAGAGGTAGCAGGGGAATCCAATCACGGCGGGTCAGGTCGGCAAACGGCCGCGCGGTCTCACTGCGCTTACCGAAAAATGTTCGCTGGTACATCCAAAGCATGTAAGCCGCCGAGAGAATCACTCCCACGGCCGCCCATGCGGCCCAGCTAAATCGGGCTATGGCAGCGCCTTGCAGCACCAGAAACTCACCGACGAAATTGGAGAGCGTTGGCAAACCCATGCTCGCAAGCATGGCAATCATAAATGCGGCCGACAAGCCGGGAGCGACGGTAGCGATGCCGCCAAAATCGCCGATCTCGAGCGATCCACGCCGCTCCTCTAAGTAACCGGCCAGCAGGAACAACGCGCCAGTCGAGATGCCGTGAGCAATCATCTGATAGACAGCGCCGTCCGCGCCTTGTTGCCGGAATGAAAAGATGCCGAGCACAATAAAACCGAGGTGGCTGATCGAAGAGTAGGCGATCAGCCGTTTGATATTGGTTTGCACCAGGGCCAACAACGCACCGTAGATGATGCCGATAATGGCCAGCACGTTCACCCAGTTCGCACAAACGTGAGCGCCGCCCGAGGTCAGGGTTAAACAGAAACGCAGCAAACCATAAGCGCCCATTTTCGACATCACGGCCGCAAGTAAAAAGGTAGCGGGCATCGGCGCTTGCGTATATGCGTTGGGCAGCCAGGTGTGAAAGGGGACGATCGGCACTTTAACCGCAAAGGCGGCGAAAAAGCCGAGAAAGAGAAACAGTTGCTGCGAGGGCGCCAACGTGATATTGCCCGTGTTGATGCCATTCATGATGGCTACGTAATCGAAGGTGCCGGTGAAGCTGTGCAGATAGATAATTGACCCTAGCATCAGCACCGAGCCCAGCATTGTGTAGACGAAAAACTTGACGGCCGCAGGGCCGCGCAAGCCAGAGCCCCAGCCGCCCACCATCAGGTACATCGGCACCAAGGCTACTTCCCAGAAAACGTAGAACACAAATAGATCGAGCGCCGTGAATACGCCGATCAGACCGAATTCAAAAAGCAGCAGCAGCGCGAAAAAGCTTTTTTGCCGCTCCTTGATCATGCTGCTGCTAATCCAGACGCCTATGGGAAGCAGGAGGGTGGTAAGCATGACAAGCCAGACACTGATGCCATCGATGCCAAGGTGGAAATGAATCTGCATGCCGGGAGTATCGGTCCAAGGTGTATTGATCACGGAGGTGAACTGCGCCCCGTTCGCCGCAACCGGCGCAATCAATCCGAGCGAAAGCAGAAAGGTGGCAACGGTAGTAAGCAGCGCCACGTAGTAAGAGGTCTTGGCTTCGCGCGGCGTAAACAAAACGAAGAAGAAGCCGATCAGCGGAAGGAACAGCGTGAGACCCAACAAGTTCATCGTGGGCCTCCGAACAAACCGATCACAAAGATCACGATCAAAGACCCTGCCAAAACCCAGGTTGCGTAGTTACGGATGCTGCCCGACTGCCATCGCCGGAACAGCGAACCCCAGCCGCGCACGACGCGACCCAAGCCATTCACCAGACCGCCATCGATGAGGGTTTCATCGACCCCGCGCCAGAATACCACTCGCGAAATCGCTTCGAGCGGCTGCACAATCACGCTTTGATAAATCTCGTCTACGTAATATCTATTGTTAACGAGAGTGTACAGAGGACCGGCCGCAGTCTTGAGCGATTCGGCCATCTTCGGCTGCGCCACATACAAGAAGTAAGCAACAATAATCCCCACAATGCCGAAGGAGGCCGAAATAATCATGGCAGTAGTGTTCTCGTGTTCGGCGAGTGGATACATCGGCGAGAGCCACTGCGGAATATTGATGAAACCGCCGCCCGCCGCCAGCACCGCCAGAATGACCAGCGGCATTGTCATCGAGGCGGGCGATTCGTGCGGGTGGTGATGCCCGCGGTAATCGCCGAAGAACGCTAGAAAAAATGCGCGGAATACATAAAAAGCGGTCAGCCCGGCGGTGATCGCGCCTACCCAGAACATCCAGGGGGCGCGTTCGTAAGCGGCAGAGAGAATCGCATCTTTGCTGAAGAATCCCGAGAAGCCGGGGACCCCGGAAATCGCCAGGCTGGCGACGCCGAGCGTTACGCAAGTGATCGGCATGTATTTCCGTAACCCGCCCATGTGCCGCAAATCCTGCTCTCCGGCCAAGCCGTGAATCACGCTGCCCGCTCCCAGAAACAGCAGTGCTTTAAAAAAGGCGTGTGTCATTACGTGAAAGATGCTGGCCGAGTAAGCGCCCACTCCCGCACCTAAGAACATGTAGCCGAGCTGCGACACAGTTGAATAGGCGAAAACCTTCTTAATGTCAGTCTGGGTAATGCCGATCGTGGCGGCGAACACCGCTGTCAACAAACCAATCACCGCGACCACGTTCATGGCAGAAGGGGTATGCGCGTAGAGAAAAGAAAGCCGCGCCACCATGTAAACGCCCGCCGTGACCATGGTTGCTGCGTGGATCAGCGCCGAGACCGGCGTTGGTCCGGCCATCGCGTCAGGCAGCCAAACATAAAGCGGAATCTGCGCCGACTTGCCCGTTGCACCCACAAATAATAAGAGCGCGATCGCGGTAATTGTGCCTTCTGTCACGCCAGCCGGCATGTTGCCCATGGCGGTCGAGAGTTGGCCGAAATCGAGAGTGTGAAAGGCCACTACGGTAAGCAGAATCCCTAGCAGGAACCCGAAGTCGCCCACGCGATTTACGATGAATGCTTTATTTGCGGCATTCGTGGCCCAGCTTTCACGAAAGTAAAAGCCGACTAACAAATAGCTGCACAGGCCCACGCCTTCCCATCCAACGAAAAGCAGCAGTAAATTTGCCGCGAGCACGAGCGTCAGCATGAAAAACATAAAGAGGTTCAGATAGCTGAAGAAACGCGCATAGCCTTCTTCGTGGGCCATGTACCCGATTGAATAAACGTGAATCAGCAGGCCTACGCCGGTTACAATCAGCAGCAGCACGGCCGTCAGACGATCCACCAGCATGTCGAATCCTATGCTCAGGAAACCGCTCTGGATCCAGGTGTAGTAGTGTTCGCCAAAGGGAGTTGCGATGGGCCACAACTTCGAGAGCACCAGCAGGACGTAAGCAAACGACAGGGCGACCGATCCAACAGCGATCAGGTTGATTACCGCTTTCGAAAGCCGCCGACCCAAAAGGCCGTTTAGCAGAAAGCCCAGCAAGGGAAAAAAAGGAATAAGCCAAAGAGTCATTTTCGTGATTGATTAAAGCTTCATCGAATCGACTTCGTCGATCTGCAGGGTTCCGCGATTCTTGAAGATCGTCAGGATAATGGCCAAGCCGACGGCAGCTTCCGCGGCGGCCACCACCATCACGAAGAATGAATAAATGTGTCCGTCCACGCGGTGGAGCTGATAAGAAAACGCCACGAAACTGAGATTGACGGCGTTGAGCATTAGTTCGATGGACATAAAGACCGTAATGACGCTCTTGCGGTAGACAAAACCGGCACAGCCAAGGGCGAACAAGACCGCACTCAAGATGAGATACCAGGACAGAGGAACGTGCGCCATATTTACTCGATCTCCTTTCGAGCGAGAACGACCGCCCCGAGAATAGCAATTAGAATCAGAATGGAAATTACTTCAAAGGGCAGCAGGTAACGGGTAAACAGAAGCTGCCCGACTCGCTCGGCTGTTCCGCCGACCCAGCTGCCGAACTGAACATCCCGCATTGGTGGTAAAGCGGCGCGGATCAGAAAACCCATCACGGCCACAAAAGCAAGTAACAGGGGCAGACCGGCGATCTGCGCGAACCAAGATTTCCCGCTGGACGTTTCGGTTCCGGCGTTGAGCAGCATAATGACGAAGATAAACAGCACCATTACCGCACCGCCGTATACAATCATCTGCGCCATGGCGATAAACTCGGCGCCCAGCAAAAGATAAAGCACCGCTAGCGAGCCCATCACGCCAATAAGCGACAGAGCGCTCGAGATCGGGTGCTTTTGTAAAACCAGATTGAATGCACAAACGACGGCAACCGTTGCGAAAATGATGAAGAGAATCGTATCCATTAAAAGCGGCTAAAACACCGCGACACAGAAGGCGGTGACGAGCAGATTGATAAGAGCAACCGGGAACAGGAATGTCCAGGCAAAATGCATCAGCTGGTCATAGCGAAAACGCGGCAGCGTTCCGCGCACCCAGATGTAAGTGAACAGAATGAGACCGGCTTTGCTCACGAACCAGAAAATCGGCACCAGAACCGTCTGCAGCAAAGGCACGGCAAAAATGGCGGCCACCACCAAAGCGGCTACGCCAAAAAGGGGCATGGTGATTCGATCTCGCCGACGCGCCGGCTGCAGCGCTTGGAAAAAGAAGACGAGCGCGACTGCCACGAATAACAGCGTCGGAATCCAGTTTGAGTAGGGAGCCGGAAAGAGCGGATGCCAGCCGCCGAGGAAAAGCAGTGTCGCCACGCACGAGATCGTCACCATGTTGGCGTACTCCGACATAAAGAAGCAGGCAAACTTCATGCTGCTGTATTCGGTGTGAAAACCGGCCACTAACTCGTTTTCGGCTTCCGGTAGATCGAAGGGGACACGGTTGGTCTCGGCGAATCCGGCAATCATGAAAATGATAAAGTCGAAAATCTGCGGGAACGGCATCTGGAAGATGCTCCAGCGCGGGATGAAGCCAAGATAATAGCCTGCCTGGCTATCTGAAATCGCGCGGAAACTCACGTGGTTCGCGAGTAACAAGGGAGCGACAATGGCCAGCGTTAATGGCAACTCGTAGCTGATCATCTGGGCGCTGCTGCGTAGACCGCCGATCAGCGAATATTTGTTATTCGAAGACCAGCCCGCCAGCGCAATTCCATACACACTCACTGAACTGATCGCCAGCACGAAGAGAATGCCGACATTCACATCCGTGATCTGCATAAACGTATGCACGCCGAAGATGCTGACTTCCGGCCCAAACGGAATAATCGATATCGAGATGAGAGCCAGACACACCGCAATGAACGGAGCCAGTAAGTAGAAAAACCGGTTCACGTACGGCGGCAACAGATCTTCTTTTGTAAGGAGCTTGAAGACATCGGCCATGGGCTGCATCAGTCCGTGCGGTCCGACACGCAGCGGTCCCGTTCGCGCCTGGATGTGACCTAAGACTTTGCGCTCGATCCATTGCAAATAGGCCAGTGTCGTCATGAATACGGCGAACACTAGCGCGATTTTAATCAGACTGACAAGGAAGAAGTTCATCAGTCGTGGCTCACGATCGCTTCTGTCTGCACGCTTCCAGGTTTAGTTACGGGTTCGATACGCGGATCCCGATAAAGAGCGCCCGGTGACTCAATCACGGAATTGAGCATTGGGGAGAAACGGCCCAAAGTCCCCGAAGTATAGAGCGTGTTGGCTGCTGAGCGGATCAGATCGGGGCGCGATTCAAAGCTTACCCGGCCATTGACCGGAGCGGTTGGAGCAGCGCCACCCGTTTCAATGACGGCAAAGGGCACGTTGTAGCCATGTACCGACTGACGAATTTCGGCGAAGACGTTCTCCGGTTTCGACGGCCCGAGATCCGCCCGCATTTCCCTCGCGAGCAGAGCCATAATCTCCAAGTCCGACTTGGCGCCCATCGTCTTCGGGCCGCGCGTAAGCTTCTGCACGTCACCGCACACGTTGGTCACGGTCCCGTTCTTCTCGTAGACGGAAGCGGCGGGCAGCACGACGTCAGCCCGTTTGGCGGTCTCAGTTAAGAAAAGATCCTGCACTACAACGAAGGCTCCAGTAGAAAGCAGCGCCTGGCGCGAGAGAGGATTTGCACCAACCACCCACAGCGCTTCCAGATTCGGATCCGCCAGGATCTGATCGTAATTCATTCCCGGTTCCAACCCCGCATTGCTCACCGGTTGATAGCCGGGCAGCAAATCCGGCAGCAGGCCCATATCGGAGGCTCCGCGCGAATTTGAGTAATCGACCAGACAGACATACTTCACTGAATTGCCGAGCGACTCGCCAAAATCCACCAGCCGGCGGATCGCCTCACCCTTAATGGCCGCCCCAAACAGAATCACTAAATTCTCTTCTTTAGCGAGCTGTTCCCGCCAGCCTTCGAGCGTGTCAAACTCCTTGCCGAGTTCGGCGCGCGCTGTGGTCGCGTAATTATCTTCGCGCACCGGCCCGGGCGTCACTGCATACACATGAGCCTTATTAAGCCGCCAGTTGGAGCGGAGCTGATAAGCAACGAACGGCTGCTCCTGTGCCAAATCGCTGTCGATGATTAACGCCGCCTTCGCGGTGAACAGATCCGAACTGGATGCAAGCGAACTCTCGCGGCCATGGAGGCTGTCCATGAGAGTGGCCACATCCCCAGTGCGATGGTGATCGATATTAGAAGTCCCCAAGACCTGCCGCGCAAACTTCTGTAGCAGATAGTTTTCTTCGTTCGTGGTGTGGTTCGATCCAATCACGCCGATCCTGGCCTTCTTGGCCCGAAGCTCCGTAAATCTCTTAGCGACGGTCGCCAGCGCAATCGCCCAGGAGACGGGCTTCAGTTCCCCGCCCGTGCGCACCAGCGGTGCCGTCAAACGATCCGGATGCCCGTTAAAGTCGAACGCGTAGCGGCCCTTCACACACAGAAACTCGCCATTGATGCCGGAGCGGTCTCGATTATTTGCGCGGATGATCTCGCCGTTGCGCACCCCGAGCGTCGTCTTGCAACCATTGGAGCAATGAGTACAAATAGTGCCGACGTGTTCCATCTCCCAGGGGCGCGTCTTATAACGATAGGTACCGGAGGTGAGCGCGCCCACTGGACAGATATCGATGCAAGCTCCGCATTCGTCACATTCGAGATGGTCACCCCGGTTCGGCACGATCTCGGCAGCCGCGCCGCGATTACCAATGCCGAGTGCATTCACGCCCAAGCCTTCTCCGCAAATTCGGACGCAACGATAACAAAGAATACAGCGCGGCGCATCGTAAAAGACCACGGGCGACCACTGCTTCTCGTCCACGTGCAGTTTCGTCTCGCGATAGCGGCTCTCGCCCGCGCCATAGCGAAACACCATGTCCTGCAACTCGCATTCGCCCCCTTTGTCACAGACGGGGCAGTCGAGCGGATGATTGGTCAACAAAAACTCGAGAGTGCCCTTGCGCGCCTGGCGAACCTGTGGCGAGTCGGTATGCACTACCATGCCTTCAGCCACCGGCAGTGTACAGGCCACTTGCAGCTTCGGCGTTTTTTCCACCTCGACCAGGCACATGCGGCAGGCCGCCTGCAACGACAAATTGTCGTAGTAGCAGAAGGCGGGAATCGAAATGCCCGCTTCCTTCGCCGCATTGATCAGCAGCGTTCCCGGGGGAGCCTGCAACTGCTGGCCGTCGATCGTAAACTTGATTGGGTCAGCCATAAATCTTGTTTTTTTGGAAGGTCGCTCGCGGCGCCCCTAAATGGACACCAATTCCGGTACAGCCACCGGTTGCGACTTCTTCAGATACTCTTCAAATTCGCTACGAAACTTGGTAATAAAACCCGTCGTCGGCATTGCCGCGGCATCGCCCAGCGCGCAGAAAGTGCGCCCGAGCATGTTGCTCGACAACTCGCCAATCAAATCGATGTCGGACTCGACGCCGCCCCCTTCATGGAAGCGCGTCAGCAATTTTTTCAGCCAGGTGGTGCCTTCGCGGCACGGTATACACCATCCACAACTCTCGTGCGCGTAAAATTTGATGGTTCGCAGCGCGACCGCCACGATGTCGGTGTCTTCATCCAGTATCACCAGACCGCCGGAGCCCGCCATCGTTTTAGCCTTGGCCAACGAATCAAAGTCGAGCGCAATGTCGCACTCGTCGGCGCGCAGCACGGGTGACGATGAGCCGCCCGGAATCACGGCTTTCAGCTTTTTGCCATTGCGCATGCCACCGCAGACTTCATTAATCAGCCGCATTAACGGAAATCCCATCGGCAGCTCATAGACGCCGGGTTTGTTGACGTGACCAGAGACGCAGGTCAAGCGCGTACCGCCGTTTTTCGGTGTTCCTAGGTCCGCGTACCACGCTCCGCCGTTGCGGAAAATTACCGGTATCGAGGCGAAGGTCTCGCAATTATTCAAAATCGTAGGCGATTGGAACGCCCCGACCACGGCAGGAAATGGGGGTTTTAGCCGCGGGATGCCACGCTTACCTTCTAATGATTCGAGCAGCGCTGATTCCTCGCCGCATTCGTAGGCGCCGGCGCCGGTGTGCGTGTACAGATCGAAATCCCAACCCGAGCCGAGAATGTTCTTGCCGAGATAGCCGCGCTCGTATGCCTCCGCAATCGCACGATCGACGATGTCGATCAGATAACGATACTCACCACGAATAAAGATGTATCCCTTGTTCGACTTGATTGTCCAGCCGGCGATCAGCATGCCCTCAATCAGCTGGTGCGGATCATTCTCCATCAGCAGACGGTCTTTACAAGTGCCCGGCTCACTCTCGTCGGAATTGCAAATGATGTAGGTTGGTTTACCGGTCGTGCGCGGCACGAAGCTCCACTTCATACCCGTCGGAAAACCCGCTCCGCCGCGCCCGCGCAGCGACGATGCCTTTAACTCATCGATGATCGCTTCCGGCGTCATGCCCAGGACTTTTTGAATCGCGAGGTATCCGTCGTTCGCCAGATACGTGTCGATTGCGGTCGAGTTCGGCAGATCGAAACGCTGCGAGATCACTCGCACTTCCAGGTCGCTTGGTTCGTTGTAACGCATTTCTAAGTTCTCAGGATGCCTTCTGCTGATAGCTGCCGTCGCGCAGTGCTTCTATAAGCCGATCAAAACGCTCGGGCGTGACGAAGTGATGAAAATCGTAATTGACCTGAATAGCCGGGGCCCACGAGCAGGCGCCCATGCACTCGACCTCTTCGAGCGAAATTAATCCGTCACTCGAGACTTGCTTATTCTTCAACCCGAGATGCTTGGATGCATGATCCATCAGCTCTTCGCCACCGACCGCTTGGCAAGCGATGTTTGTGCAGACCTGCACATGAAACTTGCCGAGCGGCTTACGATGCAGCATCGAGTAATAGCCGATTACTTCATCGACCTGCAACGGCGTCACACCGCAGCGGCGGGCGACTTCTTCGACAAGCTCCTGAGTAACGCTTCCCACTTCGTCCTGTCCATACACCAGCATCGGTACCACCGCCGAACGCTGCCGTCCTGGTGGATAGCTATTGAGCAGCTTGGTGAATCGCGTTTCAAGCTCCGGCGAAAATGTCATAGTTAGCGGTCAACATCTCCCAGCACAAAGTCCATACTTCCCATAGCCGCGATCGAATCGGCGATCAGTACGCCTTGGAGCATCGCCCCGAGCGCCTGCAAATTTCCAAATGACGGGGTTCGCATAAACACCCGGTGCGGATTAGCCGTGCCGTCGCTCACAACGAGATAACCCAGCTCGCCGCGCGGCGATTCCACGGTCTGGTAAACCGATCCCTCCGGCACGCGGAAGCCTTCCGTAACGATTTTGAAGTGATAGATGAGGGACTCCATCTGGGTTTTCATCTTTTCGCGGTCTGGTAAGACGACATGCGGAGCGTCCGCCTGCCAAGGCCCGTCGGGCATGCCCGCCAGCGCCTGCTTCACAATGCGAACGCTCTGCCGCATCTCTTCCACTCGCACTTCAAAGCGGGCGTAGACGTCGTTTGCGGTACGCGTCGGAATTTCAAACTCGAACTTTTCGTAACTTGAATGCGGACAATCCTTGCGGGCGTCGCGCTTCAATCCCGCCGCACGCAGCAGCGGTCCGGTGGCTCCTAATTCGAGCAGCAGATCGAGCGGCAGACCACCCACATTCTTCGTCCGGTTGACCCAGATAGGATTCGCCGCCAGCAAGTTGTAATACTCGTCGATGCCGCGCGTCAGACGTTCGATCAGCGCCGCCGTCACTTTCTCCCAGCCGCGCGGCGGTTCGAGCGCCAGGCCGCCGATGCGAATATAGCTCGTCATCATGCGCTGCCCGGAGAACATCTCAAACAGCTTCAAAATCTCTTCGCGCTCACGGAAACAATAGAAGTACACGGTCATCGCGCCGATATCGAGGGCGTGCGTTCCGAGCCACACCAGATGGCTTTGAATCCGCGACAGCTCGCAAAGCATGACACGCATCCATTGGGCCTTCGGCGGAATCTCGAGCCCCAGCAATCGCTCCACCGCCAGCGCGTAGCAGAGATTATTGTTCAAGTTCGACAGGTAATCGACGCGGTCCGTCAGCGGCGTTCCTTGCGCGTACTTCTTAACTTCAAACTGTTTTTCGATACCGGTATGCAGGTACCCGATCTCGGGCCGCGCGCTCAAAATCGTTTCGCCATCGAGTTCGAGCACAATGCGCAACACGCCGTGTGTGGACGGATGCTGCGGACCCATATTCAGGATCATGCGCCGCCCTCCGCCGCGTTTCTCACCGATGTATTCGGTCAACGATGGATCATCAACCGCCAGCTCATGCTCAGGGTCGAGCGACGCAACTCGCGCGTTATCTTCCTTCATCATGTTTTCTTTAATTCAGTCCCATCGAAGCCGCTACTCGTCCGGATAGGAATACTTGTATCCGTGAACCGGATAATCCTTCCGCAGCGGGTGTCCTTCCCAATCAGCCGGCATCATGATGCGCTCCATATTCGGATGGCCCCCAAACACCACACCAAACAAATCGAAGACTTCGCGCTCGTACCAGTTTGCACCGCGCCAAACCGACGTTACGGTAGGAACTTCTTCGCCCTCCGCCGCTCGCACCACCAACCGGACTCGCGTATTCCGGCTATAAGAATGGATCAGGTAAACGATTTCGAAGCGCGGCGTACGCGGCCACCAATCGACCGCCGTGACTCCCGCCAGCTGCTCGAAATTCCCATTTTCCTTCAACCAGCTGCAAACCGCCACGATTTGCTTCGGATCGATATACAGAACTTTGCCGTCCGGCGCGTTCTTTCCGTCTACGATCGCCTCGGGAAATTTCTGGCTGATCTGGATAGCCGCCTCGTCGCCGGCTAGAATCTCAGGCAGCACGCTCCACCTCCCGCCGGTCGCGCCGCTCACGCTCTTCGTCCGATGACCAGTCCAATACTCCTTTTTTCAGAATGTAAAAAAAGCCGCACAAAACCAAGGCGATAAACAAAAGCATTTCGAAAAAAGCAAATAGTTTGAATTGGCGGTAAACGACCGCCCACGGGTAAAGAAAGATGGCCTCTATATCAAATAGGATGAAAACCATCCCGACCAGATAGAACTTAACTGAGAATCGTTCGCGCGCATTGCCCACCGGCTTCATGCCCGATTCATACGGCGATGATTTCACCGCATCTTTCACCCGCCTGCCGATCAACGCCGAGAGCCCGATCATCGCTCCGGCTACCGCAATCGCAATCAGAATCTGAATGAGTACTGGAAACCAAGTCTCAGCGTAGGAGGTAGGCATGCCGACTACTTATCAGAGTACCAATCGCAAACTTCCTATAATTGTGGTAGGTGCCTTGTGACGACCCTGTCTTCTAATGCCATCGCCGTGCTGGTAAATGGAGCTACGCGCGAAGTGCCAGCCGGCTCGACTATCGCGGCTCTACTTGACTGGCTCGGGGTTTCTTCCGACAAAGTCGCGGTGGAACTGAACAAATCCATCGTTCGAAAACGCGATTGGGATAGTGCGGTCGTGTGTGCCGGTGCACAAATCGAAATTGTCGAATTCGTCGGCGGTGGCTAAGCCTGTCTGCCCACCGCCCTTGACTCTGCCCAAAACTCTAGTACAATCTTTGGAGCCGTCAGAACTCCAAACGCAAACTGGGCGTCATGTTCAAAACACGAAAACCGCGTCTTGATTTAGGTACTCCATCCCGGACATACACGAGTACAGATGTAGCTCGAATCGCGCAGGTGAGCCTGCGGCAACTGCAGTGGTGGGACGAGCGCAAGGTAGTTTCACCGCACCATGAAGGGCATAAGCGCGTCTACCTTCCCGAAGAAGTCATCGAGATTACGGTCATCGCCGAACTTCGCCGCAAAGGCTTCTCGCTGCAGAAAATCCGTCGGGTGTTGCGCTTCCTGCAGCGCGAGATGGGCCGTCGACTCGCCGACGTGCTCTCACAAGAGTCCAGCCTTCACCTTCTCACCGACGGCAAATCCATTTTTCTCGAAGATCAGCAGGACCGCATCATCGATCTTCTGAAAAATGCCCGGCAACCTATGTTCCTGGTTTCGGTCAGCGATCAGGTGAAACGCCTGGACGAAATCCCTAAGAAAAGCGTGCGTAGCGAAGCTACTCTGGTGAAACGCGCACGCGCGGCCATCTGAAACGGCTGTTTGCCGCAGTGGCCAGCAATTCCTCACCCGAAAGCGGTCGCTTCACGTCTATACTGAAGACAGACCCTGGAGGTTTACTTGTCGTCCCAGCGGCGTTATTTGCTGTTTGTTCCCCTTTTTCTCGTTCTCTGCGCTTTAGCCGGCGGGTTTTTTGGACCGGGCGCGCAAAAGGCTGTGGCCGCTGCGCAAGATGCTTCCGGGAACGTGAGTCCGACGTCCGATGCCGATTTGAAATCGAGCATCGAACAGTTCACCAAGGTTTATGACCTGGTTGACCAGAACTACGCGGACAAGCTAACCGCAGACAAGGGCATTTACCGGGGCGCCATACCCGGCATGCTCCGCACGCTCGACCCCCACTCGAATTTCTTCGATCCCAAGGAGTTCGCAGCCCTTCGTGAAGAACAACACGGGATGTATTACGGCATTGGCATGTTGATAGGTCCGCAACCTCGCACAGGCAAGCCGATGGTGGTTCATCCTTTTGGAAAAACACCGGCGTATCGGGCCGGGATTCGTCCCGGTGACCTGCTTGTGGAAGTAAACGATAAGCGGGTGGACACGCTCAGCACCAGCGATATCGCCGAAATGCTGAAGGGCCCCCGCGGCACAAAGGTGCAAGTTAAAGTGATGCGCGAAGGATCTTCCCAACCGCTCACCTTTAATCTTGTGCGGGATGAGATTCCACGCAACAGCGTCTGGCAGGCGTTCTGGGTACGTCCCGGCGTCGCTTACATGCGGGTGGAGCAGTTTACCGAAACCACCAGTAAAGAAGTGGAAGACAACCTGAAGGCGTTGGGCGAGCAGAATATCAAGGGTCTTATTCTCGATTTGCGCGAGAACCCCGGTGGCTTGCTTTCCGAAGGCGTAGCGGTGGCCGGACACTGGCTTGATCGCGGCCAAGTCGTGGTTTCTCACAAAGGCCGCGCTTATCCAGAAAAGCCTTTACTCGCGCGCGGCAGCGAATACGGCGAAAACTATCCGATTGTGGTTCTGGTGAATCGCTACTCAGCGTCTGCCGCGGAGATCGTTTCCGGTGCGCTACAGGACCATGACCGCGCCTGGATTCTCGGCGATACTACCTTTGGCAAGGGCTTGGTGCAGACGGTATCGCAGCTTAGCGACAACACCGGGCTCGCTCTCACCACGCAGCACTATTACACACCGAGTGGCCGCCTGATTCAGCGCGACTACTCCCACATCTCATTCCTTGACTACTATTACGGAAAACGTACCCAGCCGAAAGATCCGACCGACGTGAAGCAAACCGATCTCGGACGGACTGTTTATGGGGGCGGCGGTATTACACCGGACGAGAAATACGATGCTCCCAAACCGGACGCTTTGGAAGTCTCGGCGCTGCGCAAGGACGCTTTCTTCAACTTCACAGCGTTCTATTTTTCCAATCACCCAGCGAAGCTCCCGGCCGGTTGGACTCCGGATGAGACCGTGTTAAACGGTCTGCACGACTATCTATTGAAGAACGGCGTACAGTTCTCAGAAGCCGACTGGACGCGCGATCATAGCTGGATGCGAGATCAGTTGCGCTCCCAAATGTACGTTACCGCCTTCAGCTTTGAGGATTCACAGCGGGTGGGTGTTGAACAGGATCCGGAAGTGCAGAAAGCGATTGAGGCCATGCCCAAAGCGGCAACTCTGCTCGCTCAGTCGAAGTCGCATTTTGAAAAACAGAGAGCAAGCCTCCGGTAACGAGCTTGCTCATTCGCTTGAATTGCCCGTTCACGCTTCGAGTCAATTAGTCCATCCGCCTCCGGCGATCGATACACCGCAGATTACCGTCCTCGATACGGGCGGACAGTATACGCATCTCATTGCGCGCCGTGTCCGCGAATTGGGGGTCTACGCTGATGTCCAGCCCAGCGAAACCCCAGCGTCTGAATTGCTCCCGCGGAAAGGCATCATAATTTCCGGGGGACCGTCCAGCGTGCTGGAAATGGACTCACCCGATATCGATCCCGCTTTGCTCTTTTCCCAGCTCCCGGTGCTCGGTATCTGTTACGGCCACCAGCTACTCGCCCACCATCTTGGCGGAAAAGTCGAGAAAGGCACTCGCGGCGAATACGGTCTTGCCCAGCTGACCGTTACTCTGGAAGATGCGCTATGGCAGGGGGTTCACCAGTCCCAGATCTGGATGAGCCACTTCGATACGGTCGCCTCGGTACCTCAGGGTTTCCGTGTCACCGCCCAATCCGGAGTCTCAGGCGTGGCGGCCATGTCCGATCCCGCGCGCAAACTCTTCGGAATTCAATTTCACCCGGAAGTGGTTCACACTCACGCTGGCACACGCGTACTTGAAAACTTTGTCTTTGGTATTTGCGGTGCAACCAGGGATTGGAATGTTTCGCAACGGGTACCCGTCGTAGAAGAGCAGATCCGCGCCGCGGCCGGCGATCGCAGCGTCTTCTTTTTCGTGAGCGGCGGCGTTGATTCCACTGTTGCTTATACACTGTGCTTGCGCGCTCTCGGCCCGAAACGCGTGTTCGGTATTTACGTAGATACGGGGCTGATGCGGCAGGGCGAGACCGAGTTTGTTCGTTCGATCTTTAAGGAACTCGGCGCTGAAAATTTCCTGGTTGATGGCGCCGAAACGGAATTCCTCGCGGCGCTCGCCGGGGTGACCGATCCGGAAACCAAGCGCCAC
>DATAYL010000412.1:0-5202 GCA_036272575.1 Bryobacteraceae bacterium | reverse complement strand
CACCACATCATCATGGGCGGCGCGGTGAAAGGCGGACAGTTATACGGCAGCTTCCCGACGCTGGCGCTGGGCGGCCCTGACGACTCAGACAAGAACGGCCGCTGGATCCCGACAACCTCATCCTCACAATACGCGGCGACGCTGGCGCAGTGGTTTGGGGTCGCTTCGGCGGACCTGGCCTACGTCCTTCCAAGCCTGGGCAATTTCTCAAAATCTAACTTGGGGTTCCTGGGCTAGACAGTTAGAAGAGTAGCTGACGGAGAACGCAATGAAGAAGGGCAGCCGTATCGGCTGCCCTTCGTATCGTTCGCAGCATTGCGCCGACGCTGCTTGCAGCCGAGATAGCGCTCCGTCGTCGTCTGCACCGACAATACCGACCCGCCTTGAAAATTGGTTGGGGCAGCGGATAGCTTGCAATTGGCTGCGAGCATCCCCAGGAAACGAAAAATGCGGTTGGCGGCTAACATGGATTGGAGGGCAAACAATCCTATGCCGATGAAAGAAACCGCCGCGCCACGTCAACATGCATCGACTGGGCCAGCGCTCCCGCAGCTACCCGAGCCAAGTCATGCAGAGCGTATCCGCACACTTCTCTCACGGGTGTCGATCGGTACGCTATCCACGCTCTCCCGCAAGCACCCGGGATTTCCCTTCGGCTCGCTGATGCCCTTCGCGCTCGATCTTGCCGGCCGGCCCACCCTCCTCATTAGCAACATGGCCATGCACACCCAGAACTTGAAGACCGATTCGCGGTGCAGTCTTTTCATCGAACAGTCAAGTGCCGATGGCGACCCACTTGGGGCACCACGAGCGACCCTGGTCGGCCATGCCGCACCTGTACCAGAGCATGATGCCGCTTCTGTTCGAGAGCGGTACCTTGCTCGCCATGAAAACAGCCGCTACTGGGTAGACTTCGCCGACTTCAGCTTCTTCAGGCTCCAGGTTGTCGACCTCTATTATGTGGGCGGTTTTGGCGTAATGGGATGGGTCGAGGCTGATGACTACGAACGTGCTGCCCCGGACCCGCTGGCCGATGCCGCGCCCGGCATCCTCGCTCACATGAACGCCGATCACGTCGACTCGATGATTCTGCTGGCACGTTCATATGCGCAGATGGAGGCAGCCGAGGCGGTCATGACGTCCGTCGACCGCCTGGGTTTCTCTCTTCGGCTGAAGACGAAGGACGGAATCAAGGGAGTCCGTATCAACTTCCTCCGCGAAGTAGCTACCGCGCTGGAGACCCGGAAAGTGCTCGTGGAAATGGTTCAGCGGGCCACGCAATAGACTCGGCTGAAGGCACAAGGACATCGAAAAGGGGATGCGGGGCATTCGCTGCTTATGCGCCGCAAGGCCGAGTGTATTCGCGGGCGAAGGCAGACATCACGCCGCACAATTTTCACCCTCCGTTCTGGAAGGATCGTCGCCCACTCGGCAACAACTCTGCTTTTCAAAGGGCCTACAATCAATTGTCGGTTCGTCACTTACGGGCGGGGAGGTAAGTTGCCGTCATTCATTGATTCGCCGCCGCGGAGAAGTTCGTCGCGGTGGTCTCGTAGGCTTCTCCTTCTTATCGCTTTAGCTTTCGGGATATTTCTTGCTGCCCGGATTGCCTTATCGTATTGGGTTGACCTTCTCTGGTTTCAATCGCTTGGTGTTGGAAGCGTCTACTGGAAGACAATGGGCCTGCAGGTTGCAAGCTTAGTGTTCTTTGCAGCAGTCACGTTTCTGTTTCTGTATGGCGCATTCGCGGCTATACGGCGGTCTCATCAAGACGATCTTCCTAATTTTCACTCCATCGTCATCGCGGGCCAACCGATCAGTCTCTCGGTCCAGCCAGCCCTCCGCGTCATTTCGCTGGGCATCTCTATTGTGTTTGCTGGTGTGACCGGCTTCGCCCTAATGGCGCAGTGGCCTACGCTGGCCCTTTTCTGGTATACACCACATGCGACGGGCAGCGTTGCCGATCCGATCTTTGGCAAGCCGCTGAACTTCTTCCTGTTCACGCTGCCCGCATGGCAGCTCATCGACAACTGGCTACTCACGCTGGCGATCACGACCTGTGCGATTGCCGTATTGTTTCTCATCATTACAAGCGGGGCCCGCTCCCTCGCAAAGCGACATATCACCTATGCCACGTCCCCCTGGCGTGGGCTCTCCGTCACAGTCGCGTTCCTTCTGCTCGTCATTGCGATGACGGTGTATGTGAGCCGGTTTCAGCTATCGCTCGAACATCATACGATCTTTGACGGCGTCACTTACACGGACGCACACATAATGATTCGCGGGCTGCTGATTGTATGCGTTGCCCTTGTTCTCGGCGCCGCTATCGCAGCGGTCAACGCGGCGCGGGAGTCACGCGGGCGATGGATTGTGATGGCCATCATTCCTGCCGCGTTCTGCTACGGCGTACTCGGGATAATCGACTGGTATGTCGGCAGCTTTATCGTCAAACCGAATGAGCTGGTTCGTGAAGAACCCTATATCTCTCATAATATCGAGATGACCCGAAAGGCCTATGGGCTTGATCGGTTCGCTCAACGCGAATTTCCTGCCGAGACAACGGTCGGTGCAGCCGACCCCGCAAACAACCAGGCTACTCTTCAGAACATCCGGTTGTGGGACTGGCGTGCGTTGCAGGACACGTTGCGGCAGGTGCAGGAGATTCGAACCTATTACGACTTTCCTGACATCGATATCGACCGCTACGAACTGGATGGCACGATGCGCCAAGTGATGCTCGCAGCGCGCGAGCTAAACGTCGACAAGCTCCCGGTCAGTAGCCGGAACTGGATCAACGAAAAGCTGATCTACACTCACGGCTACGGAGTGACAATGAACCCCGTCAATGGGTTCACGGCGGAAGGCCTGCCGACACTGTTGCTTAGCAACATGCCCGTGCAGAGCACGGTACGTGGTCTTCATGTAAGCCGGCCCGAGATCTATTTCGGGGAACTGACCAACACCGATGTGTACGTCAAGACGAGGCAGCAGGAGTTCAATTATCCGCAAGGCCAAAGCAATAACCTCACGTCGTACCAGGGCACTGGCGGCATCGTGTTGGGTGGGTTTCTGCGGCGTGTCATCCTCGCGATCGATCGCGGCGATCTCGGAAAATTACCCTTCAGCGACGACGTGAACTCACAGAGCCGGCTGCTGATGCGGCGCAATATACGCGAACGTGTAGCGACAGTAGCACCGTTCCTTACCTTCGATCAGGATCCCTATCTGGTGGTGGGGGACGATGGCCGGCTCTCCTGGGTGATGGATGCGTTCACCATCTCGGACAGCTATCCGTATTCGACCCACTACAGTCTTAACGATAGCTCGATCAACTACATGCGGAATAGTGTCAAGGTGGTTGTGGATGCTTACAGTGGTGCCACAACGCTCTACGTCTTTGACCCCCAAGACCCGATCGTTATTGCGTATCGCCGCATCTTCCCGAGTCTCTTCAAGGATGCTGCTACGATGCCGGCGGACTTGCGCAAGCACGTCCGCTATCCCGAGGACTTGTTCAAATTGCAGTCCGAGGTCTATGGCCTCTATCACATGACGAATCCGGCCGTCTTCTTCAATCGGGAGGATCTGTGGACAGTGGCCACGGAGACCGGGACGGATAGCAATGGCCAGCAACTGGTTCAGATGATGCAGCCGAACTTCGTCCTTATGAAATTGCCAGGAGGCGCAGGCGAAGAGTTTGTGGAGATCCTCCCTTTCACGCCTGCCAACCGCAACAATCTGATTGGTTGGATCGCTGGTCGAAGCGACGGCACAAATTACGGCACAGCGGTGGTTTACGAATTCCCGAAGACGAGACTGATTGACGGCCCGCAACAGATTGAGGCTCGCATCGATCAGAACGCGCAGCTCTCAGGACAGTTGACGTTGTGGAATCAACAAGGCTCGCACGTGCTTCGCGGGAGCCTGCTGGTCATACCGTCTGGTCGCGCGCTGTTGTATGCGGAGCCGATTTACCTTCAGGCTCAGCAGAGCCCCATGCCGGAGCTGCGCATTGTCGTGCTTGCTCTGCAAGACAAGCTCGCCTACGGCACAACATTTCAGGCAGCGCTGTCTTCCCTCTTCGGGGAAGAAGTTTCTTCGCTCAATGGCACAGAAGCGCCGCAGGCTGCGACTGCGTCCCAGCGGAAGCTCCAATCTTCGTCGGATATCAACGCCCTGATCTCGGAAGCCGGCAGAGATTTTGCTGACTACCAGCGTCTGACCGCAGAAGGCAAGCTTGGCGAAGCTGGGATAAAGCTCGATGCACTCAAGGGTGTCCTCGAGAGACTAAATGCGTATAAGAAATAGTGTCGCCTGTGTTAGCGAACCCCTTATGTTGGGCATTTTCGAACTGTCCTCTTGAGGCCGGCAGAACCGCCATCCAGCAGTCCGAGCGGATTTCAAACCCTACATCCGTGTGGGGGCCATTGGGTTTGTAGCTTCACTTCTCCAACCAAACGAGACATCGAACGTGCGGTCCAGATCCTCACAGAAAAGGAACTGCCTCTGTTGCATTCAGAGAATCCAGGAGCGAAAGGCGGGATGGGCGTAGCGACGGTGATTCTCTGATTGCTCTAAAAGTCGCGGTTTTCCGGCCCAATGCGGGCTATTGTGGACGTATAAATGGAAGATTATAAAGGATATAGGCGACGTAGCGCAGAGAGGATTCGAACTCTCGATAGAGCTTTTGGCCCTATGCCTGGGACGACCAATTGCGGATGCCATCACGATGTCACCGCATTCTTAGTGGCCCCTCCGACGTGCTTTTTGCGCTCCGCTGTGGCCTTACGAAAGCCGCAGTTGAAGCCGCAAGCCCTTAAAAGAGAATAGTGCCAGATCTGGCATCCCATTCAATGTCCCAAAACTGACAAATGAGGTCTTGCGTTAGCACCGCTTAATTCAACGCGCATCGTCGATAGCTAGCAGCCGAGGTCTTGCTATAGAATGCCATCCCGACGGCGGAAGGCCGGCTTCCCGAACCTCCGCCGTGGAGGGACCGTGTCAACTCCCGATGTGGTATGGAAAAACGGCCGGTTCGGCCAAACTGCGCGCCCCGATTCCTGGTGGCTCTCCCCGGCGGCGGTTTTCCTGGGTTTCAGCGCATTTCTGGTGTATTCCACCTGGGCTGCGTTTCAGAACAGCCACTACACATTTGGCCCTTACATCTCCCCATTTTTTTCCCCTGAGATCTTTGGCAACTCT
>DATAYL010000411.1:0-3287 GCA_036272575.1 Bryobacteraceae bacterium | reverse complement strand
CCCCTTGACCTGTACCTATCATGGATGTCGCCGCGTCGCCGTATATCCCCGTCGCCGTATATCCCCGGATATCGGTCCGAGTTCCTCGAATGCTGTAAAATTCAAAAGATTGGTTATGGAGTCCGATATGAACTCGAAAGTCAACACTCTGAGCGAGAAGATCCAGGCACTCAGTGCCGAGCAAATCAATGAAGTGGAAGACTTTGTCGAATTTCTAGTGCTCCGGGGCCGGGAGCGGGAGTTGACCGGCGCCGTCACCGCCGTGAGTGCTCCTGTATTCGAGGCCATCTGGAATAGCACGGAAGACGACGTTTACGATGCCTTATGAGTTCGGGGATTTGATTCTCGTCCGATTCCCGTTTACAAATCAGACAGCTTTGAAGCAGCGTCCCGCAGTCGTCGTAAGCAGCCAGACATATAACGATTCCAGGCCGGATGTAGTCATCATGGCGATCACCAGCCAAATTCGTTCGCCCTTCAGCTGGGGACAGGTTCTCATTGGTCAGTGGCAAGCGGCCAACCTTCTGAAGCCTTCGGTTATCAAGCCGGTTTTCGCTACACTGGAACAAAATCTCATTCTCAGATCGTTGGGGACGCTCCAAGCATCCGACCAAGCGGCGCTTCGCCAGGCAATCGCCATGGTGTTCGCTTAAAGCAGCACAAGGACAGCTTCCAGTGGGGAAATTGCTGCAATAGGTAAGCTGTTTGAATGTATAGGTACCGAGAGAGGGTTGTGTAGCCCTATGAAGAAGGGTTCTCCCCGAGATTACGATGCTGAGACCGGCTGTTTGGAGCAGCTGGCTCAGAAATCTCAGTCAGGAGAACCCCATGAATGTTATCCACTATATCGGATTGGACGTACACAAGAAAACTATCAGCTATTGCGTGAAGACTGCAGCCGGGGAAGTTGTGGAGCAAGGCCGGTTGGAGGCTTCGCGAGCGGCTCTTCGACGTTGGGCGGAAGGCCGACAATTACCCTGGCGTGGCGCCATGGAAGCTACACTATTCAGTGCCTGGATTTACGACACGCTCAAGCCATACGCCGAGCAACTGGTGATGGGCCATCCGGCCAAGATGAAGGCCATTACCGCTGGCAAAAAGAAGAGCGATGCGATCGATGCACGCACCATCGCCGATCTGCTTCGTTGCGAGCTGTTGCCGACTTGCTATGTGTTATCGCCAGAGATGCGCGATCTGAGACGTCTCTTACGCTATCGCAGCCTGGTCGTACAACAGTCAGTGCGCATGCAAAACAAGATGGCCGGACTGTTGATGGAGAGCGGAATGGCCTTCAACAAAAAGAAGCTGCACGGGAAGAAGTACTTCACAACACTGCTGGAGAGCTTGCAGGAAGTGCCAGAATCAGTCAAAGAACTGCTGCGCATGAGTCGGAGCTCGAAGGAGATGTTCGAGTCCGCGCAGAAACAACTGGTGAAGAGGCTGCTTGCCGAACCCGCCTTGCAGCAGCGCGTCGAGCGCCTGCAGAGCATACGCGGCGTTGGCTCGATCACAGCTCTGACCTGGGCATTGGAGGTGGCCGATCCACAGCGCTTCCACTCGATTGCAGATGCAGTCAGTTACTGTGGGTTAACCACAGCGTTCCGATCCTCCGCCGGCAAACAACAGCGCGGCCCAATTTCAAAACAACGCAATGCGTGGCTGCAAACAGTACTCATCGAAGCCGCCAAACTGGCGCCACAATGGAATCCGCAACTGGCGGCACTGCATGCGCAGCAGTTGGAGCGTGGGCATGCCAATCGTGCCACCTTACAAGTAGCTCGCAAACTCGTCGCTTACCTACTAGCGGTAGACAAGAGCGGCAAGCCCTTCCAGTCAGTGACTCCACCAACACTGGCAGAGCCAGTGAAGAGAAAAAGAAGAAAAGCAGCGGGTTTAGTGCCAGCCGCTTAGCGGCGCCCATCTTGCAGATCCGAACTGTTAGCGATTCACCGGCCGGTCCTTACACTTGCGGTGACTGTGCACGGGGGCATGAGCTCTCAATACACCCTTTAAGCTGTTTCAAGGTCGGCCGGTCAACTCTAACTCAATCTTCGTGGACGACGCCTGCCAGGCGCTGTTCCCGCAAATGGATGTCTGGCCACGCTGCTAACGCGTTGGTCGCGCCAAGCGATCGAGGACAGTTCGGAACTCTTAATCGCCTTACGCCGGGAGAACCCCTTCCGCCAGGTCAAGGGGAATCTCCGTTTCCCCTTGACCTGTACCTATCATGGATGTCGCCGCATTTGAACCTAACGGCTGGGGCGTCCTCTTTTCGTCGCTACTTAGATTCGGGCAAATAGCTGAGTTCCGGTTCGAACTTCCAGATGCTCCATTCAGTGCTCTCGGTTAGCGGCAGCAGTTTCGCCCGAAAGGCTTTGTACTCATCGGCGGTCATGCCCTTCTCAGCGCCGATGGTTCCGTCCAGATCAGCCCAGCCTTTCATACCCACGTAGGTATGAATCTCGTTGGCAGGCGTGCCGAAACGCGCCACAGCGACCCCGAAATCCGAGGCGCCGGACTTCTTGACCGCCGGAAACACCTGATCGCGGAACAGGGCCTTGACGTCGTCCATCTTTCCCGCGATCACGCGCGTGCGGCTGGTGCGGATCATCGCAGGGATGTCACTGGATCGGACCATCATGTCGGGCTGCATCTCATCGACCCAGTATTCAAGGCTCTCGGTAACGGTGTCGAGGCGTGCAATGATTCGCGCTCTTTCCCCTTCCGAATCCTTCAGGGCTGGATCCTCATCGCCCATCTCCTTCCATTTCGAGGAGTACCGGACGATGGCGTGTTGCGGCGGGCCGGTTTGCGAATCCCACACCGTGACACCTTGTTTGGATCCACATTTCTTGTCCAGCGCGACGTAGTCTTTGACAGCAGATTTCCAGTTATCCTCCTGCCCCATCTTCACTTTGACGAACAGGATGGTGCGGATGTTGTTCTGTGCGACACACGGCATAGCGAATGCGGGGATAGCAATCGCAGCGAACAGGTACAGGCGTACCCTCAAGGGAATTTTCATGGGGTTGATCTCCTGGGCCTCACGAAGCGAATTTGCAACGCCCGGCAGGCGGAGAGAAAATGTGCGTTTGCTGAGGCAGGCGGATTATACAGGCCAATGAGGAGAGTTTTGAACAAAATGTCGCCCGCATCCGCGGCAGGCATGTCGGCTTGTCCCGCGGTCCGTCCTGCCGGCTTTTCCGCGACCAAATGCGGCGACAGCATACCTATTCACCGCAAAAATTCGCGCAATAAGTATCTCGCCGCATTTAACCCCTGGACTG
>DATAYL010000410.1:0-6947 GCA_036272575.1 Bryobacteraceae bacterium | reverse complement strand
GGCAGTTCGATAGCCGCACAAAAAATATCTTCTATGAGCTTCCAGCGATCAATCTCGGCACCCGAATTCATACAGAGGCGTGCGACAGCTCTCTTCGTAGCCAGGCTTGACCAAAACGGAGCTCACGGCCCACGGTTGCGACGGAAATTCCCAGAACCGTGGCGATTTCCTCCGTGGTCATCCCCCCAAAGAACTTCAGCGTAATCGCCTGGCCTTTTCGTTCATCGAGGGCTGTGAGTTTTCGCAGCGCATGATCGAGCAAGATCGAGTCCGGCGCTGGCGCTTCAGCAAAATCTATGCCCGTTTTTAAGGTAATCCGTAGGCCAGCGCTTCGTTTCTGCGCGTTGCGCTTCCTCGCGTAGTCGATCAACACGCGCCGCATGACATTCGCCGCGATAGAGTAAAAGTGGGCGCGGTTCTCGATGTCAAGTCTGGTCTGATCCGCAAGCCGCAGATAGGATTCGTGCACCAGCGCGGTCGGTTGGAGCGTGCACTCGCGAGGCTCGCTTTTGAGGCGCGCTCGCGCGAGCCGAAGCAAGTCTTCGTAGATGATCGGAGTTAAGCGGTCCAGAGCCGATTGGTTCCCATTGCGCCAATCGAGGAGCAGATTTGTGACCTCGCCGGAAGCTTGGGAGGCTTCTTCGATGCGGGCCGGACCGGACATTAGTACATTTCCTTCCCGCCGTTTGGCCATTCCTTAGTTGATGCATCTAAAGCACTTCGAGCTTCTCTTTTCGGCGTTGCTGTTGCTGGCGCGGATCCTCTCTCAGAAGATCCTGACCTCCAGGCACATCGCCACGCCCCAGCGCGTCATAGAAGCGTGGAACCGGATCAGCAGGAGAAATCATGGCTAGGGCCTCCGAATTGGTAGGTGAAACGGGGCCAGCGGCCATATAGTTCTTCTCCTCTTTTGCGATACCTCTGTTTGAGGCTGTGACCGAAGGGTCCCTAAACTAAATGATGGAGGCACCTTGATCAAGCGTTCTTGTTTCTTTCAGACCCGAACCTTGCGGGCGCCGGATGCTCCACCCGCAGCCCGCATCAGGAGAAGGCGCTGATCGAGGTAGTCGAGGCGCTTGTCTTCCGGCATCGGACCGATAGAACGATTCGAGACCAGCCTCGAAAATCGCGTTCGCTTCCGCTTCGGCTTGAACAATGGTCCGACTTCAAAATGCCGGGGCGGTGCTTTTTAGGGCTGTCGCATTTTGGTTGGATACGTTTCTTTGATGTAGCAAGTTGAAAGACTTGAGGTATTCCGTTGCAGAGCGCTTCCCAAACAGCAGAGCGCGCTATTGATTTCGAGGAAGGTGATGAGGGTCACCGTCAGGAGTCAACTCAGCTTTTCGAGACTGCGCCCCTCGGTCCTGACCATAAAAGTACGAATCGCGAGGTCTCATGGCAGAGGTGGCGCTTTCGTTTTCGTTTGGACTCGCGCTTGCAAGCAGTGCTCAATCTAGTTTGATATCAAGATGGCGATCGGCTTCGATCGGTAACGTACGAATACCGTTCTCATTCGGGCAGCGGCTTGCCTTTCGTTTCCGGAGCAAATGGCAGAGTAGCGAGCCCGATAAGAAAAATTAGAGACATCGTGACACCGGCGTAACGCATCGGCTCCGGCCTGCCGGCGAAGGTCCGGCTGGTGAGCAAGCCGAGAGCGGCCGGACCAAGTGCAGCCACGAAGCGGCCCATGTTGTAGCAGAATGATGTACCCGTACTGCGAAGGCGGGTCGGGAAGAGCTCGGGAAGATAAATTGCGTAGCCGCCAAACAGCGCCAGTTGAGAGAAGCCCATCAATGGGATCATCCAGAAAATGTCGGTGAATACCCTGAGGTTCCAGAAGGTGAAAGCTGTTGCGGACATCGCGACGACAAACGAAATGGCGAAGGCGAATTTACGTCCGGCAACGGCCGTGAGGTGCGTGAAGGCATAAACGCCAAAGAACGCGCCCGCATTCTGTAAGACGGACGTGATGCCTGTCCAGAGCGTCTTTTGCCCTGCGCTCATCGACGTTTTGTCGAGAACAGAACGCAATAGATCGAAGCTGAAAAAGCCAATGCCCCAGAGCCCGACGACGCCCGCAAAGGTGAGCAGCATGCCGACGATTGCATTCCTGCGCCAGCGAGGTTCGGCAAACAAGTCTTTCATGCTTCCAAGACGGCCGCTGTTTTCCGTTTTTGCACGACGCCAAGCCTCCGGCTCTTTCAACTTCTTGAAGATGGGAATGCAGAGGAAGGCGGGTAGAGCGCCTACGGCAAACATGATCCGCCACCCGCCCGAAGTGGCACCCTCCAGCTGGCCGAGCACAATGCCGACGAGACCGGCGAGCATATTTCCAACTGTCGAGAGGACCTGTAGCCAACCGAGTGCGTAAGGACGTGCGCGATCGGAAAGCGTCTCGGCAACGAGCGTGACACCAACAGAAAACTGCCCTCCGACTCCGAGACCAGTCAGGAAACGATAGAACGAGAAATCCCATACGCTGGTGGAAAAAACGCTCAAGCCAGTAAACGCCGCATACAAGAGAATAGTGAAGACCATTGTTTTGGCGCGCCCGATGCGGTCACCAAGGATGCCAAAGAAGACGCCTCCAGACGCCCAGCCAAACATAAAAATCATGGTGGCGTAACCGGAATATTCCGCGATTCGGGCCGCGCCTGCAGGATCACTTGGAAGCACCTTCATCAAATCGACGATGGCGGGCCGACGCGCCAAGTTGAACAGCTGTTGGTCCATCGTGTCGAACATCCAGCCGAGCGAGGCGATAACGAGCACCAGCCATTGATATCGGCTCAACTCCCTGTACCAGGGAGCGGTTCCGGCGCCTTGAGCGGCTGTTTTTGCCGACGACTTCTCAAATTGAATCTGACAATCTGAATGCGCCGACCTTCTGTTCTCGTCGGCGTCTGGTCTCCGGGTAGAGGAGTCACTACTGCTTCCAATTGGATCTAACATGCGCTTTCTAGAAGAGACCCTCAACATTCACTCTTATTCCCACGAGCGCTTCACTGCCGTTTCCCGTGGACGTTCAATACACCGGCTGGGATCACTTCCGCCGTGCGCCGCCTTTCACGTCCCCTCATCGGGCGTCGAAAAGAGCGGACGAGCCAGAAGCGCTTTTGCGAAAGGTCGTTCAAACAATTGAATGTGTTAGTCGCGAATGAATTTCGTAAAGCAAGTGGGGAATATTTTGATGTTCATTGTGTCTAGGCGTATAGGCGAGGGTGGCGCAATTCACCTTTGAACATCCTACCCTGGCCTAAATCGACTAATAATTGGAGAGTGTTTTGAGATTACACAGTAATAGGGCAAAGCTTGGGGTTTCCCTTTGGGCTGCTCTCTGTCTGACGCTTGTCGGTGCTCTGCCTGGCTCTGCTGCAGCAGTAACCGATCCTTCAAACGACTTCGTGCCGACTTTTGATGGCCCTCATAATAGCGACCTCGACGCGCTGAGTGCAAATGTCACTCTCAACGGGTCTAGCTTGGATTTCACTGCTACGTTAAGCGGCCCGATCGGCCAGACTCCTGGAGCCCAGTACGTCTTTGGTTTGAACCGGGGGAAAGGCATGCCGTTATTCGCCAACATCAACGAACCAAACGTGCTTTTCGATGCCAACTTCGTACTCAGGCCATTCGGACAAAGTGTAACGAACGACCTGATTGCAAAAACCGCGACGAACGTCAATACAGTATCGTTTTCCGGCTCGACAATTAACGGTGTAGTGCCGCTCAGCGATTTGCCGTCTGAAGGATTCAGTCCGAACAATTACCGAGTGAGCTTCTGGCCGGAGACGACGCCTGATATCCCAACGAATACCAATGTCTCGGACTTCGCGCCTAACAACGCCACTGCCGCTATCACGACGACGCCAGAGCCCGGCACTCTGTCTCTATTGGGTGTTGCCGTTGCGGGTGCAGTTGCAGTACTTCGTCGCCGCAA
This sequence comes from Bryobacteraceae bacterium, assembly GCA_036272575.1. Lineage (GTDB taxonomy): Bacteria > Acidobacteriota > Terriglobia > Bryobacterales > Bryobacteraceae > Bog-105. The sequence goes on along the minus strand of DATAYL010000410.1, from coordinate 3,010 downwards.
ATCAGCGCTGTTGTCAGTCGGATAAGATAAATCGCGTCTGGCGTCTGGGATGCCATCGCGTTGTCAGTCTGAATTGACGCGCCATGGTAGGCATCCGGTAAATACCTTTTCCCCTGCAACGGGAACACATATTGAACTGTGGTGTTTATCGGGTGCCTTCTCGCAAAGCATGCGAGGAAGAGACATATTGCGCAACCCTGTCCACGCCTGGCAATCCGCCCCTCGTACGGCTCCCTTCGTTCTTGATATCAGTTCTGTCGCAAAGGGAGCCCTGAACTACAAACCCGTTTACTTGAGCAGCCAAAGGGAAGCAGAGCTTTAGAACCGATAAGAATTTTCTTGACCAAAACTCTATGTTGCCTAATTACATATCAAAAGCTGTGCCGAATCCCGCTTCGAATCGAGCGCCTTGGTATAAAAATACAGCCCCTACCTATGCGGGTGTCTTTCTGTGGATTGTCTTCTACCGCGAAATCTCGGCGTCCACTCTCGACCGGGCCGGCATCGGCATTTGTCTCGCGGCTCTCGTAACAGCTGGTCTCATCAGTTACGCACTCTTCTATTACATCCCCGCGCTCCTTGGAATGCGCACCGGCTATCCGCTTTACGTTGTGGGTAGCTCTACATTCGGCACAGAAGGCGGTTACATCATGCCTGGCATTTTGATGGGACTCCTACAGGTCGGCTGGATGTCCGTTAATACATTTGTTGCAACATCGTTTGTCTTTAAAGCCTTCGGATCTAAAGTTGCGCCTGGGTCTGTCCCATTTGCCATCATCGCAACGATCTGGGCGTTGGGCCTTGGATTCATCGGTGCAAAAGGCATCGAGTATGTAGGTCGCTTCGCTCTCTACCTTAATATCGTCCCTCTGATAATGATCCTCGTGGTCTTTGTGAGAAACGCCGGCGGTATAGGTCACTACACTCCGCCTCATTCGCAACCATATTTTGGTTTCACTATGCTCGTGCAAATCGTCGTAGGTTTCTTTGCTACGGCAGGGGCGGCCGGCGTTGACTTCGGAATGAACAGCCGCAACGAGGCAGACGTCCGATGGGGCGGTCTTATCGGTATCGTACTGGCCGTATTGGTTGCAGGTGGTCTCCCGCTGCTCTCTACAGCCGGCGCACACGGTCTGTTCGGTGTTCAGGATTTTCGTTTCGATTCCGCTATCGCCCAAACAGGAAAGTTCGCCGGCGGCGCCTTCCTTCTATTCGCGGTCGCCTCGATCGCTCCGATGTGCTTCTCTTCGTTCATCGCGGGCAACAGCCTAGCCACTATGATCACGGGCGTCTCACGCTTCACTTCCACCATGGTAGGAGCAGCCATCGCGGCTCTACTGGCCATCACGGGAATTGCGGCTAATCTGGTTAACCTGTTCACCATAATCGGCGCTTCCTTTGGCCCCATCTGCGGAGCGATGGTCGCCGATTACGTACTTTCAGGAAGAAAATGGGCGGGTCCGCGCGAAGGCATTAACTTCGCGGGCTACGGAGCCTGGGCCAGCGGTTTCCTCATAGGTGTTCTGCCCTTCCTCCCTCTGCCCGAAGAGACAAAACCCTATCTCCAGCCAGCCGCCGTCTTCAGCTTCATCGTCGGCTTTATCGTCTACATCATCCTGGCAAAAGTGGGCCTTCAACCCAAAGTCCTGTCCCACCGCCCCGTCACTAGCTCCGTCGCGACATGATATGTTTTGACGCCAACCGCTCATATGCGAGGAAAGGCCGATTCAAAATCACGGGACGTGCTGATCGTTTGCCTGTGCGACCGGTTTGCGGATTCCAGAGCGCTCGACCTCAGAATGCGTGCCGTGGTTAGCGGTGGGCGGTTGTAAGCGCTCTGTTACGGCCCTACCTGTCAGCACTGATTCTGCTACGGTTTCGTTACGGTCACGCCCGAAATCAGGGCGGCGACTGCTGGCAAATCTCGTATACATAGTAGAATCAAGGAGTCCGGATGACGGGCGGTTAGCTCAGCCGGTTAGAGCGCCTGCCTTACAAGCAGGAGGTCCACAGTTCGATCCTGTGACCGCCCACCATTTAAGTCGCTGGCCCAGTTTAGTTTAAGAGTAGTTGTCATTGGTGAGCTTTCCTCTACTGTGTGCAAATTCTGGGCAAAAATCAAGAATTTCGATCATCGTCGTCGCCCTCGTCTGAGACGGTGAGTGCGGCGTCCAGGTCCTCGACCGCCTGACGTACAGCCTCTGGGATCTCCTGGATGTAAACCTCGAGCGTTGTCGTTGCGCGTGAGTGGCGCAAATGAGCCTGAACTTCCTTGACGCCGCCGTATTGGCTCAAGTGAGTCGCGCAGGTTCGCCGACAAGCGCGGAAGTCGATACCCCCGATGCCGGTTTCCTCAGCAATCTTGTTCAGTGCCGGTCGGAGAACGTCTGCGCGGTAGTTGTCGACTCGATGAACTCCGCCTCGGCAGTTTGGAAAGATGAACTCGTCCCCTGATGCAGACTTCTGCATCGACTTCCACTCGGCGAGCGAAGCACGCAAAGACGCAGGCAACACGACATATCCTCGCGACTGCTTCGTTTTTAGCTTTGGGTAGACCTTGCCATCCACAGTTGCCTCGTCTAAACGAAGTGAGTATCCTTCGATGTCGTTCCAACGCAACGCGAACAGCTCTCCGGGCCTCAGGCCCAGCACCAATGTGATGCGAAGGATTAGTTCCTCCCGAAACGGCAACCGTCGCAAGACTTGCGGGATTTCATCGATCTTGAGGAAACGCTTGTTCTCAGCTCTGGTCTCAGGAATCGAAAGTTTGCGCGCCGGATTCTTGGATAGAAAGTCTTGATCGACAGCCTCCTCCAGGATCGCCCGGCTCCAGGTGACGAATTTCGCCACTACACTACTCGAGTACTTCTGAGCCAATCCGTTCGCGATCCTTTGCAGTTGGAAACGATCGATCTGGGCAAGAGGCACATCTTTGAGCAACGTGACGCAGTAGCGCTCGATGTTGTCAATCTGTGTCTTGCGAGATGAAGCCTTCCAGTTCTGCTCGTAC
>DATAYL010000409.1:0-17432 GCA_036272575.1 Bryobacteraceae bacterium | reverse complement strand
CTTTCGCGGTGACCCAGCGCACCCAGGAGATCGGCATACGTCTCGCGCTCGGCGCCGAACCCCTGCGTGTGCTGCTGATGGTGCTCTCGGAAGGAGCGGCGCTGGTAGCTGCAGGCGTTCTCGCGGGCTTCGCCGGCTTTTGGTTTCTCTCGCGCTACCTGCAATCGTTCTTATACGGTGTGACTCTGCACGATCCGCGTACCTATACCGTCGTCCTCGTGGTTGTCATCCTGGTAGCCGTGGCGGCCATGCTGATTCCAGCGCGGCGCGCGGCTTCGGTCGATCCCACGACTGCGCTGCGACACTACTAGCGCAAATCCAATCTAGATCGAGCCTTTAAGAAATGCGGCGATCACCGCTCGCATTGCCGCCGCATTCGCCAGCACTCGTAATTCTTTTCCTGTAGTTTTGCCTCTATTTCGATAACTTTCTCCGACTGCAACGCAGATTTACCGTGAAAATCACCTGTCTAAGCTGCTTACCCACGAAGATTTCACCGTGAATTCACCTTCTCTAACCCCCTTTTAGGCACTAAAGTGCGATTAACGCTTTTTCAGGAAAATTGGGTCGGCTCTTGGCCGACCTGTGAGGGGACCTAGTCATGTCACTTTGGAATACTGTACGATTTCGTGCGTTTATTGCGCCTTGTCTCGCGCTTTTAGCCGTCTCGGCAATCTCCGCCCAGGAGTTCCGCGGAACGATTACCGGCCAGGTAACAGATCCATCCGGCGCTTTAATCGCAAAAGCGCAGGTGCAGGCCGTCAACGACGCGACTCAACAGGCTTATCCGACGACCACCACAGATAAAGGCATCTACTTCATTCCGTACGTGCTACCGGGTACATACACCGTCACGGTTAACGCGCCTGGTTTCAAAACCCAGGTACAGCAGAAGGTGTTGGTGCAGGGCGGCCAATCGGTGGGGCTGAACATCGCTTTGCAGCTTGGCACCGCAACGCAAAAAATCGAAGTGACCGGAGCGCCGCCGCTGATCGAAACGGCGAATGGTTCAGGTGGAACGGTTTTGACGGAGCAGCAGCTGGCAAACTTGCCGCTTAACGGGCGGCAGGTCTATACGCTAATCGGGACCACGCCTGGTTCGCAGTTTCTGCAGACGCAGTTCGGTGCGCAAGGCTACTCGGGAACGCGCGCCTGGGACGTCTCAAATAACTACACGCTCGGCGGCGGCGTGCAAGGTTACCAGCAATTCACTTTAGACGGCACGAACGTTACGATGCAGGCCCATGGATCGCAGGGAACGTGGGAGATGGCTCCAAACATCGATGCGCTGCAGGAAGTGAACGTTATGACGACGACTTATGATGCGCGCTACGGGCGAACGGGCGGCGGTACGGTAAACATGGTTAGCAAGTCCGGCACCAACGGGTATCATGGCGATCTTTATGAATACCTGGAAAACGGATTTCTGAACGCCAACAATTTCGAAAACAACCTGAACGGCATCCCGCGCCAGAATCTTCATCAGAATCAGTTCGGCGGCACTTTTGGCGGCCCGGTCAAGAAGGACAAAATCTTCTTCTTCGGGAGCTTTGAGGGGTATATCGAGAATATCCCGTTCACAACGGTAACCAGCGTTCCTCCGGCGTACTTGCGGCCGAACGGCGGTGGAGTAAATTTCACGCAGTCCGGTTACACAGTTTTCGATCCGACAACGACGGTCTGCAATTCACCGGGCGGCGTGATTGGGAATTGTCCAGGCAACAAATATTCGCGGACACCTTTTCCGAATGACACAATTCCGGCGAACCGAATCAACCCGATTGGAGCGGCTGTAACGAATCTCTACCCACTGCCCAATACCGGCAGCGGCGGCTTGCAGAATAATTTCACGGCGAATGTGCCGGACAAGTATCGTTACTGGCAGCCTATGGCTCGCGTCGATTACGACACGAGTGACAGGACGCGTTTGTATAGCATGTTTGCCTTCCAGCATGGCACCGAGTTCCGCAATTCCAGCGGTTTCCCTTCACCCGCCGAAAATGGAAACATCAACCAGATGCGGCAGTCGCTGGTCGCTACCCAAGATGCGACGCATATTTTCTCGCCAACCTTGCTGGCCGATTTTAAATTGTCGTTTTCCAGGTACATACAAATCGCGCCGAATGGCGATTTGTCTTCGAAAGTGACTCCCGAATCGATCGGTCTGAACATGCCTAAGATCCCGACCACGACCCTCGATCTTCTTCCCATATTCAACAACCAAACGGGCGCGTTCTATCCACAGGTGGTGGGCAATAGCACAGGCACCGACGTCTTCACTACCACTACATTCGATAACGACTGGACTAAGACGCTCAATAAGCACACGCTCCATTTCGGAGGCGAGGTGGCCGAATTTCAATATGGCAATCCAAATTCCGTAGGCAGCCCGAATGGCGTCTTTCATTTCGATAGCCGGAACACGCAATATAATCCGTTCCAGCGAAACACGCTTCCAGGCGTCAACGACGGCTTTATTGTGGGGGATATGCTGCTGGGCGATCCCTACGAAGGCAATGTCGACTACAACACGACGACTGCTCAAGGGTTCCCCTTCTGGGCGCTTTATATACAAGACGACTGGAAGGTAACAAAGCACCTCACTCTCAACATCGGTCTGCGCTACGACTTGCAGGCTGGACTGCGAGAGAGGTACAACCGCCTGAATCGCGGCCTCTGCTTTACCTGCGTCAACCCAATTACAAACGATCCCACTTACCAAGCGAACCTGGTCAAAGACGGCCCGGCCTTATCCGCGGCCGGCATCAATCCTGCATCACTGCAGACCGTCTACGGCGGATTGACGTTCCCTGGCGTGAACGGCAATCAAAAAGACGCTTACAACACTGACTGGACCAACATCGAGCCGCGCCTCGGCTTCGCCTATGCCCTCAGCCCGAAGACAGTGATCCGAGGCGGTTATGGAATCTTCTATGCTGTGGGTCTGGAAGGTGGGAGCGACGACGGTTTCAGCATCTCGAGTCCCTACATTAACAGCACGAACGGCGGTGTGACGCCGACGAATTATTTCGCGAGCGGCAATCCGTTTCCGACCGGCGCACAAGTGCCGCCGGGTAATTCGCTCGGGCTGCTGACGGCGCTCGGCAACGGCACATCGGTCGACTTTCCAGGCCGGCGCATTCCTCGCTCGCAGGAGTTTTCCTTCGGCTTTCAGCGTGAACTGCCTGGGCAAATGGTATTGGATGCACGATATGTCGGCAACTATACAGACCGGCTCAGAGTGATGGTCTGGAACAATGGAACTGCCACACTCGACCAGGAAAACCAGGCGATAGCCAACCCCAGCCTGTTCAATGCGCAGGTGCCGAATCCATATTACGGCGTTCCCGCAATTCCGGCGAGCTCGACCTGCGGATCGAATCAGACCATCTCGCGGGTCACCCTGCTGCTGCCGCTTTCTCAATACTGCGGTCTGATTGGTCAATACAATGACCCGCTCGGCAGGCAAGCGTACAACGGCTTGGAAGTAAAGCTGAACAAGCGGCTCAGCGCCGGCTTGGATTTCCAGCTCTCATACACCTACTCAAAGACCATGGGTGCGACCGGGTATCAGAACGGCTGGCCATATCAGGATGCGAGTCTGAAGTACGAGATTGCCGGCCAGGATCGCACCCACGTTTTGACGGTGAACGGCGAATATCAACTGCCGGTCGGCAAGGGACGACAATTTCTGTCCAACGCGAATGGCCTGGTAAACGCTATCGTTGGCGGCTGGAGCGCCAATTGGATTGTCTCCGCACAAACCGGTACGCCAGTTGGCTTGAATACCGGTTATTATTACGACTGCAACCACAGCTACACGCCCGATGGCGGCCCGAAGTTGAACAATTATTTGTACAACGACTACAGTAGCGGGAATCCGCTGGGCTGTTACTCGAGTATTCCGCAGTACGGGAATAAGAATCTGCCCGATCGCATCTCGACAGTCCGCAATCCTAGCATCGTGAACCTGGATTTCGCGGTGCATAAAGACTTCGCGATCACAGAGAAATACCGGCTGCAGTTCCGCGGCGAAGCGCTGAATTTGACCAACACCGTGCTGTTTCCAGGGCCTGACACCAACCCGGGTGACGGACCGCCGAAGTTACAATCAAACGGAACGTACACCGGGTTTGGAACGGTAAATCTGTATCAGCAGAACTTTCCTCGGGTGATTCAGCTGTCGCTTAAGGTGCTGTTCTAAGTCATATAGTTCAGGCCATAAACTTCAAACTCAGCCGGACGAGCTCTTCCGTTCCCTGGAAGGGCTCGCCGGCCGCAGTGTCATATTCCATCGAAAAATAGCCGCGGTAGTGATTGGCGCGCGCGACCGCAAACATTCCCGGTACATCAACGCGGTACTCATGTCCGTCTTTGGTGGCGAGCACATTTTTCACATGACTCATGTTGTAGGCGTACTTAAACATGGCGTCTACTGCCTTGTGGTTATATGCCGCGTCGTGGCCGCGCAGCGAATTACCGAAATCGGGCAGGCCTCGCAGGAACGGGTTATCGACTTTGCCGAGCACGGCCACGATGAAGAAAGGATCCTCGGCGCCGGGACTGTCGTTTTCCAGATTGACGATGATGTTTTTCGTCGCTCCGTACTCTGCTAAACGGCCCAGGCTCTCGGCTGCATTGTCAATCGATGGATTGACGCCGCCGTGGCCGCCAAGATGCTGGCGCACGCTGGGGGATCCGATGATCGCAGCGATGTCGATCCATTTTTTTCCGTAAGCAACAGCGTCGTCGCGCACGGATTTGTCCGCGCTCGAGAAATTTTTCCCGGAGAGGCCGAAATCCACCATATGGGAGCCCGCGTCGGCAACCGCTTTCCGAAAACTCTCCAGGTAGGCAGAATCCGTCGAACCAAGATGGTTGCTCAGCGGATTTATGTTGTGCACGCCGAAGCGCTTGGCCACCATGACCGGAAACTCTTTCAGGTCCATGCCCGGCTTGCTTTTGTCGCGCGCGGGATTGGTCGGACTGTCGATGTAGCCTCGAAACGGATAAGAGGTTACAGCCAGGCGCTCGCGAGGTTCGGAGGGAAACTGCAAGTGCGGCGCGGCCGGTTGCGACTGCAGTAACGGCACGGTTGCGCCAAGAGCCGCGGCGGCCCGAAAAAAGTCCCGGCGGGAGCTGGTCATTTTTTGAGTGTAAAGTAGAGGCTCGCGCCCTACCATCAGTCGGGAAGATTCGCGAATAATTTCCTCAGCGGCACACGTAGAGAAAGCGTCGGGGACTTAGCGGGAAGGCCTCTTTCTTCGGACAGCTGCGCTGCGGTGACGAGCCAAGCCTGGCGCCGTTCGCTAACCGCCGGCGATCGCCCCCACTACCAGCAGAGGCTCAGTTCCCGCTGCTACTTCATCGGGCAGCGGCCTATCCGCCGGCTCATGCGAAATATCCCGCCCGCACGCGAAGAATCTAACGAATGGCCGCCGCTGGCGAGTCCGGTAATCGCGGATCGTCCCACCTAAGGTGGGATAACGCTCCTCCAGAGCATCCAAAACTGAGTTCGTCGTTACCACACCGCACACCTCGAGCGTCACCTCGGCATTCACTTGGGCCAGCGTCCGGAGGTGCGCCGGCAACTCTAATCTGATCATCCGCCTGATCATGCGACGAATCACGCCAGCGTCTGCACTTCGACCGAGAGCACCGCCGGCAGATCGCGCACGATCGGAGCCCAGCTGTCTCCCGCATCATTCGATGCGTAGACTTGCCCACCTGTGGTTCCGAAATACACTCCGCACGCGTCGAGTGAATCCACCGCCATAGCGTCGCGCAGCACGTTTACATAGCAGTCGCCTTGCGGGAGGCCCTTGGTCAGCGGCTCCCACTCATGACCACCGGTGCGGCTGCGATATACGCGCAGCTTTCCTTCCGGCGGATAATGCTCCGAATCGCTCTTGATCGGAACCACATAAACGGTATCCGGCTCATGCGAATGAACGTCGATGGCAAAGCCGAAATCCGTCGGCAGATTCCCGCTCACCTCTTCCCAAGACTCTCCCGCGTTATCGGTGCGCATCACGTCCCAGTGCTTCTGCATAAAGAGCACATCCGGACGCGAACGGTGCATAGCGATCCTGTGAACGCAGTGACCGACTTCCGCAGCCGGATCAGGCATCATTCCAGACTTCAGTCCGCGATTAATCGGCCGCCACGTCTCGCCGGCGTCATCGCTGCGAAACGCACCCGCCGCCGAGATCGCAATGAACATGCGCTCGGGATCTTTCGGATCGAGCACGATCGTATGCAGACACATGCCGCCGGCCCCCGGCTGCCAGTGCGCCCCCGAGCCATGGCCGCGGAGTCCCGCCATTTCCCGCCAGTTCTGGCCGCCATCGTTCGAGCTGAACAACGCCGCATCTTCGACGCCGGCGTAGACTGTCTCCGCATCGGTCAGCGATGGTTCCAGATGCCAAACGCGCTTGAACTCCCACGGGTGGGGCGTGCCGTCGTACCACTGGTGAGTGCCGGGAACGCCCTCATAACCGAACTTGTTTCCCACTGGATCCCAAGTCCGGCCGCCATCATTGGAGCGTTGGATCACCTGGCCGAACCAGCCGCTCGATTGCGATGCGTAAAGCCGGTCAGGATTGACTGGCGAACCCTTCACATGATAAATTTCCCAGCCGCCAAAGTGCGGACCGCTCACGTCCCAGCGCTCGCGGCTGCCGTCCGCCGTGAGCACGAATGCGCCCTTGCGGGTGCCTACTAAAACACGTACTCCGCTCATCTACTTACTCCTTTTGCGTTTCCCATGGAAGTATCGCCACAGTTGATCGTCCACATATTCGGTTGCATCATTGTCTGCTTGTGGAACCTTTTATTGTTTCGAGGCTTTCGGCAGTTCGGCGCGCAAACGCTCTTCTTGCTGCCGGAGTTCGGGAGTGAACTCGGGACCGAAATCCTCCGGTTCGTAGACCTGGCGAATTTCGATCTCGGAATCACCAGGCATCGGATTGGGGCAGCGCTTCACCCATTCAATTGCCTCTTCTTTTGATTTCACCTGCCACATCCAGAAGCCGGCGATCAATTCCTTGGTTTCCGTAAAGGGCCCATCGGTCACCGTGCGCTTATCTCCGGCAAAGTGAACGCGCGCCCCCTTGGAACTGGGTTGCAGTCCCTCGGCTTCCAGTAGGACGCCAGCCTTCGCGAGTTCTTCGTTGAACTTTCCCATGTCCGCCCACAGCTTCGTATCCGGAGGAATTCCCGCCTCCGAGTCTTTGGTGGCCTTGACTATCACCATGAATCGCATTGTCATTTCTCCTTGCAGTTATCGTGAGTCACACAACCGATCTGACGAATTTCGATCTCGGAGTCGTCGCGCATCGGGTTGGGGCAGCGCTTCACCCATTCGATTGCCTCTTCCTTCGAATCCACCTGCCAGATCCAGAAGCCGGCAATCAATTCCTTCGTTTCTGTAAACGGCCCATCCGTCACGGTGCGCTTGGCTCCGGATAAGTGAATGCGCGTTCCTTTGGAGCTTGGTTGAAGTCCCTCGGCTACCAGCAAGATGCCGGCTTTCGCGAGTTCGTCATTGAACTTCCCCATTTCCGCCAAGCGCTCCCGATCCGGAGGAATGCCTGCCTCGGACTGTTCGGTCGCCTTCAAAAGTACCAGGAATTGCATCGTCATTTCCCCGTTGTGTCGTATCTATAGTTCCGTCGAATGGCGGCGCGCCGGATCGACATATCTCGATCGATTTTTATTTGCAGCGATGCCAATTCAAACTTCCGGCAGGCCCCCGACCTCAATCACCGGGCGGATCTCGACGGTACCCACCTGTGCTCCGGGTATGCTCGCCGCAATACCGATCGCTTCGTCGAGATCGTTCGCTTCCACCAGGAAGTAGCCGCCGAGCTGTTCGCGGCTTTCCGCAAACGGTCCGTCTGTTACCAGCGGCCGGCCATTACGTACACGTACGCTCGTGGCCGTCGTGGTTGGCTGTAGCGGTGAAGCGGCCAGATATTGCCCTTTTGCCTTCAACCGATGCGCCAGCTCGGCCGATTCCCCGTAGCATTTTTCCCGCTCCTCATCGCTCAAGATCAGCTCATCCATATAAATCAGCAACATGTATTTCATTGGTCTGCTCCACTTAGATAAATCGAACCGCATCGGTCCGGATCGACACCCGATTACGGAATTTCTACAATCAAATATGTCTGCTAACGCAACCACGGCCGTTGAAGCAGTCTATCGCGCCGATTGGGGACGGATCGTGGCCACGCTCATCGGGCTGCTCGGTGATTTCGAATTGGCGGAAGAGTCGGCCGCGGAAGCCTTCGCCGCCGCGGTCAGTCAGTGGGAGGCCGACGGCGTCCCCGAGTTCCCGCGCGCCTGGATCATTCAAACGGCTCGCCACAAAGCCATCGATCGCATGCGGCGCCAGAAGCGGCTTGAGGAAAAACTTGAATCCTACGCCTCCGACATACTGCCTCCTGCCTTTGAAGAACCAGACTACGATAACAGCGAAATCCCGGACGACCGGCTGCGGCTCATTTTTACCTGCTGCCACCCGGCGCTCTCCTTGGAAGCCCAGATTGCGCTAACGCTTCACACGTTGTGCGGGCTCCAGACCGAAGAAATCGCGCGCGCCTTTCTCGTTCCCACGGCGACCATGGCGCAACGGCTGGTGCGCGCCAAACGCAAAATCCGCGACGCGCGTATTCCATATGTCGTGCCTCAGACGAAAGATATGCCGGAGCGGCTCGACGCCGTATTGACCGCCATTTATCTTGTATTCAATGAAGGTTATGCGGCCACCCGGGGCGGCCTGGTGCGGACCGATCTTTGTGGCGAGGCGATTCGGCTGGCCCGTCTGGTCAAGTCGTTGCTGGGCCCGGCGCCACCCACCGAGGTAACTGCCCTGCTCGCCTTGATGTTGCTGCAGGACGCCCGGCGCGACGCCCGCCTCGACGATGCCGGGGACCTGGTGATCCTCGAGAACCAGGACCGCAGCCGCTGGGATCACCGGCAGATCGCGGAGGCCCTGCCGCTCGTTGAAGAAGCTCTGCGCGGCGGCCCCTCGCCCTTCGCTTTGCAGGCCGCTATCGCCGCTTTGCACTGCCGCGCCTCCAGCGCTGAAGAGACCGATTGGCCGCAGATCGTAAACCTTTATGAGCTCCTCGAGAGCCTCCAGCCGTCCCCAGTCGTGTTGCTGAATCGCGCGGTGGCCGTTTCCATGGTGGAAGGCCCTAAACCCGCGCTCGCCATCATTGATGAACCTGCCGCTACCAGCGATCTGGAGAACTATCATTTATTGCACGCGGTACGCGCCGACCTGCTGCGCCGCATCGGATCGCTAGCCGATTCCGCCAGGAGCTACCAGCGGGCGCTCGCCCTGGTTACCAACGACAGCGAAAGACGTTTTCTCGAGCGCCGTCTCTCTGAAGTGCAATCACAACCGGCGTGAACCGTTCTTTGCTCGCCCATTGTCAGATCTCTCGTAGAGCCGCCTGTGGATCAACATGGATAGCTCTCCATAACGGAAGAAGAAGCGCAACCATGACGGTACTCGTAATTACCGCAATGATTATCAGGCGTGTGATTGAATCGTCAGCCGATACTCCGTAAAGCAACGTTCGGATTAATTGAGAGGCGCCAAACGATGCAGGTATTCCGACCGCAAATCCTGCCAGAACGAGCCGTCCTCCTTGCCAAAGCACCATTCTCGATATGTCAGCACGGTTAGCGCCGAGGGCCATCCGGGTGCCGATTTCGCGTGTCCGTTCCGCAACCGATTGCGCAATGACGCCGTAAATGCCGAGCGAACTCAGCAGCAACGCGGCAACCGAAAACACCGTGACGAGCCAGGTATTCGCGCTGCGCGGCGCGACCGCACCCGCCACTACTTGCTCCATCGAACGAGGCTTCACCAAAGGCATTGCGGGATCGAGCGAACGAACAACGTTCTGCACAGAATGCGTGAGTGTTAGAGCGTCGCCTTCGGTTCGGAGCACGAACCAAGCCTCCCGCATCGCTCTGGCGACATAAGGATCCTGCTCCAGAGGCAGGTAAATGCGCGGTTCGGATGGCTGATCAGGTGTTCGCGCGGCGGAATCCGCGATCACGCCAACGATGCGCACCCAAGGCCCAGGCGCATTTTGCGGCCCGAATTTAAACCGCCGTCCCAACAAGTCGCTGCTTGACCAGAACGCCTTGCCGAAGGACCGGTTCACAACAGCGACGCGCTCTGAATCCTGGTTGTCATGAGCCGAAAGCAGTCGCCCTGCAATGGTGCGCAGCCCGAGAGTGTGGAAGTAATCGCCCTCGACGTCTGTGTTGTACACAATCGGGTTGCCGTTTATGACGGTCGGGTGCTCCGGAGAGATGAGGCGGCCCGATTTGTTTTCTAGCGGAATATCTGTTCCCAAGCCCATCGACAGCACACCCGGAAGCATCCCGAAACGGCGCGAGAGTTCCCGATAGAACGCGAGTCCGTCAGAAACGGTTGGATACTGCTCTTCCGGCAGTGCTACTCCAAACGACAGAACTCTATCCGTGCGAAGGGATTCTTGTTGCTCGAGCACGGCCGAGAAGCTGCGGAGAAGTAAACCGGCTGAGGTTAGCAGTACGAAAGCGAGAGAGATCTGTCCAATGACGAGAACCCGACGCGTTGCCCCAATGTCCCGGCCCGCGCTATAGGAGCGTGAAGCGGCGCTTAGGCCGTGCGTGAGATCACTTCGCAATGCGCCGATCGCTGGTATCAGTCCAAAGACAAGACCAGTCACCAATGACACAGCGAGGGCAAAGCCCAGCACAGTTCCATGTATGTGCGCATCTGTGAGCCGCGGCAGATTTGGCGAAAGCAGGCGAACGAGAGCTTGTTCGGACCATATAGCGCATAAGACACCCAACGCGCCTCCAATGAGAAAGAGGACGAGTGTTTCATTGAGCAGTTGCAGGATGATTGCTTTTGAATCCGCTCCTAAAGAGACTCGCAGAGCAAGTTCGCGGCGCCGCGTCAATGCCCGATTGAGAAGCATATTGGAAACGTTCATGCAGGAGATGAGGAGCAGCGCGGCTACGGTCGCCAAAAGGAGCCAGAGAAGCCGTCTTGATCCGGCCACAACTTGCTCCTTGAGAGGCAACACCTCAGCTTCGAGTTGGATTTTTCCGTGCGGTCCCGGAGGCAGTTGTTTCAGGATCTGCTCGACTGCATTTCGTCCCGCCGCCTGCGCCTGAGCTGGTGTGAAACCCGGTCGGAGACGCGCAATTAATGAGTAGCTGTAATCGGAATTCTGAGGTGAGCGCTCACTGGCTGTGAGGCTTAGAGGAGTCCAGACGTCGGCATTGGCGGGACTCTGCGACATGCCGGGGATCGGGAACGTGAGATCGCCGGGCAAGATGCCGACAATTTCGTAAGGCATGCCATCGAGCAAGATTGTCTTTCCAAGAGCTTCCTCCTCGCCGAACCTGCGCCGTTGCAAACTCTCGGAAATCAGGGCAATATGTGCCGCGGCGTTCTCCTCCTGCTCGGTGAAAGCGCGGCCGCGAAACGGTGCGATGCCCAGCAGCGGGAGTAAGCTCGCCGAGGCCCGTAAGACGTCGATCCGTTCAGGATGATCGCCGCCCTGCAAGTTCTGCGTCGACGAAATGAATAGCGCCGTTTCACTGAATGCAGGATTCGTGGCCAGCTCGAGGGCTTCGGCCGGAGGCATATTGATCGGCACCGGAATTTGCGGAAGCTTTTCCATCACCAGCGCCAGGCGCGCCGGGTTGTTAAAGGGCAATGGCTTTAGGAGTACTGTGTAGAACACGCTGAAGATCGCCGTTGTAAGGCCAATCCCGAGTGTGAGAGCAGCTAAAAGAACCACAGTGAAAGCAGGTTTATGACATGCAGTCCGCAGCGCAAAGGTGAAATCCTGTTTAAACCGCATGGTTGTTGCGACGCATTTTTGTAACCAGACGCTTCGTGTGGGTTTTCAGTGTTTCCAGCTTTATTTCCAGACCAAAACTGCCCATTGCTGGGAATCTCATGTCCGTGCTGGTGCAGCTGCCCTTCGTCACCCTTCGCGCAAGAATTCCGAAGCCGTGTTCAAGAACTCGGGCCATCCGGCGCTGCAAGTCAGGCGAGACACATTTTGCCGTCGCCGCATCCAACGTAGGTACCACCAAAACAATAACTTACAAGGTAAATTGGAGAACACAATGGCATTTACGTTACCACCGCTTCCCTACCCCGAAGATGCACTAGAACCTCACATTGATAAGGCCACCATGCAGATCCACCACGACAAACACCATGGCGCTTACGTCACAAACCTGAACAAAGCCTTGGAGCAAGCGCCG
Source organism: Bryobacteraceae bacterium (assembly GCA_036272575.1). GTDB lineage: Bacteria > Acidobacteriota > Terriglobia > Bryobacterales > Bryobacteraceae > Bog-105. The sequence goes on along the minus strand of DATAYL010000409.1, from coordinate 5,132 downwards.
GACCTGCAGAACAAGAAAATCGAAGAGTTGCTAGCCAATAATCTGGCTGCCGTTCCCGAGTCCATCAAGACTGCTGTTCGAAACAACGGCGGCGGACACGCGAATCACTCGTTTTTCTGGCCTCTTCTCTCGAAGAATGGCGGGGGCGCCCCTAAAGGTGAAATCGAGAGCGTCATCACCAGTAACTTTAGCAGCTTCGATAGCTTTAAAGAGAAGTTCAACGCAGCCGCCACGAGCCGCTTCGGGTCGGGTTGGGCCTGGCTGGTAAAGGACGGTAGCGGGAAGTTCGAAATTACCTCAACTGCCAACCAGGATAGCCCTTTATTCGAGGGCAAAAAGCCGATCCTGGGTTTGGATGTTTGGGAACACGCCTACTATCTGAAGTATCAGAATCGACGTCCGGAGTACATTGCTGCCTTCTGGAACATCGTGAATTGGGACGAAGCCAATAAACAGTTAAAGTAAAAAGTTAGATAAGGGCTGGCATGAGGTCAGCCCTTAAAGCATTACTTGAAGTCCCAGCCTCCTGAGTTGCCCCGCTGTCTGCTCTAGCGATACGTGTCTGATCGCGGCAAAACCCAATTCTCCTGCCATATTCGCGAACATCGGACGGTCATCAATATATATGGACTCCGTAACTTGCGCCTGAGCAAGATTCAATGCCAGCCGCCAAATCTCCGGATCCGGCTTTCGCATGTGCACAAAATGGGAGATCACCATAAAATCCGCGAGTTCGCGCAGCTTGAACTTGCCGACTCGGTGTTCGGTGATGCCGCTGCCCTCATTGCTGATTAAGGCGAGTTTCAAGTTGTTCTTCTCCTTCACGCGCTTCAGAAAATCAATGTTTTCGGGCCAGGCTACGGATTGCGAGTAGGCGGCCTCGCGCAGCTGTTCGATCGTGAAATCCCGGTCCGAGCCGAAGAAAACATGTCGTAGGTAATCGTCAAAGGTCAAGTAGCCTCGTTCGTAGGAATCGAACATGAGCCGGTGTCGGCTGCCAATCTCCTCGGAGTCCAACTGGAATTGCCGGCAGATGTTTTCTCTCGCCTCCTCGCCCCATCCGTTTGTTCCCAAAACGCCGCCAATATCGCTGTATAGAATTCGAAATCTCGTCTGGGACATAGATTTTCAGAGTCGCACACGAAAGCCGGTCTTCATCTTCGACTATGTTCCTATAGGAGAAGCGGACGAAATGCCAGTCTCGATCAAAGACATCGCCCGGATTGCCGGCGTTTCGCACTCGACCGTTTCCCGCGCCCTTCGTAAGAGTCCGCTGATTCCCGCGGAAACCGCCGAGCGCATCCGGCAGATCGCCCAAAAGGAAGGTTATAGTGCGAGCGCCGTAGCGCGCAGTCTTGTCACCAGCAAAACAGAAACCATCGGCGTGGTCGTAACATCGATCGCCGACCCGTTTAATGGGCAGGTAGTCGCGGGAATTGAAGAGCTGGCCAATGATCACGGCTATACTGTCATCCTGGCGAACTCGCAGGCCAATCCCACCAGAGAACTCGAGGTAGTGCGCGGCTTTCAAAGCCGACGCGTCGATGGCATATTGGTCGCTTCTTCCCGCGTTGGCTCTCTTTTTGCTCCTCTGCTATCGGAATTTGGCGTTCCGATTGTGCTCTTGAATAATCAACATCCGGGTCAGTTCGTGCACTCCGTTCGCTTTGATAATGTCGACGGAGCTTACCAGGCCACCCGGCACCTGATCGAACTGGGCCACCGCCGCATCGCTTACCTGGGTGATAATTTCGGGTTGGAATCGGACGCCGAGCGTTTTACCGGCTTCAGTCAGGCCTTTGACGAAGCCAAGCTGACCATGGACCCGGCTTTAATCGTCCGGGGCGATGGCAAATCGGAAGGCGCCGAAATTGCGGTCCGGCCCTTATTCGCAAGCGCTCAGCCGCCCTCTGCGATTGTCTGCTACAACGATATGTCTGCGCTGGGTGTGATGCGAGAGGCTGCCGCCGCCGGCCTACGCATTCCAGCCGATCTTTCAATCACCGGGTTCGACGACATCTTCTTCGCTTCGTATCTCGCTCCGCCGCTCACCACCGTTCATCAGCCCATGAAAGAACTCGGCCGGCGATCAATGGAATTGCTGCTCGCACTGCTCCGCGGGGAGAAGGCGGAAAGATCCAGCTTAATTCAGGGCCAGCTGATCGTGCGTGGATCCACCAGCCGCCCCTCATCTCACTAATTCGCCGCAGAATCGAGCCTCCGCACACGTTCCCCTTGACGCACCAGGGAACGCGCTGTATGATTCCCCTCGACGCACCATGGGTCACGGACAAACTCCACAGTTCTTGCAAGGGACGCTCGATCTGCTGATCCTGCGCGCTGTTTTGCGGAAGCCTTTGCATGGTTACGCCATCGCTGAGGTAATCCACACACTTTCCGACGACGTGCTCGTCGTCGAGGAGGGCTCGCTTTACCCCGCTTTGCATCGGCTTGAGCTCGCTGGATCTATTCTCTCGGAATGGGGCCTTTCCGAGAACAATAGGCGAGCAAAATATTACCGCATCACTCAGCGAGGCAAAAAGCAATTGGGTGAACAACAGGCCGGCTGGGATCGCCTCTCAACCGCCATCGGCAAGGTGCTGAAACATGCGTAAATTCCTGCTGAAGCTACGCAAACGCCCTCATCTCGAACGGGATCTCGATGAAGAAATGAAATTGCATCGGGAAATGAGCGGGCGGCAGTTCGGCAACTTGACGCGCATTCGGGAGGAAGCACGAGAGCTTTGGACTTTCTCGCTTATCGAGAGCCTTTTACGTGACTTCCGCCACGCCTGTCGCGTTTTAGCAAAGAATCCGAGCTTCAGCCTGGTCTCCGTGTTGACGTTGAGCCTGGGAATAGGAATCAATACCGCAGTATTTACTCTCTACGATTCCCTGACTTACAGATTGCTGCCGGTTGAAGCGCCGGAGAAGCTCGTCCGTGTGATCCGACAGTCGGAAAATGGACCGCAGCCCACGAGTGTCTCGTATCGCCAGTTTCAACGTCTGCGCAACGGCCTCGAAGCATTCGCCGACGTAATCGGGACATCCTCCTCGCAAACCATTCTCGGCGCGCTTCCAGTATCAGTGACTGCAACCCGCGAAGGTATCAAAACGCAATTCGTGGCCGGTGACTATTTTGCCGTCCTCGGTGTGCGCTGCAGTCCTGCATGTGCCCTTCAAAATGATTCCCAGCCCGTCGCCGTTTTAAGTTATAGGTTCTGGTCGCGGCGTTTGCATGCCGATCCCACAATTTCCGGAAAGGTCATCAGACTAGGCGACGTACGATTCCAGATTTCAGGTGTCGCTCCAAAAGGGTTTTATGGTACCGATTTGCCGCCGCATACGCCGGACCTTTGGATACCTCTCGCAACGCAATCGCGCGTACTGGCAGGGACTGACTGGGTCCATGACGACACTGCCCAGACTTTGCAAGTGTTTGCACGGCGCAAACCCGGTATCACGGTCAATCAAGTCTCCGAGCAACTGCGTAGAATAGCCGGAATTGAAGCGTCGAAAGACGGCCGACAGAGTTGGCTGGCCGCTACCAGCGCCACAGCTTTTCAGACAAACATCGGCGGATTTCGGGGAACCGCCACCATCAGTCTGATCCTCATGGGCGCCGTCGGAGTCATTCTCCTGATCGGCTGTGTCAATCTGGTCAACTTGACGCTGTCGCGAAATGCAGCGCGTGAGCGGGAAATTGCGGTGAGATTAGCCATTGGCGCCAGCCGCCGCCAAATCGTGCAGCAGCTCTGTGCGGAAAGTCTTGTCCTTGGCCTTATGGGTGGAGCAATCGGTTTCGGCCTATCCGCCCTGTTGTGTTCCTGGATTCGGGTCGGTGCGCTTATCGCGCTGGACCGCATTTCCAATGAGCTATTCGGCGGCTTTCAACTAAATCTCTCGCCCGATTGGCGCGTCTTTGCCTACACTCTGGCGCTTTCGATTATTACCGCGGCCCTCGTGGGAATTTGGCCGGCCCTAACCTCTACCCAGACGGACCTTAATTCATCCTTGAAGAGCGAGGGTCTACGGAGGCATCAGCGTCATCTCCTCCTTACCGCGCAGATCGCAGCTTGCTTTATACTTCTCGCGGGCGCCGGCCTGCTGTTTCGCGGTGCTTGGCACTCTCGATCCGCCGATCCGGGGTTTAGCGTGGACAAGATTCTGCTAATGAGCATGGATCTGACGACAATCGACGCCGCCTCACATGACCGCGCCGCAATTCTCAAACGCGTTCTCGATCGCACCCGGTCGCTTCCTGAAGTTACGTCGCTCGCCTTGGTCGATCGCTCACCTTTTCTGGGAACTGGAGCCGGTCAATTCGAAAATGAAGACCACAAACAGCTCCGGTGCCGGTTCAACAGCGTCTCCGGGGGATACTTCGAGACCTTGCAGATTCCAATTCTTGCCGGCAGAACTTTCTCCCCAGCCGAAGCAGAACGAGGAGATGCGGAAGCGGTCGTGAGCGAAGATGCTGCGCGATTCTACTGGCCCGGCCAAAATCCGTTGGGCCGCCATATCGCCGTCCCCCCACGCTACGGGCTTCCTCATTCCTCCTACACTGTCGTAGGCGTCGCCAAGGTCGTTCGCAGCACCTTCCTCTCTAAAGTTGATAACAACTATCTCTATTTCACGAAGCCCGTCTCGGACGCTGGCGGATGGGTGCTCATTCGCACGCGACATTCGCCACAATTGGCTTTACCTTCCGTTCACAATCTCTTGATGAAGGTTAGTCCGGCTCTCGCTGCGCACGCCTACCTGATTACCCTAGAGCAAGGCCCGGTTCAGATTCAGAAGCTGATGACTGATATCCCGGGTGCCGTTGCGCTCTCGCTCGGCTTGCTTGCGTTGATATTGGCCTCGGTAGGCGTTTACGGCGTCGTGATGTACCTGGTCTCTCAAAGAATTCGCGTAATCGGAATTCACCTGGCCCTCGGCGCTCAACGTCGTGACGTGATCTGGCTCATCCTGCGCGAGGGCTTGGGATCCGTCGCACGAGGCGCACTCATCGGTTTGTTAGGCGCAGCCTGCCTTTCCGCTCTGCTTGCGGCTCTCGTCAAGACACCGGACCTGCCCGATCTGACCTATCAGGCCGGTGTTTTCGACCCCGCAACCTTCCTGATCGCGCT
>DATAYL010000408.1:0-36386 GCA_036272575.1 Bryobacteraceae bacterium | reverse complement strand
TTCTGAGCGGTGTTGGCACCGACGTTTCCCGCGCCTACGACCGTTACTTTCCTTCTTGTCATTCTCCTCTGCGATTCGCTCCTATGAATTTAGAAATGCAACCGCAGTATAGCGTGGCGGGCGTTGCCGATCGGGCATTCCGCGGGAGTTTTTCCCGTCTATAAAAAAGGCGGGGAAAAGGATGGGCGCCGATGAACACCTAGAAGCCAGGCACAGTTTCCTCGATTACATAGTAGCCATTTATATGCAATGACCTACGCCTGATTTGGCGCCGGATAGGTTGGTAAGCGATTTAGCTTTCGGGCATAGGGAGACCTCGATTTCGGGTTACGGAGAAGAACCGGCGGGTTGTGAAGACGATGGCCGCTGTGGGATGTCGCATGACGACATTGCGGTGGTGATAGGGATTACGAAGACGCTGCGAGATACGGGAGAAGCAGGCTGAAGGGACGAAGACGCCACCGCCGCTGATGGTGACGCTTGAATAGCGGGAAGCTGGTGGTGGGATTGAGACCGGCGCAGAGGGAAGTGTTTCGCTGCGAGAGGCGGTTTCGGGTGCTAGTGGCGGGGCGGCGATTTGGGAAGACGCACTTGGCGCTAGTCGAGCTGCTGAGGGCGGTCATGGGGTGAGGGCAAGGCAGCGTGGTATGGACCGGCTGAATGTGATGAATGGATTGTTGCGCAATGCAACCGGGGAGCGGCGGCTGTTCGTTGATCCGCGGTGCCGGGATTTGAGCGGGTGCGGTGGGCGACGGATGGGACGGGCAGGGCGACGAGCGAGTTGGATAAGTCGGATGCGGAGAGGACGCATGCGAGCGGATGGGCATACCAGGGTTGGAGGCATGAGTGTGTCCACACGGGGATTGGGCAATTCCGTTTGCAAAGTGGTCATAGATAATTCGAAACGAATACGATACAGGGAGATTGGGCAAAATAAGCCGTGTGTTCTTAGCGGTTCAGGAGGAAGGAGGCGGTGGATTCGAAGAAGGTGCGGAGGACGGCGGCGGGTTCGGCGGGGAGGTTGGTTTCGGCAAGGGCCGCGGTCATGAGGTTGAGCCAGCTCTCGCGGGCTGCCTCGTTTACGGCGAAGGGGGCGTGGCGCATGCGGAGTCGGGGGTGACCGCGTTGTTCGATGTAGGTTGCGGGGCCACCGAAACGGTAGATTAAGAAGCCGCGGAGGCGATCCTCGGCGGCGGCTAAGTCCCTGCCCTGATACATGGGGCCGAGGACGGGATCGGCGGGGACGCGGTGGTAGAAGGCGGCGATTAGCCGGCGAAAGCCTTCTTCTCCGATGGCGGCATAGACGTCTTGTTCTTCCACGACCGTGATCCTAGCATTGGGGGGATTAGTGGGGTGGAGGAGGAATGACGGGAGGATCGGGGGGTGTAATGGCGGAGTCGGCGGCGGAAAGGGGGACGGTGGCGGCGGTTGAACCGTCGTGGCGGGGGCCGAGGCCGAGCCCGGTGAGGGAGAGAGCGTTGATTTTGCCGTCGGGATCGAGCTTCTGGTCGGTTTGGAAGCGTTTGAGGGCGTCAATAGAATCGTCGTTCCACTGGCCGTTGACCTGGCCCTTGAAGTAGCCTCGATCGGCCAGGGCTTGTTGAATTTGCTGATAGCGCTCGGGATCAGGATGAAGCTGATAGCTGGGGGCGGGAGCGGCGTGGTGGACGCGGCGCGTTTTGCTTTTTGAGTGAGCGGAGGCCTGGGTCTTCTTATGCTGGGTGGTCTGCTTATGCGGAGGAGTTTGTTGCGGGACGGGCGACGCAGAAAGCACTGTCGTGGCGAGTAGCGCGGCTACTAGGGCTCGGGCCATGAGAACGGCTAAACTGCGATCGTATCATTGGCGCTTAAGTATTAATGCTCATGCAGGCGTAAGGAGAGGCATTTGGCGGCGCCACCGGCTTTGATGAATTCGCGCAGATCGGTTTTGAGGGTGGTGAAGCCACGGGATTTGAGCCAGTCGGCGGTTTCGACGCTGGCATCATTTAAGACGATAGAGGAGCCGACGTTGATGGCGTTACAGGCGAAATGAATGGCGTCATTTTCGGCCAAGCCGAGCCGTTTGGAAGCCGGGACGCGAGCTTCGATAGCAGCGTTGCCCTGCTGATCGAAGGCCGCTGGAAAGTAGAGCAAATGGCCGTCTTCCAGGGGGCAAAAGCAGGTATCGAGATGATAGAAGCGGGGATCGCAGAGGCGCAGGGGCTGGACTTCTTTACCGGTGGCACGCGCGAGGTGGGGTTGGACGCGGATATCGGAACGGTAGCCGTGACCGAGCCAGAGTAAAGGGAGGGCGCGGTCGAAGAGAGCGTCGCCGGCGCCTTCGAAAGAGATGTCGGGGGGCAGATGGAAGACTTCGTAGCCGTTCTGGGAGAACCAGGTGGAGTTATGGGGCGCTTCGGGCTGGCGTTCGGGGCATCGGAAATTGCTCAGGACGGCGGTTTTTTGATGGATGAGGGCGGCATTAGCGGTGAAGACGAGGTCGGGAAGACCGGAGACGGCGGGCAGCAGGGCGACTTCGGCCAGGCCGCCTAAGATGGCGTGCAGGCTGGCCCATTGCTCGCGGGCGAGACGGTTATCGGTGTGGTGCACCTGCCCTTCCATCCAGGGGTTGATGACGTATTCGACGCCATAGTAGAGGGGCGGACACATTAAGAAGCGACTAAGACTCACCAAGCCTCCTGCCGGGAACTAACATTAGGATAGAAACAGGTGCGCGAACAGCTCCCATCCTCTCGGCGATAAGTTTAGATGATGCGAGGGCGCGGAGCCGCCAGCGAGGTATTAGAGAATCCATGATTATTTCGATAAAGCTTCACGCTAGCAGGGCCGAGGTGCAGGCGGTTTGCGATCGCATTCAAGAGTTTGGGTACAAAGTTCACTCGATCGAAGGCGAAGAGCGAGTGGTGATCGGTGCGGTGGGGGTGGGGGATGTGACGGCGTGCCTGGAATCGCTCGAGGCGATGCCGCAGGTGGAGAAGGCGGTGCGGATTTCGGCGCCGTACAAGTTTGTCAGCAGGGAATTTCGGCCGGCGAAGACGGCGATCGCGGCAAACGGCGTGGAGGTGGGCGGCGACGATTTTGTGGTGATGGCAGGGCCGTGCTCGGTGGAGAGCGAGAACCAGATTCTGGCAACCGCACACTTTGTGGCCAAGCATGGCGCGACGTTTTTGAGGGGCGGGGCGTTCAAGCCGCGGACCTCGCCTTACGATTTTCAAGGCATGGAACTCGAGGGCCTGAAGCTGCTGCGGAAGGCGAAGAGTGAGACGGGGCTGGGCATTATCACGGAAGTGATGAGCGACCGGGATGTAGAGATGGTCGCCGAATATACAGACATTTTGCAGATTGGGGCGCGCAACATGCAGAATTTCGCTTTGCTGAAGGAGTTGGGCAAGACGGACCGGCCGATCATGTTGAAGCGGGGGCTGAGCTCGACGATCAAAGAGCTGCTGATGTCGGCGGAGTATATTGTGGCGCATGGCAATCCGAACGTGATTCTTTGCGAGCGCGGTATTAGGACATTTGAAACGGCCACGCGGAATACGTGCGATATCACGGCGGTTCCTGTGTTGAATGAGCTTTCGCATTTGCCGGTTGTGCTGGACCCGAGTCATGCGACGGGAAAACGGAGCCTGGTGCCGGCGCTAGCCCGGGCGGCGGTGGCGATTGGAGCGGACGGGATGATTGTGGAAGTGCATCCGCAGCCGGAGAAGGCGATCAGCGACGGAGCGCAATCGCTAACGCTCGAGCAGTTCGCGACCACGATGACGGAGCTGAAGCCATATATCGCGTTATGGAAAGAAGCGCGGGTGCGCGAGATGGCTACGGTTTGATGGTGAAGATGACTGGCCACCGATTAATGTCTCTTTGGTGAGAAAACTTTTTCTGGTGCTGGGGCTTCTGGCGGCAGCGGGCGGCGGATATTACGGCGTCGAGCGTTACCGGTACCGGTTCGTTCATTCTGACGAAGATTTGCTGCGGTTTTTGCCGCAAACAGACGCTAGCACGTTCTATGTAAATGTGGCGGCGCTGCGGCGGGCGGGATATCTGAATGTGCTGGATGGCGCGAAGGCGACACAGGCGACAGAGTACCTGCAATTCGTGCGAGAGACCGGATTCGACTATAGCCGGGACATCGATGCGATGGCAGGGGCGGCGGCGGGGCAGCAGATCTGGTTCGTGCTGCGCGGCCGATTCGATTGGGGCAAATTGCGTGAGTATGTGAAGCGGCATGGCGGCCAGTGCGGGGACGGCAACTGCGGCATAGCAACCAGCACGGCGGGGCGGCGGGCTAGTTTTCGCAGCGTGCAACCGGACGTGATGGCGCTAGGGATCAGCTCCGACAGTGACGCGGCTGCAGCGATGCAGCAGAGTGCAGCGGAGGCCATGCCAAGCACGGCGCCGGTTTGGATGAAGCCGTCGCATGCGCTGTTGACCAATCCAACGCAGCTGCCGCTGGCGCTGCGAATATTTGCGATCTCACTTGAATCGTCGGATTCGCTGCTGGTTTCTTTGCGGCAGTCCGAGCAGAAGGAAGATGCGTTTTCAATTGAGGTGGATTCGGTATTCGGTAATCAGCCGACGGCGGAGACGGCCCGCAAGCAGCTCGAGATCGATACGGGGCTGGTCAAACAAGAGTTGGCTCGGGAGCACAAGCCGGCTGATCCGGCGGATCTGACTGGACTGCTGACATCGGGCGTTTTTCAAGTGGAGCAGCGCCACATGATCGGCACATGGCGAGTAAGACGGGAACTTTTGCAAGCGCTGCGATAAGACACGTCCACGGTGGCGATGAAGATCACACGCCTGTAACAATCGATCGCTAGTCTCGTATGAGTAATAAGAATTTTATTGCGCACGATCAACTTGCTGCGTGCGACTTCTTGAACTCCCGTTTTAGTGACTAGACGTACGTTATTGCGCCAGGGCTTATTTTCCCTCGGGTCCAGTTATTACCCGAAAAGCACAAAACACTCACACGCGAAACAAGAATATGTTGCTCCGGTGAGCGTAGGCGAGTCGCTGGCGAAGTACGTGGATGCTCTTCCCATTCCTCCGGTGATTGCGGCGGCGAAAAAGGCGGGAACGGTGCTTCACATTGAAATGAGGGAGTGCAAGCAAAAGGTGCATCGCGATCTGCCGCCAACGACGGTCTGGGGCTATAACGGAGTCTGGCCGGGACCGACGATCGAAGCGCGACGCGGCGTTCCGTTGGTGGTGGATTGGAACAATAAGCTGCCCGAACGACACCTTTTGCCGATCGATACGACCATTCACGGCGCGGAAAGCACACTGCCGGCGGTGCGAACGATCACGCATCTGCATGGAGCAGCAGTCGATCCCGATAGCGATGGGTACCCGGAGGCCTGGTTCACGGCGCATGGCGAAACCGGCCCGAAATTTAAGTCGACGCGCACATTGTACCCGAATGACCAGGCGGCTACGACGTTGTGGTATCACGACCACTGCCTGGGCCTTACCCGACTTAATATGTACGCGGGTCTGGAGGGGTTCTATTTCATTCGTGACGAACAAGAGGAACGATTGAATTTGCCGAGCGGCGCATTCGAGATACCGCTGATGCTGCAGGATCGTCAATTCGAAGCCGACGGGAAATTGTTATATCCGAAAGCACAGAACGGCACACATCCGATCTGGATACAGGAGTTTTTCGGGGACGTGGTTTGCGTGAACGGGAAGGCGATGCCGTATCTGGAAGTGGAACCGCGGAAGTACCGGTTTCGCATGCTGAATGCCTCGAATGCGCGTTTTTACCATCTGCGGCTGGCAGCGCTGAATGAGGCAGGCGAGCCGATGAGCGCGCGCACGCAAGTGCCGGGGATGCACCAGGTCGGCTCGGATGGCGGTCTCTTGCCCAGACCAGTTCCATTGCACTTTTTGTTGATCGGACCGGCTGAGCGATTCGATGTGGTTATTGACTTCAGCGAATTCGAAGGACACTCTTTCGCTCTGCTGAACGATGCCCCGGCGCCGTATCCGATGGGTGGCCAGCCAGTACCGGCGGATGTAATGCTGTTTAAAGTTTCGAAACCGCTATCTGGAAAAGACACGAGCGAGCTGCCGGCGGAACTGGTTCCATTCGAGCCGTTAGATCCCTCGATGGCAGAACGCGAGAGGGTGTTGGCGGTGACTGAAATTGAGCGTCCCTCAGACAACTACGTGGTGATTGGACTTCTTGGAAACGCGCGCTGGCACGAACCGATAACCGAGGATCCGCGGGCTGGCAGCACCGAAATCTGGTCTTTTGCGAACACAACGGGCGACGTGCATCCGCTGCATATTCACCTGGTTCAGTTTCAGGTGCTCAACCGGCAGACTTTTGACGTGCCTACGTATCTGCAGACTGGAAAACTAATTTTTACCGGTCGACCCAGAGCACCGGAGGCAAACGAACGACCGGCGATGAAGGACACGATCAAATCGTATCCAGGCGAAGTGACACGCGTCATTCAAAAATTCCAGGCGCCGTCGGGTGTGGCTTTCGAACCGGGTAAAGAGCACTTATATGTGTGGCATTGCCACATTCTGGAACACGAAGATAACGAGATGATGCGGCCGTACAAAGTCGTTGGCTGATTCTGGCGCAGGACAGGTTGAAGCATCACGAGAAAAGTACGAGGGGAGGATTTAGACAAACTGAACAGTTCTGTCATCGGCTAGTCACACGAAGCGGGTAGCCTACCAGTGGTCAGGTCCCAAAACGACCATTCGACCAATCCAAAGCGCCTCCCGAGGAGGAAAAGTTGACTCACAGTATTGCACGCCGAATTCAGACCGGGATTGTCTCGGCCGCGTTGCTTCAGGCTTATGTAGGTTTGGCGCTGCCCGCTTTTGCTCAGGTACCGGCTACCGCGCCAAGCGCCCAAACACCTATCAAACACGTGATCGTCATCATTGGTGAGAACCGAAGCTTCGATCACGTTTACGCAACCTATCAGCCACCAGCGGGACAAAGTGTCTCGAATTTACTCTCGAGGGGAATTGTAAATAAGGACGGGTCTCCGGGACCCAACTATTATCTGTCGGCGCAATACGCCGCAGTTGACAGTTCCGGGGATTTCACAAATAGTCCGCAGAGCAAAAGCATCTACTCCACTTTGCCGCCGGCGATGACAGATGGAGCGCCACAAGCTGCGAGCGACGCAAACCCGGCTCCGTTCCAGACTTTGAAAGTTGCCAAACTGGCCGAGCCGGGTCTGGCTCCGGCGTACAACAAATTCCTGCTTACGGGCGCCACCGGGCTGCCGGGCAGTTCGATCGATACGCGTCTGCCGAACGCCACGTCGCTCCGTGAAGGTCCGTACCAACTAACGCCGGCCATTCCCTACGACGCGTATACCGCGAGCCCGGTCCATCGCTTCTTCCAAATGTGGCAGCAGACGGACTGTAGTGCGCTTTATTCAACGGAAGACAATCCGAGCGGATGCCTGAACGATCTCTTTCCGTGGGTGGAAACGAGCGTAGGTACTGGAAGCAATGGAAAAACCCAGCCGAAAGACTTCTCCGACACTTCGACCGGCGAAGGCTCAGCGGCGATGCAGTTTTATAACGTGGCACAAGGTGACGCTCCGTACATGAAGAAACTTGCCGAAACGTACACGATGAGCGACAACTTCCATCAGTCTGTGATGGGAGGAACGGGCGCGAATCACATTATGTTCGGCTTCGCGGATGCGATCTGGTACAGCAACGGCAAGGGTCAGCCGGCCAAACCGCCCACGCTGCAGATTGAGAATCCGAACCCGCAAAAAGGAACGGACAACTACTACGACCAGGATGGTTATTCGGGCGGCAGCTACGTCAACTGCGCCGATCTTTCGCAACCGGGCGTAGCGTCGGTTCGCAACTACCTGGAGTCGCTGGCGAACCCGGTGCCGCACAATTGCGAAGCGTCTCGCTACTACCTGGTCAATAACTACAATCCGGGATATAACGGCGACGGAACACTGGCCAGCCAGTACTCGCAGTTCACCATTCCGCCTACTTCGGTAAAGAGTATCGGCGACATAATGATGGCGAAGAATCTGCCTTTCAAGTATTACGGCGAAGGATGGGATCTTTACGTGAGCGATCCGACGGGCGCGAACCCGTACGACCGATATTGCAATATCTGCAATCCCTTTCAGTACCAGACCTCGATCATGAGCGACCCGAAGCTTCGCGAGGCCCACATTGCAGATACAACGGCGCTTTATGAGGATATTGCTTCGAATAACCTGCCGGCGGTCTCAGTGGTAAAGCCCAGCGGCTTCACAGACGGCCACCCTGCCTCTTCGAAACTCGATCTGTTTGAGGGATTTGTAAAGAAGATCGTGAACCAGGTGCAGGCAAATCCCACCCTCTGGGCCGACACGGCCATCTTCGTGACGTTCGACGAAGGGGGCGGCTATTATGACTCGGGATACATCCAGCCGGTCGATTTCTTTGGTGACGGCACGCGTATTCCGCTGATCGTGATCTCTCCGTATTCCAAAGGCGGACGCGTAGTACACAATTACGGGGACCACGTTTCTATTATCAAATTCATCGAGAAGAACTGGAATCTCGGGGTGATCACGGATCGCAGCCGGGACAATCTGCCGAATCCGAAGACGGCCGCGGACAATCCGTATGTGCCGACTAACAGCCCGGCGCTCGACGATCTTTTGAATATGTTCCAATTTCCGTCAACGGCCACGACCGTGGCGAGCACTGGCAGTCCGTCGGGCTTGTAATTCGAATCTACGTTTTATTTTGCCGCCGCTTCCTCAACGAAGCGGCGGCTCTTGTCGTTTTATGTGTCTTCTATTTGCCAGAAAAAGCTCTCGAATCGTTTACCCATTAGCCTTTCTCATTTTTGCCATGCTGCCTGTGGCGCCGCTACTCATGCGAGCCGGCGCACCGGCTTCCTTCAGCATCATTCAGCGTTGGCATGTCGGGGGCAACGGTGCATGGAACCGATTAACAGCGGATCCGGTGAATCATCGCCTTTATGTCACACGTGGGGACAGAATCGTTGTGGTGAATACCGCAACAGGTAAACAGGCCGGCGAGGTTGGGGGAGCCAAGAGTATCCGGACTGTCTGCTTGAGTCCTAATGGACAAACGGGCTACTTCACTGACGCCGGTAGCGGATCGGTCCGGGTATTTGATCGCGGTACGCTGCGGTTGGGAGCTTCCATACCGACGGGAGCGGATCCCGACGCGGCGGTTTTAGATGCCGGTACGAATACTCTGGTCGTCTTGAATGACCGGAGCGAGAGTGCTGCGTTGATCGATACGACGACGGAGCGCGCCGTGGCAACGGTGGCGCTTCCAGGCAGACCGGCTTCCGCGGTAAGTGATGGACAAGGTGTGACCTTTGTGACCATCAACGATTCGGCAGAGATTGCGAGGATTGATCTACGGAACCGGAAGGTTCTTGGAACGTGGCCTATACCAGGCTGCTCGGGCGCGAGCGGCTTGGCAAATGACGCGACAGAACATCGCGTCTACGCGGTATGCGAAAACAACCGTCTGTTTGCGCTGGATGCCAGGAACGGACAGACGCTTACATCCGTGGAGTTGCCGGACGGAACGCGCGAGGTCGCGTTTGATCCGACGCGTAAGCTGCTCTTCGCAGCCAGCGGTGGGGGAACGCTGAAAATTTTCGAGACAGGTCATTCCTCCCGGCGCCTGGCGGCTTTGCAGACGGTGAAGACGATGGCGGGCGCTCGCACGATGGCGGTCGATTCGAGTACCGGCCAAGTGTATCTGGATACGGCAGAGTTCGGGTTGAGAACAGGCGAGACCTCGGAAGAGTTGAGATTCCGGCCAACGCCAGTTCCAGGGAGTTTTGTCGTCCTGGTGGTCGCGGATTAGCAGAAGTCGGCTGGCCTCGATTGCCGGCTCATAACCTGCGAGGGGTGAAGACCCATAACGTCTGAGACGCGATTGAGCGGTTTCGAACCACTGAAATGATTTTCCGATAACGCGGTTTTTGTACTCAGTACTTCAGGATCGTCCCTGATCTGGTTTCTTAACCTCTTAGCGAATGGGCGACCCGCGTTGGACTCTTTGGAGGAGCGAAGACGCTGCTCAGTTTTCGCACGGCCCCGGAAGTAAAACGTTCGGACTCATTGAAAACGGTGTTGTCGCAACCGACTAATGCCAGGGGTCCGCAGTATGTAGTAAGCTACATCTTTCGCTGGCGGGGAACTCCTGCCAGATACATGGTGCTAACGGAAAGTCTGGTGCTTGCCGCGGCTGCGGGCGTAGCGAGCTGGATGATCGTGAACACGTTGCCCGAACCGCTCGCCCGCCACGTCCTCCTGGGTTTAACCGCCTTCCCGCTTGTGCCAGATTGGCGCGTGCTCACCTGGATCTTCGTGCTCGTGCTCGACACCGGCGTGCTCGCGGGCGTCGCGCCGGCGAGCGAAGCGCTGAAGATCGATCTTGTCAACTCGCTCAAAGGCTTTGGTTTCCTCGGTGGAGTGGCTGGAACGAAGCGCTCACTCGGTTATCTGGTCAGCGCGCAGGTCGCGCTAAGCATGGTGCTCGTTGTCTTCGCCGGACTGCTCAGCCAAGCCGAGAACCGTAATCTCCACGCTGATCGGGTTACGACTCACGCCACATCGTTGTCACGTCTTTTTCGCGGCCCGTGCCTCTCAATGTAATCACAAACCGCATTTTGAGCATTCCCGGAGTGCGTTCTATCGCGTTCTCCCGCAACATCCCGCTCCTGGACCCCGAAACGGTCGAGGTCTCTCCGCCAACGGGCCGGATGCCGTGCAACCAGTTGCCGTCCTCACGGCCTCGCCCCGGTTCTTCGAGACAATGGGCATCCCGCTGGTGGCGGGCCGCGAATTTGCCCCATCCGAGAGCAACGCCGCAATCGTCTCCGAAACTCTGGCGCGGCTGTTCTGGCACTGGGCGAGCCCGCTCGGCCGGCAACTCAAACTAGCCGACGGAACTGCACTCACGGTCGTTGGCATCGCGAGAGACATTGACCCACGCTTCGGCGGTATGAATAGTCCTCCGCTCTATCGGTCACTGGCGGTCAGTGCCACCCAAAACGTGGCGGCCATCCGCTTCGACCCGCGACTGACGCGCCCCGTGCCTTCCGTCCGCACGGCGATTCGCGAGATCGAACCGGGCATGCCCATGATGATCCGCATCATGCAGAACTTGATCGATCAGATGACCGCAGAAATCTGGGATTTCGTCGGACTAATTCTATTGCTCGGAATTCTGGCAACAATCCTCTCTGCGGCCGGCATCTACGGCTCTGTTTCATTCGCTGTGAACCAGAGTGCA
The DNA here is from genome assembly GCA_036272575.1 of Bryobacteraceae bacterium. GTDB lineage: Bacteria > Acidobacteriota > Terriglobia > Bryobacterales > Bryobacteraceae > Bog-105. Next base: position 25,094 of record DATAYL010000408.1, on the reverse strand, counting down.
CACGAATTCGGCATTCGTGCAGCGCTGGGCGCCCGACGCCTCGATATAGTCCGTTCCGTCTACTCCTCAGGAGGCAGACCGGTGGTCCACGGCCTTCTCGTTGGTGTCTGGCTCTCTGTCGCAACGGCCGCAGCTTTGAACAAGACGCTCGACACTGGCCTTTTGCGTGTCGACAACAGTGACCCGCTTCTGTATATTGCCGCTATCGTATTACTGGGTGTCCCAGCCATGGCGGCGATCCTTTTTCCGGCTCAACGGGCCGCGAATTCAGACCCTATGCAGGCGTTAAGATGCGACTAAGGGACTTAATCCGTTCGGCCCGGCTGATATGCATCTAAGCCTGCCGTACACAGCATAATGGTTGACAACTCGAGATACCGTTCATAGAGGTCACGCACGGCTGCCGGCGGCGCGGTTCATTCGGCGGTAACCCTGTATCTTCAGCTACAGAGCCAATAATGCGGGCACACTCTCAGATCAAGCCAGTAGCGAATCCTGCATAGAACATCTATCGAAACGGTTTCGGGACTACCTCATCGTTTCGCCAAGGCCAAATTAAGCCGGGCCCATTAGGCTACACGCTTCAGGTCGATCATCTATGGAATAATAAGAAATCAAATGCCCGCCCGAAAAGGACATCCACTCGAAGGCGAAATGCTGCAGGGCACGCTGGACCTGCTCATTCTGCAAACGTTGGTTATGGGTCCAGCGCATGGCCACACGATTGCGAACATAATCCAGCAGCGCTCGGAAGAGGTCCTGCAGGTCGAGCACGGCTCCCTTTACCCAGCGCTGCACCGTCTCGAAAACCGAAGATGGATTGCCTCGTTTTGGGGGACCTCGGAGAACAATCGTAAGGCCCGGTATTACCGCTTGACCGCAGCGGGCCGCAAACAGCTCCTTGACCACACAAACCGCTGGGACCGGCTGGTACGCGCGGTGAATCGGGTCTTGCGGCCGGCTAAAGAGGAAACCTGACATGGGTTGGGACCGTTTCATTCGCCGGAAGCAATGGGACGCCGAGCGAGCCCGCGAGCTGGAGGCGTATCTCGACATCGAGACGGACGAGAACCTCGCGCGCGGCATGTCTTCCGACGAGGCGCGTCAGGCCGCGCGCCGGAAACTTGGCAATTCCACAGTCATCCGCGAGGAGATCTATCGCATGAACAGCATCTCGTTCTTCGAAACTGTCTGGCAGGACGTTCGCTATGGCGCGCGAACGCTCGCGAAAAACAGGGTCTTTACCTTGGTCGTGATTGTCTCCCTTGCGCTCGGCATAGGAGCCAACACCGCCGTCTTCAGCTTGATTAACGCGGCTCTGTTAAAAATGCTTCCGGTGAAAGATCCCGAGCAGCTCGTACAGCTTAAAAGCGTAACCCCGGCATGGGGACTAATCGAGGTGTTCTCCTATCCGGCGTACAAGGAATTTCGCGATCACAACCGGGTGTTCTCCGGCGTGCTCGCGTTCGACAAATTCTACGATGAGCCGAACATTGAAGTGGATGGACAAAGTGGGCTTGCCAAAGGTCAGGTGGTTTCCGGTAATTATTTTTCGGTGCTCGGAATCAAGCCAGCGATCGGACGCTTGATTGGGCCCACGGACGAAACAGTAGCCGGGCAAAGCCCGGTCGCCGTCATCAGCTACGACTATTGGCGACGCCGGTTTGCACTCGATCCGGCAGTGGTTGGGAAAAAGGCGGTTCTGAACAACATGCCGTTCACCATCATCGGAGTGACGGCGCCGGAATTTTTCGGGCTGCAGCCTGGCGAGAAGATTGACGTCTCCATACCGATTACGATGAAGGCGCAAGTCAATCCGGCTTTTGCATTTACCGGTACGCGCCAAGATATTTTGACTGCACCATATCGCCCTTGGCTGAGCATTATGGGCCGGCTCAAGCCGGGCGTCATTCCAAAAGAAGCTTTGGCGGATCTGGAGCCGATGTTTCGCGCAAGCATGCGCGAAGCCGCTGCCGGATTGAACGGCTTGTCATTCGATTCGCCGGCAGGCCGCCGCTCTTATCTCGTGAGCAAGCTTCAGGTCGATTCCGCAGGACGAGGACTCGCCGCACTGCGCCAGCAATTTTCCAAGCCGCTCTGGATTCTCATGGCCGTCGTTTTCCTTCTGCTGCTGGTTACTTGTGCCAACGTGGCGAATCTCCTGCTTGCGCGCGCCAACGCTCGCCAAAGGGAAATTGCCGTGAGACTTACAACAGGAGCCGGGCGTTGGCGTCTGATTCGCCAGTTGATTACCGAGAGTAGTTTGCTGGCGCTCGGCGGAGGCATTCTTGGCTTGCTTCTCGCTTTCCTGGCCGGCAGATCTCTGGTGATGCTGATGTCGCATTCCAGTGCACCGGTTTCTCTGAGCGTTCGGCCCGATACAACAGTCCTGGGTTTTACGCTGCTGATCTCGCTGTTTACAGTGCTCCTGTTTGGCTTCTTGCCGGTTTGGCGTGCCACACGTCTCAGCCTGACATCAGCACTGGTAGACAGCACGCGAAGCGCCGGTAGAGGAGGAAGCCGTTCAAAGCTCGGGAATATGCTAATCGCTGCGCAGGTGGCTGTGTCCTTGGTGTTACTGATTGGGGCCGGCCTGCTTCTGCGGACTCTCCAAAACCTACAGAATTTCTATCCGGGGTTCAATAAAGAGGGCGTGCTTTTGCTCACAGTCAATCCTGGCGTGATCGGCTACAACTTAGATCAGTCAGCCCGGCTTTACGAACGTTTGCTCGACCGGATCAATGGAGTTTCAGGTGTCCGGTCGGCGACTTTTTCGTTTTACAGTCCTCTACGCATGCTCGGCTTGCTTATCCCAAAGATCCAAGAGGACACGCCATCGTCCGTCAAAGCAACCGAGAGCGTAGGGATAGACGACGTCGGTCCGAATTATTTCAAAACCTTCGAGATACCCGTGCTGGCAGGCAGAGATTTTATTCGCTCAGACCGGGCCGGCACCCGCAAAGTAGTAATCATCAACGAAGCTATGGCACACCGGTATTTCGGCGATGGAAACCCGATGGGAAAACATTTGACCGTGCCGAACTGGAACGGGGATGCGAGCTGGAAGGAAATCGTAGGCGTTGTGAAAGACGCGAAGAATCGCGGGCTCCGGGAGTCGGCGGCGCCAATGATTTATCTGCCGTTGTTCCAATTTCCTGATGAAGGTCTCATTACATTTGAGGTTCGCACCGCGATAAGTCCTCTTAGCGTGTCGAACGCCATCCAGCGCGTGATCAAGGCAACCGAGCCCCGTCTGCCGGTCTTCGACATCAAAACGCTCAACAAGCAAGTGGACGATTCGCTCGTTCAGGAGCGCTTGATCGCTTCGCTTTCCAGCTTGTTTGGCGTGCTGGCTTTGCTTCTGGCCGCCGTTGGCGTGTATGGTCTGATGACCTACGCGACCAATCGCAGGACTGGCGAGATTGGAATTCGCATGGCGCTAGGCGCGACGCGCGGACAGATCGCCGGCATGGTCCTGCGGGAAACATTGCTACTGGTCCTCGTAGGTCTAGCGATCGGCGTCCCAGCAGCGACGGCATCGTCCCATCTGATCAGAAGCGAACTATACGGGTTGAAAGCAAATGACCCGCTCACCATACTTATCGCCAGTCTCGTCATGGTCAGCATCGCTGTTTTTGCGGCCTATCTGCCAGCAAGGCGAGCGTCGCGAGTGGACCCAATGGTAGCGCTGCGAACGGAATAGGTGTGCTGGCATCAGTCTGGCTGCAGAGCTGCGGCGTAGTGTTACTTACGGAAGTCAGTCTCGAATGGGCAACTCACCGTCAGACTTGTGACAGCGCTTATCGCAAGAATCCCGGCACTGTTTCGAATGTGCAAACGAGTGCCAGAGATGTACAGGCGAGACTTCGGAACAGTTGAGAACTGGCCCGGATTGCAGGGCTCACAAGCTGGGAGGGTGAAATTACGCTTGGTCAGCTATTCGCAGCGCAAGGTACTCATCGGATCGACACTCAATGCACGCCGGGCCGGTATGTAAGAAGCAATCAAAGCGGCAAACAGTATCACGCCGGCTACCACGGCGAAGGTGACTGGATCGGCGGAGCTAACCGAGAAAAGAAGTTTCGTCATCAGGCGGGTCAAGCACAAGGAAGCAGCCAGGCCGATGAGAACTCCGGCCGCCGCGATCTTCGCGCCTTGGGCAATCACCATTCCCAGTACATTTCCAGACGGCGCACCCAAAGCCATGCGAATCCCGATTTCCTGCCCGCGCTGAGCGACCGAGTAGGAGACGACGCCATAAACGCCCACACCCGCTAATACCAGCGCAAGGCCGCTGAAGCAGCCCAGTACGATGAAAGTAAGGCGGCGCGTTGAGACCGAATCGCGCACGTATTGCTGCATGGTGGCAATCTCAAAAACCGGTTGATCCTTGTCGATTGAGCCCACGGCGCCTCGAATCTCCGAGGTGAGCACAGACGGTTCTCCCTCCGATTTCACTAGCAGCGTCATATTGCCTGAAACGATCTGGCGGAAGGGCACGTATATTTCGAGGCGCGCCGGATTCGCGAGGCCGTATAGTTTGGTTTCGGCCACCACTCCCACCACAGTGAGCCATTGCAGCGGTCCCTTGGAAGGCGGGTGGCCGAGAAGGAGACGGCTGCCGATGGGATCGCGGCCGGCAAAGAACTGCTTCGCCATGAGCGCGTTAATAATGGCGACGCGGGCACCGTTCCCATTGTCGAGGTCGGTGAACGCGCGGCCCCGCAATAGCCGGATACCCAGCGCGTTGAGGTAAGCCGGGCTGACAATGTGCATGTCGGGATGAGGGAAGTTTCCGGGACTGGGGAGGGCCATCCCCTCAATGGTGATGTCGTCCCGCCAATGATCATTGGTCAGCGGAACTCCGGTTCCCAGCGCCGCTACCCGAACGCCCGGTAATTCATGGACGCGGCGCAGTACGCGGTCCCAAAAGCTCAGGATCGCCGGATCTTTTTCGTATTGGGAAGTCCGCAAATCGATTCGCATGGTGAGCACGTGCTCGGTTCGAATCCCGGCATCCACGGACAGTAAGCGCGCGAGGCTCTTCATCATAAGTCCCGCACCAACCAGAAGGACCAGCGCCAACGAAATTTCGGTGCAGGCCAGAATCCCACGCCAGCGGGTCTGCGTTATGCCTCCGCTGCTGGTTCTGCCGCCATCTTTCAACTCCGATTGCACCTCTACCTTTGTGGAGTGCAGCGCGGGTAGCAGTCCAAAAAAGAATGCGGACAACGACACCACGCCAACCGTGAAAAGAAGCCCCGGGCCGTTCACCTCAACGATTGCACCGGCGAGCATGTCTTCGGGAATCAGTCCTACGAGGCCGCGAACCAGTACGACTGCCAGCGCCAAACCTGTAATCCCGCCAAGCGACGTTAAGATGAGGCTCTCGGCTATCATCTGAGCGATGACACGGCCTCGGCCGGCTCCTACGGCAACGCGCAACGCAATTTCTCTGGCACGTCCGGCGCTGCGCATCAAAAACAGATTTGCGACATTCGCGCAGGCGATCAGAAGCACAAACGTAACTGCGGCAAAAAGGACGACTACCGCCGGACGTATATCGCTGACGAATACATCGCGCAAGGACTGCAGATCCGCTCCAAATCGATCGTTTGTGGCGGGATAGGTCTTGGCCAGGCGCGCGGCAATACCTTCCATTTCGGCCCGTGCCTGCGGGAAGCTGACGCGCGGGCCCAATCGTCCCAGGACGACCATGTCGCCGCGCTCGCCGCGCTCATTCGAGGCGGAATTGTTGGTAAGCCAAACGCCAATCGGCTCAAGCAAGTCCGTCTTTTCGGTCCACCGGAAATCCGGAGGCAACACGCCGATAATGCTAAAGCTACGGCCATCGAGTGCGATGGTTCGTCCGATGACGTGGCGATCGCCGCCAAAGTGTGATTGCCAGAGAGCATAGCTCAACAAGGTCACGGACGCGGCGCCCGCCTTCTCCTCCGATGCGTCGAAGTCACGCCCTAGAAACGGATGTACCCCGAGCAGCGAAAGAAAATTCGTGGAAACAGCCTGTCCGCTGACGTTTTCCGGCTGATCGATACCGGAGAGACTGAAGCCCACCCCATTCACCGCCGCCATCTCTGAAAAAGCATGGTTCTGCGCTCGCCAATCCGCAAAGTTGGGATAAGAGACGCTGACCATGCCGACCTTGGGCGTCGTCTCGTGGAGAACGATCAGGCGCGCGGCATCCCGGTAGGGCAGTGGCCGCAGCAATACGCCGTACAGAACGGAGAATATCGCCGTGTTGGCGCCAATGCCCAAGGCCAGCGTGAGCAGTGCGATGGCGGTGAATCCCGGCGACTTACGCAGCACGCGCCATCCATAGCGAAGATCCTGCGCCAAAGTCTCGATCGGACGGACGCCCCAGGCATCGCGGCACTCCTCCTTCACCTGGTCAACACCGCCAAAGTGCATGCGCACCCGGGCCCGTGCTTCCGCCTGGTTCATACCGGCTCTTACATATTTGTCGAATTGTTGCCGGCGATGGAAGTGCAGCTCATCTTCCAGCTCCGCCTCCGCAACATTCCGCCGGAAGAGGGATCGGAGACGAAAAAAAATGTCGTTGAGCATGCCGCAAGTCCTAGGCCGTCCCCAACACCTGGGCCATGGCGGCTGCCAGCTTGTTCCAACTATCCGTCTCCAATTCGAGCTGGCGGCGCCCGATTTTAGTGAGCTCATAATATTTGGCGCGCCGGTTATTGTCGGATGTTCCCCAGTGAGCTTTAATCCACCCGCGCCGCTCCAACCTATGTAGAGCGGGATACAACGAACCCTGCTGAATGCGCAGCAGATCGCTTGAGGTTTGTTGAACACGCTCGGAAATGCCCCAGCCATGCTGCGGCCCAACCACGAGGGTGCGCAGGATCAAAAGATCCACGGTCCCTTGTGGAAGGTCTATACGTTGTTCGATCATGTGTTCCCCTTGTACTTCTACAAAGCATTGTGCGCCGGTTTTTGTCGAAGTGCAAGGGGAAAGAAAGACAGTTCCAAACATAACCAGAGTCTTGTACGGGCAAGTGAATCCGAACTGAAATCATCCATGTTCAGTGTTCAGTCGGATCGTTTGTCCGTCCGAGGACCTATCGCTTGTTGGTTTCGGTCAGCAAAAGCACCTGAAGACGGCCACTCGGAAAATGCAACGGAAGCGATTCCGCGGGCGTAGAATACCTGAGGAGGGCGTACGTGATGAAATGCGCCGTTCTGATTTGTTTGGTGTGCAGTTTGCCCATGGTGGCGGATTCGCCGGGAATTCGCCCTCGGGCGGATGCGGCTAATTATCCGGCTAACCGCGACACCGCGAACTTTTCGATTGGCGCTTACGTGGTGCCACCCGACCAGGCAAAGAAGATGTTCAAATTCGACCTGACGCACGCCGGTTATGTGGTGGTGGAAGTAGGGGTGTTTCCCGCTCCGGGCAAAGATGTAGACCTGTACCCGACCGACTTTACGCTGGCCATAGGCGATGAGTTGGTGGGTGCGCGTCCGGTGATGGCGGACACTATTGCCGAAATCGTAGCGGGCCGGCCGGAGCCACCGAAAGTCGGTGCGCCCGGAGGCGTCAACACTGCCGCCAGTGCTTCTATCGGACATGGTTCCTATACCGACCCCGTAACTGGACGGCGGGTAAGCGGGACTGAGACTTCAACCGACGTAGGGGTGGGTGTGGGTGGTCCGGCTCAGATGCCGTGCCGAACAAACATTGATTGCGAGGACATGCCGAGAACGACCACGGCGCCCCCGATCATGCCATCACCTACACAGAATGCCAATATGGTGGCGCAAGAGCTGTGGGAGAGATCACTGCCCGACGGAAAGACTGCGCATGCTGTCGCGGGATATCTCTATTTCCCGAGGCCGTCCCGAAAGGCGAAGAAGGCCATTTGGGAACTCCGGTATGAGAATGCGGACGGCAAGACGCGGCTATCGTTAGCTCGATAGTTACTTTCCAGGCAAGGATGAGCGCATCTACCGAATCGATTGCCAAGGACTGCCGCTTTCTGTATGCGCTACGTGAACCAGATTGTTTTTTAAGGATGCTGCTTAAAAGATTTCGCCGGTAGGCACAACCTAACAATTTAGAAAAACGGTGATGCTCCCCTGAATATAGCGGTCAGGACCGTCGACGTGCTAAAACCGACTGACGGCGCGATTGCCGGAGGTTAGCGTCGACTGCCCGCAAAAGCTTATTCTCTATTTAGGGGTTGAGCACTGGTGAAAATCGCGGTTCTTGTCGCAAGGATACTTCTCGGACTGATGTTTTGCCTGTTCGGCTCAAACGGATTTTTTAGCTTCATTCCCGCGCAGCTGCCGCCGGGCGCGGCAGGACAGTTTCTGGGTTCTCTTCTCACGTCGCATTACGTGTATCTGATCGCGGCAACACAACTGCTCTCGGGCATCCTGCTTCTGATTAACCGCTATGTGGTTCTGGCGCTCGCGCTTCTTGCTCCTGTCATCGCAAACATTGTGATGTACCACATCACAATGCAGCCGACGATGGCGCAGCTCGCCATACTCGCCACACTTCTCTGGATTTTTCTGGTTTGGCGATACCGAACGTATTTTTCGTGCCTGTGGATCCAGAAGGCCGATCTCGAGAAGCATACTGCTCGATGACGAATCGTCGCGGGCGCGGAGAATTGCGTGATCGCGTTTTCCGATCATACTTTGCAGGTCCAGGGGTCTAACATGGCAGCCTGTAGTAAGAGCGGACGCTCATTCCTCCCGCAGTAGCTTCGCTGGGTCAAGCGATAGCGCGCGCTGCGCTGGAATCCATGTTGCGATCAGCCCGAGCGATGCCATCGCGACAACAAACGCCGGCCAACACCAGTGGATCGCGTGGAGTCGCCTGATACACGATGTGCGCTAAGATTTGCCTGGCGAGAATTCCGAGCGCTAATCCTGCGGCCGAACCGAAGGCCAGCAGTTTGAATGCTCGCCCCAAGGCTGCTTGCAAAACCTCTTTGCGTTGCGCCCCGAGAGCCATACGAATTCCCAACTCCTTCAGCCGCTTACTTACTGAATAGGCAGCCATTCCGAAAATGCCGGTGATCGACAGGATCGCCCCTATGACTCCCAGCACACCAAGCGAAATCGTGGCCATACGTGGAGCAAGCAGAGCAGCATCGAGTTCTTTGTACCGGGTGCCAATGTAAGCCGGGAGCCCTGCGTCCAGTTGCCGCAACCTGCTTCTGATCGCTGGCCCCAGTTCTTGTGGATCGCGTCTGGAGCGCACCAACGATATATGGAGCGCTGTTGGGGCCATGCTCATCGGAAGCGTGAAACAAACGGCCCAAATACGGTTCAATCCGTAATACGTCGAAATAGTTGCCACTCGCTTCCACGCCCCACACGCGGGACGGATTCTGGCCTGTATCCAGCGCTACCTGACCGATATCGAAAGCGGCAAGATCCTCGAAGGTGCGATTGCGCCCGCGCAAATCGAGATAATAAGGTGCGATTGCGCCCGCGCAAATCGAGATAATCAGGGTACGACTGACTCGAATTCTGATCCGCTGTGCGCTCGATTGCGTAGAGGCTCTGCGCCTGAGGAACATTCAACGGGCGCAGAATTAAGCCGTTCATCACGCTAAAGATCACTGCGTTTGCCCCAATCGCCAGCGCCAGAGTCAACATGGCGACTATGCCGAATCCGGATGACTTGCGCAATACGCGAAAAGCGAGCCGCACATCCTTCAGAAGGGTTTCCCAAAAGATGCCACCCATCGCTTCATGGCCTTCCTCGGTAAAGCGCACGTAGCCCCCAAATTCAATACGCGCGCGGCGCTCGGCCCCTGCGCGATTCAGTCCAGAACGTTGCAGATCGTCAGCACGGTGCTGGATATGGGAGCGGAGTTCCTCCTCAATTTCATCGTTGATCTGAGACGAATGAAAAATTTTCGAGGCTAGGTCACGAACGCCAGTAAGGATTCTCATAGTTCCTCCGGCTGCGCGGGAGGGCGACTGCCATAGCTGCGGCAACACGGTTCCACCCATTGGTTTCCTGCCGGAAATGCTTCTTCCCCATAACCGTCAGTTCATAAAACTTGGCTCGGCGATTGTTATCCGATGTGCCCCAGCTAACTTTCAAATACCGTTGCCTCATCAGACGAAACAAAGCTGGATAAAGCGCTCCCTGTTCGATCAGCAGAGCTTGCCCGGAAATTTGCCCGATGCGCAAAAGAATTCCGTAGCCATGGAGCGGGCCGAGGGACACCGCTTTCAGAATCAGTAGATCGAGGGTTCCGGGAAGAAGCTGTGCTTAGGTCCGACACGCGTGCACTCCTAAGTCACTAAGGAGTACAGTAAATGCCTTTCCGGTTCTGAAGTAAATCGAATGGCAAATGCAGTCCTTTAGCGTCGACAATTTGGTATTCCCATCTCGGCTAGCTCTGCGCCGCGACCGTGCCAGAAGATGAATAAGCATTGGCCGGCCCGCGGCTAGAGCACGCTAGGGTTCAGCCCGGGCGCCGCTTGGAAGTGGCGCGCCGCCACCAGCGTTACATCGTCTGCCGGCGGCGCTCCCTGTGTAAACGACAGCAGTTCCGCGTTTACTGCTTCAACAAGGCTGGCGGACGGTTCGTTTTGTTTCCCCTGCACGACAGCGATGAGTCGCTGTTCGCCGAATTCCTGATCCGTATCTGGCCTGCGGGCCTCGGTCACTCCGTCGCTATAGAGAACAAGCACATCGCCCCATTCGAGACGGCGGCTGGTCTCCTCAAAGATGCCATCCCGCTTGATGCCGAGTGGGAGGTCCGTAGCGCCGAGCGCCTCGACTCCACCGTTCGCGTGAAGCAATAACGGAGCATTGTGCCCGGCATTACAATAGGTCAGCACACTGCTTGTGGGATCGAACACCGCGGCAAAAAATGTGATGAAGCAATTGTCCGGACAGTTCGCCGCAATGCTGCGATTCAATCGGCAAAGCTGTGTGGCAAGCCGGCCCGAGTCTTCAAACAGCACTTGAACACGCGCCTGCAGACTTGACATCAACAGCGCCGCGCCTAGTCCCTTCCCGGAGACATCGGCGATGAACAGCGCCACACGTCCATCCGAATACGGAATGAAATCGTAGTAGTCTCCTCCAACAGTGCGGCATGGAGCGTTGTAGCCTGCCAGGTCGAGGCCTGCGATCTCCGGAGCCCGCGCAGGTAGCAGTCGCCGCTGAATCTCCGCCGCTTGCTCGAGTTCTCGCGCCAGCAGCTTTCTCGCTTGGTCTTGCTCCATCAGCCGGGCGTGCTCGATGCGAATGGCAGCGATATTAGCCATGACTGTGACCAGGTTCAAGTCTTCAGACGTAAACTCGCGAATCAGATGGGGCGAATCGAGATACAGCAGTCCGATTACTCGTTCATCGGTTTGCAGCGGAACCGCCAGGACGCTTCGGATTTCCTGCCCGACGAAGGCCGGTTGGCTTGCGAAATCCCGATCCAGCCAGGCATCGCGGACCAACAGCGATTTTCCCTGGTGCATCACGAGGTCGCGGACGGCCGTGCTAATCCGAAGGCCCTCGCCACGAATCGCGCGGCTCTTAAGATCCCCTTCTTTCTCGCCAGTCATTACGACGCCGCGCGACGCTCTTACGGCCTGCAACGAAAGATCGAGGACCAATTCACAGAGCTTCCCGAGCCCGCCATTCCCCGCCAGTTCCCGCCCGGCTTGCAGAAGCGCTTTCAAATGCGCGGCCTCCAGGGCAGGACGACCCGATTCGGCCTCCAGCACGGCTTCCAGGCGGTCGAGTCTATCCTGCCAGGTGGCTGCCAGAGCAGATTTCAGATCAACCGATACTGTCGGCGCAAAGCTCTCCTCCCGCTGCTCTACGAACGTGATCTGGTCCGGCTCGACATCTGTGAATTCATTTGCGTGGCTGGCGGCTGCCATGCAACGAGCGTAGCGGAAAATTGCCCGCCTGGTTACGCCCAATTGCCTGTTTACTTTCCCGAAGCGGCGGCCGGCACATTATTTCCTGCCCGCAGATCGGAAGGATGTATCTGCACTTCGCAGCTCATCAATTAATTTGGGAGGTCGATGAGAACGAGTTCAGAGTTTTCCTTGATGCGATCGAGAACGATCTGCCTTCCGTCGGGAGTGACATCGAAACTCATCGATATGCCATGCCCAAGCCGAGCAAGGAGCTTGGTCTGTCTAGTGGCAAGATCGAGATACCAAAAATCTTCTCCCGTTTCTAATCCCCTGAGGTAGATCAATCTTTTCCCGTCGGGTGTAAATCGATGATGGGCTCGATTGATCCCTCTGCCGGCACCCACCACAATCGGAGGAAGTTCAAAGGTGCTGCCGTCAGGCCGAATTGCCAAAAGAGGCGCTGTTCGGGAGACAGTATTCCCGGCGTAAACGATCAACTTTCCATCGGGTGACCAGACTGGATTTATACCGGGCTTCGCGGACAGACGAATGGGTGTGCCGCCTTCAGCCGGAATCTTAAAGAGTCCTGCACCCAAAGCATTTTGCCCACCGGTGATAATCCACCTTCCATCGGGGGACCAACTCGGGGCGCCCCGAACATCTAAGCCAGTGGTTAGAGGCTGGATTTCTGCACCGTCGGTGGAAATCCTGTACAGAACTAGTTTTCCCAGCTTGCTAAGAACGATAACCGCCGCAGTCGCGTCGGACGAAATCGCAGGAGGCACCAAGAGAGGGCCCTCAGCACCCTTCCAGATCTCAAAAGCTTGACCATTTAAATAACGCCATAAGCCGTCACCGCTTCCGTGCGCGGACAAATAAAAAAGGGCGTTTCCGACAAAGCGCGGCGCTAGCGCCCGGTCATTCGGAAGCTTATAGGGCTTAATATCCGCTTCCGTCGCTGGCCGTTCGAGGATTGGTACGCTCCAGAGGTTCGCCATCGGATTTGAGACTGCCGCGACTAAGCGATGAGCCTTGGCGCTCCCACTTACTGATATGTAGTGCTCCAGGCCGATGCTGACTCGACGTGAAATCTTGCTTTCAACATCGAGCGCCCACAGCCATGGCCCCGAACCGTCTCGTTGCGGCGATATGTAGAGGATCGTTCCCGGGGAAATCGGAACGACAGATCTCACGTCGGCATTGTGCCGGGTCATCCTCTCGGGCAAACCTCCGGTAGCGGGAATGCGCCACACATCCATATCCAGAGACTCCCACGGGCCGCTCACAAAATAGATCCACCGAGCGTCGGTTGACCAAGCAAGGAAGTGATTATGGCCCCCCGGACCGAGAGCGAAAATTTGTCGCGCGTTCGCCCCATCGCCATCAGCCACAAACATTGGGTCACCCGGCTCATAGGTGTGAAAAGCCACGCGGCTTCCGTCAGGTGACCAAGCTACATTCGCCGTATGATCCCGCAAGAATGGACGCGGAGCACCTCCCATCAGCGGTATAAGACGCAGTCGTTGATTCGGCCGATATCCGGCTAACCAGATCTGAGAGCCATCCGGTGAAAAACCCAGGTTTGAAATGGGAAGAATCGGATCTTCCGGCTGGTCGTTCGTCAAGTTGACAAACCGACCTGTTCCCACCTGGCTCACCCAAACGTCGGACCGGCCGTCTCTGTCGGCGCGAAAAGCAACAAACTTTCCATCGGGTGATATCGAGGCGTCTGTCTTGTCCCCTGGGAAATCGGTGAAACGCGCAAAGGTCGCGTTAGAAAGTGGATTGCCGTCCGACAATGAACCGGCCCGCCTACCTGATAACCAAGCAGAGATTAAGGCCAGAAGCACAACGAAGGCCCAACACGCCCGGATCATCACCAGTTTTGATGCGATGTCTGTGCCGCGCCGCGGCCGTATGACAGTGTTCTGATTGTTGGTCGTCTGACTCTCGCGGAAGACCGATTCATCTCCGGCCTCCAGCTTAGAGTTCCTGATGACCAGCTCATCGATGAGCGAAGTGTTCAGCTGAGGAGACGGTGTCTGTGGCAGGTTGAGAGCACTCTCGCTTTTCTCCTCAGCCTGTGCGTTGCTCGATATCGAGATTGGCCAAACCGGTTCAACAGGAGAACGGACCGTTGTGGGTTCATCATACTTAGACACCGGGCAAACGAACCGGTATCCGTGCCGCGCAACGGTTTCGACGAAACGCGGCGAATCTGGATTGTCACTTAACGCTTCCCTGATCTTTCGAACTCCGCTGCTAATGGCATTGTCAAAATCAACGAAGGTATTTCCAGGCCAGAGCCTGTCTCTGATCTCTGCCCGGCTTACGGTCTCGCCAGCGTGGTCGACAAGAAGGATAAGGATCTGGACCGGTTGACCCTGTAGCTTGATTTTGATTCCGCGTTTCCGTAGCTCGCCCGAGTCCCTCTTCAGTTCGAAGGCAGCGAATCGGATGGCCTGTTCTGGCAATCCACTTGACGTGAGACACCTCGTTCCCGAACTCACCCAATGGAAATCAAGCTCTTCGAAGGCCCGATCTTCATTTCGACTTGCCTAGCGGCGAGCGAAGAGGACAGAACTCCCGCTACTCACCTTGAAAGCATAGGCTTACACCGACAAGTTCTTTTCATCAATCAATCAATCGTAAACCATTGCTCACGGGCGTGGGAATTCCCAATATAAGCTGAATCGCGACTCTATTCCGGGGCGACCTGGAGTGTTGCATGGATGCCGGACGACATCCAGTGGAGAAAGGTATTCATGCAGGGTTCGACGATTCAATATGCCTTGAAAGGGAGGATCACATATGAAAAAAATTCACATGTGGCTTTTTCTCGCGTTTGCATCCGTCGTTACAGTTACGGTGTCTCAAGCGCAAAACGTGGTGACGGAGTGGAACACGATCACCTCGACCACGATCAACCAAGGAGGTAAAGGGGGCGACGCGTTTCTCTATTTTGCCTACACCAGCATCGCAGTGTACGATGCAACGAATAGCATCCATCGGCGTTTTCGGCCGTTCTATTTCGGCGGGATTACCGACCGCAACGCCTCTGACGAGGCCGCCGCAATCTCGGCCGCGCACACTATTTTGGTTCACTACTTTCCGGCTCAAAAGGCAACATTAGATAGGGAGTTTGAGCAATCGCTTCACGACATTCTCGCGTCGCCGCAAGCCAAGGACAACGGTGTCGAAGCCGGCGTAGCGGCTGCTCAAACCTTAATCGCCGTACGTACGAACGATGGCCTGGAGGCAGACATTACCTACACGCCGGGAACCGCACCCGGTGACTGGCAGCCTACTCCTCCGGGATTCTTGCCGCCGGCGATCGCCTGGCTGCAATTTATGCGACCGTTCACGATGAAAAGCGCCTCTCAATTTTTGTCTCGCGGACCTTACCCTCTCTCGAGCGAACAATGGGTCGCCGATTACAGTTTGACTCGTCTGTTTGGCGAATCGAACAGTAGCATCCGGACGCCGAAACAAACTGAAATCGGGTTGTTTTGGACGGACAATGCCTTTTTCCAAGATGCACGTGCCTGGTCGAAACTGGCTCAACACTACCACCTAGATGTGCCGGATTCAGCCAGACTGATAGCGATTCTATGGACGGGATTGTCAGACGCTCTGATCGGCTGCTTTAACGGGAAGTATACGTTCGGCTTCTGGCGGCCCGTCACCGCAATTGAAGCTGGCGGAGCGAATCCGGAGCTCGTGGCTGATGCCGGCTGGATCCCGCTTGGAATCACGCCAAATCACCCTGAGTATCCGGCCGCGCATGCGTGCGGCACAAGCGCCGTATCAAGCTTGGTCGCAGATTACTTCGGTACACCGAACGTTCATGTTGTCATGGATAGCCTTGTCTTTAAGGACGGCGTTCACACACATACCTTTGAGAACACCGCCGATTGGCTGGACGAGGTCTTTTGGGCGCGAATTTATGCCGGTTTTCACTTTCATCACTCATTACAAGATGGAGTCGAACTCGGACGCCGCGTGAGCCATCAATTGTTCCTCGACAATTTTCAACCCGTGGACCATCGGTACTGACAGGGAAGCACATCCTACCCGCTAACGAAAGAACCAAATCAGGAAAGAGTCCGCAGAGGGCGATTGTACTTTCTGCGCTCTGCTGACTCTTTTACTCTCGGGGCAATTGTACAGACAGTCTGCCAAAGCCCTTGTGAATTTGCGAAGTTGGCCGATTCCGGCTTATCCGGTTGACTCAGTACTCCGGCTGGCGCTGGAACAATGCCAACGGCAGGCCCGCCGCTCCCTCCAGGGCAAACGTTGATCGAGTGAAAGGGCGGTCGACAACACGTCAATGTGTGCTGGACCGGCAATCCGTGCTTATCACAAAGGGTCCTTTGTAGTACGTGGGATATGGCGTAAGGCTGCACTGACTAGCTTCCAAATTTAGTTGCTAGTTGGTGGCGACGAGCAGTTCCTCTGAATTATTTGGTGGGCGAAGACCGTCTGTCCTGCTCGTAAAGTAACGCTGGGTTAGCGTGGCTGCCGACACGTGCTGGACTTCTCTAAACCCGGCTTCTCGGGCCAAAGCCAGAATCTCCGGCGGCGTGAAGAAGCTAACGAAGGGTGTGCCGTTTGCTCGCGCCCCTTCTACTGCTCGCTCAATCCCCGGACGCACCTCAGAGTCCGTTAGCTCTATTGGAAAAATGAACGACATGGCGAGCGTGGAGCCTGGAGCGAGTACTGCGACCTGGCGTAACATCGCCTTAATCGCGTCCTTCGTCAGATACATACTGACGCCGGTGCATGCCAGTACCGCTGGCCGCCCTCGGTCGAAGCCCGACGTTGATAGCCGCTCCCACCAGGCATCGCCTGCCTCGAAATCGACCGGCACGAGGCGCAGAAATGGCGGAACGCCGAAACCAAGATCGACAAGGCGTTGGCGTTTCCACGCCTGTTGGCCCGGCTGATCGATCTCGAACACGCGCAAACGGGAGGCAAGCTCTGGCCGACGCTGGGCGAAGGTGTCCAGACCCGCACCGAGGATGACGTACTGATCGATGCCACGCACAACTTGCTCCGCGACGAGATCTTCGATGAAGCGCGCGCGGGCTACGATGGCGGCGCGAAAGGGGCGTGTGAACGGACTCATGTCCGGACGGCTGCGCCAATCGTCATCTGGAGCCGCAAGCTTTAACCCAACTTCGTCTTTGAAAACGTGCGGCGGCGGGTCGATTTCTAGGTGCAGCGCCCGCCACAAGGCAACCCGTACCGCCGTGCTGTCGGAAGCCTCCGTTGGCCTTTGAAACATTAATCTCGGCATCTCCTCTCGACAATAATGCCGAATTCACCTGTTGTAATCAATTGCGTTCTACAGCATCAGCCCGAGTTCGTCCCTTGCGGGATTGACCGACACGGGTCAATTCGACCCCTTGCGGATGTTTCTTCCTTAGTCGGCGATCGAACGAATGACCCGCGCCGGATTTCCTCCGACAAGGGTATTCGGGAGAACGTTCTTGGTGACTACCGAACCCGCAGCCACAACCGAGTTTTCGCCTACCGTCACTCCGCCGAGAATCGTTGCGCCGGCTGCGATCCAAACATTTCTCTCAATCACGATGGGCTTTCCGATTGTGGCGGCACGGCGCTGCCAAGGCTCAAGGGGATGGCCCGTCGTGATGATGCTCACGTTCGGCCCGATCATCACATCGTCCGCAATGTCGAGGCCACCAAGGTCATAGAAAGTGCAGTTCTGATTTACGAAGACATTATGCCCGACGCGGATTTCGTCACCGCCGGCAGTAAAGAACGGCGGGATCAGTAAAAAGCTCTCGTCTACTTTCTTACCGATGAGTTCGCTGAACAAGGCCCGAATTTCGTCCGCATCGCTAAACGTCAAACGGTTAAGTGTGGCGGTGATCGCCATCGCTCGTTTGACGTTTGCCAACATGGCCGCTGATTCCGGCGTCCTGCGGTAAATTTTTTTGGTGCCGTCCTCATTCGACATTCGTTAATTTCCTCGGGCTACAGTTGAGCGTGCGTTTCGGCGCACGAGGGTGGCACCGAGATTCACTCAGTGTAGCCACTACGCGTAAGGTCAGGAACCCGTCCTATCTCCTCTGCCGCCGCGTATGGTCAGCAAAGTCCTCGATGGGCACTACTAGATCGACGGAAACGGCGGCACAGTTAGACCCCGAAAGGCGCACTTGGACGTCTAACGCGCCAGCGTTTAATGTCAGCAACGCCGACTCTACGTCAAAGTGGATTCTGTTCATAAATGATGGCGATAAACGAGGACCTATCCTCACCCGCTCGCTTATATCTCGATTATTTCAATAGTTATTATCCAGGTTCGGGCCGATGCGCGCTGTGGAAGCCGTTAAAATTATGCGTTTACAGTTGCGATATCGTATCTCGCATGAACTCTTCGAGACGCGATTTCGCGAAGCTTCTGGTTTCCGCTCTTCCGGTGACAGCGGCCCTGGGCAAAATCAATGCGACTTTTGACGGCGTGCGGATTGGAGTCTGCACCTATAGCTTTCGCGAGTTACCCAGAAGCAATGGCGATGCAGTCGGCCCGGTAATAAAAGCCATGAAAGATTGCAGAGCGGGCATCTGCGAACTGTTTTCACCGCAAGTCGAACCCGAAGATGTTGCGCTGTCTCAAGTCCTGCACGATGCGACTTCACCGGGACCCGACGGCAAAATGCCAACCATGGAGCAAATCATGGCTAAGTATCGCGCTGTCATGGGCAGCCCGGAAGAAAAGAAGTACCGAGAAGACTTACGCCAGTGGCGTTTAAAGACGCCGCTCAGTCATTTTCGAGAAGTTCGCAAGCAGTTCGACGATGCCGGAATCGATGTCTACGCCTACACGCTGAACTTTGGTGCTGACTTTACCGAGGAAGAGCTGGATAAGTGTTTCGAGCAGGCGAAGGCGATGCAAGTGCATGCTATCGCGTCGTCAACTACAGTGAGTATGCTCCCTCGTTTGAAGCCGCTCGCTGAAAAGCACAAGATTCTCGTGGCTCTTCACGGACACAGCGATACCAAACACCCGGATCAGTTTTCCTCGCCTGACACTTTCCAGAAGGCATTGGACATGTCCCCCTGGTTTGCGGTCAATCTGGATATCGGCCATTTCTCGGCCGGCGGCTTCGATCCGGTGGAATACATTAAAGAGCACCACGCGCGCATCACTCACCTGCACGTCAAAGATCGAAAGAGTAACGACGGGCCGAACCAGGCTTTCGGTTCGGGAGATACGCCTATCAAGCCGGTCCTGGCACTGCTGAAAGAAACCCAATACCAGATTCCCGCACTGGTGGAATATGAGTACCATGGGACGGGCACTCCGGTCCAAGAGGTGAATAAGTGCCTCGCTTACATGAAGCGTGCGCTCGAAGGTTTTTAGCAGACTTTACTTGTGCGTACCTTATGTGCAAAGCCCCAAAACACCAGCGGCGGACTAGGGGGCAAAAGCAGAAGACGAGCGAAAAAGCGCTTACAGAGTCTTTTGTCTTGTCAACTTCACCTCGATAATCCTTTCGCATATCTGTGCCGGGTTTCCACGCTCCCTGACAGCTCACGCAGATTACATTTTTCAAACACGCTGTGAGATGTCCGGCAAGCTGGGCATCTACCCTGTGATCCGAGCGGCGCTAAGCTGCCGATCATGAGGCCCTTCGCTCTGGCCGAATAACTAACTGAACCATGCTATTGACGAGTAGCAATGACCTAAATAAAATGCCAGGGGGGAAAATTTGAAACTAGTTAGTATCGGGATCATAACGTGCGCGATGCTCTCCGTCGTGGGACAAGCGCAAACGCCAGCGTTGCCTGGCAAGTCTGGCACCGATGCCTCGAGTGACCAAAGCAACCGCCAGCCCGGCTCGCAATCGGCAGGGCTCTTTCACAATCCGAACCAAGCCCGTTTCTGCGCAACGACTACGGGTACTACATACACCATGGCGATCCAGTCGCCCTGCTCTCCGAATGTGGTGACCGATAACCAGGTAACCACACCCTATCCAAGCGACGTGGCGCTTCCAGATCTGAACGCGTCTATGCTCCCGGCCCCTCTACCCATTCAAGTCACTGCACCGGGCATGCTCAACGTGGAAGTTTGGACACATGGTACTTTGGCAACGCGTTTGACCGAGACATCGAGCGGCCTGTTCACCGGAACTCTTGATCTCTCTAAGGAACCTGCCGGGCCATTGAATGTCAGGTTGTTCGCATGGAACAGTCCCCCAGGAGATAACTCATTTACCGTGAACCTGTCTGCCATACTCGACCTGTTTGTGTTCGGTCACCCGGCGCAAATTCCATTCCCTGCCGCGGCAGCCGGAATGAAACTCGCCTGGAGCGACGAATTCAACACCTTGAGCGCAACTGCATGCAAGCCTGGGACGGGTGTCTGGCCCAACTGCGCGCCTCCAACTGCTACCGACGGCTTTACCTGGTTTGAAAACAAGCCGGGCGGCGGCGATTTTGGCGATGCGGCGTTTGAGCACACAGACTCACGCTTCAATCCATACCAGATCGAGGCTGGTTTCCTTCGCATTCGCTCAACATATGATCCGAACTACGTCGATCCGTACGGCTACGGACGGCACTGGTATTCGGGCCTTCTCGGGTCGGCTTTTAACGATGGGACGACGAACGTTCCTAACCTTCAGAACGGCTACTATGAGGCGCGGTTTCTAACACCCAACTCGTCCTCCGGCGTGCCTTGGTCCGGAGATGGCGGCGGCACGTGGCCTGCATTCTGGATGCTGGATCTCGGAACGCTGCAACCCGGAGCCCAAGGAACAATTGAGGAAGATGTCTCCGAGCAGTATGGCGAAAATCAGAATTACACCCAAGCCAACCAGATCTCATACGGAAATGCCACGGGTGGCAACTGGATCTATCGCGGACAGCCCGGGCCCGATCTCACGGCGGATTTCCACCGCTACGGCCTGCTGGTGACCTCGAGTACCGTGACGTTCTACTTTGACGATCATCCACTGGGAAGCATACCGAAAGCTTCGCTTCCCGGCACTCCAACCCCCAATTGGTTCCTGCTGTTCGATTTGGCTATGGGTAGCGGCTGGCCGGATAAAGCACCACCGTCGAACTACTACGACATGTGGATCGATTACGTCAGGTATTACTCTCCGCAATCCTAAAGCGGACCAGAATTCTGAGCTTGTGGCCAACTTCTCTGTATTCAGACTTAAGAAACGCTTCTAGGATGAAAACCACCAAGGCGGTGGTTTTGCTGCACCAATGGCGCATGCCGTGCGACGGATTTTCAATGAGTTAGGAATGGCAAGGGGTTTGCATGTTTCATGGCGTAGTCAGGAGGAGGATGCTATGAAATCGAAATTACTTGCATTATTTTTGTTGGCCGGAAGTTCGGTGTTTGCGGGGACGCATTTTGCGTTCGGCGTGGGTTTTGGGGCGGGGCCGGGCTATTATGCACCGCCAGCGCCGATTGTGACGTATGCAGCGCCGCCGCCGGTGGTTTACGCGGCACCAACTTATGTCAGGCCGGGTTACAGCTGGGTGGGCGGTTACTGGTATCCGAGCGGTCCGCGGTATGTGTGGCATGCGGGTTACTGGGCACGTCCGCCGTATACAGGGGCGCGTTGGTATGGGCCACGCTATTACGGACATCGTTACTATCCGGGATATTGGCGGCGGTAACGGTTGAGTGAAAAAGGGCCGCCGATGAGCGCCGAGTAGAAAACATGAAGAGGCGGGGCAGAGGGCTCTTCACCCACGCATTGGGGAGTTGGGCGGGGTTGAGAGCCCTACTGATGCCGCAAAATCGACGTTGCTTCCATCGTTCATTAAACGGTTGAATGAGCTGAAAAATCTGGCTACGCTTACCGAGCCCGGTAGGCCGTCCCGCAGAATGACGGGAAAGTAGCGAAATAACAGCCGTCGAAGGCGAAGCGCCTCACGAGCAGAGGATACTGGGACCATGCGGATTGGGATTACCTGTTATCCGACGTATGGCGGAAGCGGGATTGTGGCTACGGAGCTTGGGCTGGAACTGGCGAGCCGGGGGCACGAAGTTCATTTCATCAGCTATGCAAACCCGATCCGGCTGGATCCAGATACGCCTGGAATTTTTTATCACGAAGTAGAAGTCTCGACGTATCCGCTGTTTTTGTATCCGCCTTATTCGCTGGCGCTGGCATCGCGGATGGCAGAAGTGGCCGAGCGGCATAGTTTAGACCTGCTGCACGTACACTATGCGATACCGCATTCTATTTCGGCGCTGCTGGCGCAGGAGATGACGACGCGGCGGCGGCTGCCTTTTATCACAACGCTGCATGGAACCGATATCACGCTGGTAGGCGCGGACCGGTCGTATTTTCCGATCACGAAATTTTCGATCGAACGTTCCGACGGGGTAACCACGATTAGCGAGTACATGCGCCAGCGGACAGTCGAGTTCTTCGGCGTTCAGAATCCGATCGAGGTGATTCATAATTTTGTGAACTGCTCGCTCTACCGGCCGAACGAAGCCGAGCGATGTAAGGGGCGGAAACGCATCCTGCATATTTCGAACTTCCGGCCGGTGAAACGTGTGCTGGACTGCATACGGGTTTTTGCGGTGGTGCGGCAAGAGGTGGATGCAGAGCTGGTGATGGCGGGCGATGGACCGGACCGCGGGCCGGCGGAGCAGTTGGCGCGGGAACTGGGGGTGGAGGAGCAGGTGCGGTTTTTGGGGAAGCAGGACCACATCGAGCGATTGATTCCGCGGATGCAGGCACTGCATTTACCGAGCGAAACGGAAGCGTTTGGGCTGGCGGCGCTGGAGGCGATGGCGTGCGGGGTGCCTCCGGTAGCAACGCAGACCGGCGGGGTACCCGATTTAATCACCCAGGGAGTGGATGGCTTTATGGAGGGGGTAGGGAACATTGAAGGACAGGCGAGGCGGTTAACGGAACTGCTGACCGACGCGAAAGTGCACGGAGAGATGTCGCGGGCGGCGCGGAAGACAGCGGCTGAGCGGTTCGACACGGGGCTGATCATCCCTAAGTACGAGGCGTATTACCGGCAAGTTTGTGAAGGTACTGGAACTTCTGCCGTAGCGGCGGTGTCTACCCAATCAGGCGGCAAGTAGGCGAGGTAAAATTCAGTCGATGGCGCAACCCTCAACCGGGAATTCGGGAAGCCTTTCGATTCTGACGAGGTCTCATGCTGGGCTCTCGGAAGAAGACGCACGTATACTGCGCGGCCTGCGAGCGGGCATTGAAGAAGCGTATGAGGAACTGATCGAGCGGTACGAACAGCAGCTCTACGGCGTGATGTACCGGCTTCTCGGCAATCAGACCGATGCCGCGGACGTGGTGCAGGAAGTTTTTCTTAAGGTATTCCGCACAATCAACTCCTTCCGGGAACATAGCAGCCTGCGGACCTGGATTTATCGCATTGCGGTGAATGAGGCGCATAATCACAGGCGCTGGTCACTGCGGCATTGCCGGTGTGAAGTTTCGATGGAAGAGGAGCGGGGCGATCACCAGAGCCCCTTGGAATATACGGCCGATCCAGGGCGGTCTCCCTACGAGCAGACACTGGACAGCGAGAACCGGATGTTGATTGAACAGGCTCTGGCTAGAATCAATCCGGTCTTTCGGACCACCGTGGTGTTACGGGACATCCAGAATCTGAGCTACGAAGAGATAGCAGAGATCCTACAGGTTTCGCTTGGGACAGTGAAATCGAGAATATTGCGCGGACGCGAAGCGCTCCGCCGAGAGTTGACTCAGCGGCCGAATCAGGGACTTGCGGAAGCCATGGCCTGATCAAGATTATGGAAAGCCGATGACCTGCTGGAATGTAAAACGGCGAAGTACGGACTTTGTAGATGGGAGGCTGCGCAAACGCGAGCATTCCAGGATTGAAGCGCACTTGCGGGAGTGCGACAAATGCGCGTTTATGGTTGACCAGCTTCGCGGGGTGCGTTTGTCGCTGGTAGGTTTGCGTAGCGCGCAACCTCAACCGCCGAACTCGCTGCGAAGTAAATTGCTGGTGCTGGCGTCGAAAGAGCGACAGCTGGTATTAGAGACTCACGGCTCGCGCTGGGCCCGTCTGTGGAACCGGTGGAAATTTGAATTGCACGAACTGATGCAGCCGTTCACGATACCGGCGACCGGGGGAGTGGTTTCGAGTACGCTGCTATTCATGGCGCTGGCGTTTACTATCGGGACAACTACCCAGCAGACAGCTTACGAAGTGCCGGTCATCTATGGGGATCAGCTGAATGCGAATCTTATTCCCGTAGAATTGCGGCTGCAGTCGGCGGTTGAGTTGACGCTGAGTCTGGACGGGCGCGGGCACATCACGGATTATTCGGTTTTGGACGGCGTGCATCGATTTGTTGGAGATGCAGGTCGGCTGGAGCATAACAACAACATCACCTTGCCCACGTTTCCCGCCGTCTTAGCGCTTCCCCAACCGACGATAGGCGATGTGCGAATCTCGCTGACGCCGATCGTGTACCGGCAGTAAAGCTGTTTACGCGGGACGAGAAATATTGGGCCTTCGATAAACGTCCGATGCACGGCGATAAAGAAACATAGCAGTGAGAGGATTCAAGGCGGTGGCTCTGCTAGCCATGGTCGTTGCGCTTTCAGCAGCAGCGGGCGCGGGAGTGCAGGAACACCATCATGGCGAGGAGGCGGTCGGCCAGCGTTTAGGATCGGTTCATTTTCCGATTTCATGCTCGCCGCTATCGCAGACTCACTTCGAGCGCGGCGTGGCGCTGCTGCATTCGTTCGGTTACGGCGCGGCGCAAAAAGAATTTCAGGCGATCGAAAAGCAGGAGCCCAAGTGCGCGATGGCGTACTGGGGCGAAGCCATGACTCTTTACCCCCAGCTATGGGATCGGCCTTCCGCGAAGGATTTGGCGCGCGGCAAGGAGTTGGTATCCAGAGGGCAAGCGGCTGGACCCAAAACGGCTAGGGAAGAGGGATTCAGGCACGCGGCCGTGGCATTTTACGGCGGCGGATCGGAGATGCCGTTTGAAGCCCGCGCGGACTCTTATCGGGCGGCCCTGGCGCGCTTGCATGCGCGATTTCCGGCTGACCACGAAGCCGCAATTTTCTCTGCGCTACGTTAATTGCAAGTCCGCACGATGAAGACTTCGCCAGGCGGCGCGAGGCGGTGGACATTCTGAACGCCTTGCTGAAAGAGGAGCCGGATCATCCGGGAGTGGCGCATTATTTGATCCACGCCTGTGA
>DATAYL010000407.1:0-21640 GCA_036272575.1 Bryobacteraceae bacterium | reverse complement strand
ACCGATAATCCACAGGTGTCGGCGTCTGTCAACCAGCGGTTCTATTCGTCGCTGCCCGCCGTATTGGCCGGTGAAAACCGGGTACCCGAAGCGCAGCTCTACACTTTTCCTACATTCATAGCGCCCACGCAAGGCAATATTTACCCGAATAGCGCTTTCGGTGCGCGCATCAACGGAGGACAGCGCAGCGACTTCGAGAACTTCCTGGACGGCGCGTCCTATGGCGAAGTGAGCGGCCATAACGGTACGCAGGAGCGCTCAGCCCCCTACGAATCAATTCAGGAAGCGCGTATCATCGACAACACCTTCAGCGCGCAGTATGGGCATACCAGCGGCGGGTTTGTCGAGTACACGACCAAGAGCGGCACCTCCGATTATCACGGTGAAGTGTACGAATATTTCGACAATGACAAGCTGCAGGCGCGGGGCGAGATTGCGCCCATACGGCCGCCCGTGCGGCAGAATCAATACGGCTTCACCTTAGGCGGCCCCATCATCATTCCGAAGGTCTATAACGGGCGCAAGAAAACGTTCTTCTTCTTCAATTACGACCAGTTCAAATACACGAATGCGGGCGCGGGCAGCGGGCTTGGAACGGTGGCCGACAGCCAGGTCCGCGCCGGCGACTTTTCGCAGTCTCTCACGGGCAAGAGTATTGGCACCGATGCCTGTGGACGACCGGTTCTGGGCGGTGAGATTTTCAATCCCGCCACCTCGCGCGACGCTTCCTCCTGCGGGGGCCCGAGCGGTGTCACGGTACGTGATCCGTTTCCCGGCAACATGATCCCGGTCTCGCAAATGAGCAAAGTAGCGCAAAACATTCAGTCTTATCTGCCGGCTCCTTCGACTTCGGGCGCTTTCAACAATTACCTGCTTGGTCCGACGCAAAGCTTTCTGAACGCGGAAACGGTTCTCACTCGTATTGATCACAACATCACCGACAACATCCGCTTTACCCTCACCTACAACTACGACGACCGGCCGAGGGAGCTCGATTGCAACAACATTGGCGGGTGCGGCGGCCCAATCGGGCATCCCAGGAGGCAGGAAATCTCCACCCATACCGCCCATGCGCAGTTAACGGATGTGATCAGCCCCAGCTTCTTCACTCACTTCGTGGCGTCGTACGACCGCTGGGTGCTGCCTGACACCTATCCGTTGATCGTCGACAAGGGTTGGGCTTCGAAGGTGGGCATCACCGGTATTCCTTATGCCGACCTGGGGGGGTTTCCAAACATCAATTTCGATGAGCTCTATAACGGTTTCGGAGTGAATGGAACCGGCGGCCTGCAGGGAACGGACCGCTGGCAGTTCTTGGACGACACAACGAAGATCATCGGCAGACATACCGTCAAAGCCGGCTTTGAATACCGCTGGGAGAGATGGTTTACCGGCAGCTACATAGGCGATGCCGGCTCGTTTACCTTCCATGCCGCGAATACCGGAGCGTTCAATGCAACAGGCGGCCAGATTGCAGGAACGGGCGATCCCTACGCTTCCTTCCTGCTGGGACAAGTGAACTCGGCGGGCTTCAGCATTCCGGCCTTCTCTGATTACCGCCGGCCATACTTTGCACCCTGGGTCAATGACGATTGGAAAGTGACCGACAAGCTGACTTTGAGTTTCGGTTTCCGCTTCGATCTGCAATTTCCCCGTACCGAGCGCCATAACGAGTTTTCCTCCTTCGATCCCACACTGGCGAATCCCGGGGCGGGAGGCAGATTGGGCGCGCTCGCCTTTGCGGGCTTGAATGGCCACGGCAATACGTTCGAAGATCTGCAGGCGGATACCTACGGGCCGCGCTTTGGCTTCGCCTATCGAATGAACGAT
The DNA here is from genome assembly GCA_036272575.1 of Bryobacteraceae bacterium. GTDB lineage: Bacteria > Acidobacteriota > Terriglobia > Bryobacterales > Bryobacteraceae > Bog-105. Next base: position 19,810 of record DATAYL010000407.1, on the reverse strand, counting down.
AAGACCGTCGTGCGCGGCGGTTATGGCATTTACTACGCGCCGGTAACTATGAACGGCTTCCAGGCGAATTCCAATTACGGTTTCAGCACCAATCCTTCGGTGACGGATCTAACCAACGGCAGGCAAGCTGTGTTCTCGCTCGACAGCGGCTTTCCACAGAGCGCCGTGCAATTGCCGCCTCAGATCAGCCCCACGCTCGAGAACGGAACCAGCGTTCTCTACATGAATCCCAAAGGCGTCACGCTGCCGCGCTTCCAGAATTGGACATTTTCGATACAACGGCAAATCACCAACAGCCTGATGGTGGATGCCGCCTATGTAGCCAATCACGGGACGCGCCTGATTTCTCCATCAAACATGAGCGACCTGAATCAAAACAATCCCGGCATTCTGCAGCAATATCCCCTCAGCGAGCTCTCCGCCCAGATCGGTACGCCGGCGGCCAATGGTTTCCCCTCTCCTTATCCCGGCTTCACAGGAACGGTGGCGCAGGCGCTGCGGCCTTACCCGCAATTCCTTTCGATTCCGCAGTTCAACGGAGCGAACGGCACGAGTAACTATCAATCCCTGCAGCTAACTGCCAACAAGCGGTTCAGTGAGGGACTGCAACTCACGGCCGGGTATGTGTGGTCGAAGCTGATCAACAACGGAGCGGAGTCCGGGCTGAACAGCGGCTTTGGCGGGTCCGCGCCGATCAGCACTTTTCTTCCTACGAAAGCTGTCTCGATAGATAATGTGCCGAACGTCGCTACGTTCACGTTCTACTATTCGCTGCCGTTTGGGCCTGGCCGGAAATGGCTCAATGGCGGGGGTGTCAGCAATTGGATCCTGGGGGGCTGGCAGGTGGCGGGCAATTTGCGCTATGAGAACGGACGGCCGCTAGGCATCTACATCGGCGCCAACCAGTATTCTGGGGTTCTCTTCAACACGGGCGAACTGCCGGATCGCGTTCCCAACGTTGGCGGCTATCTGAACACCAACAACAGCAACTTCGATATCGTGAATAGCCGCTACATGTCTTCGAGTGTATTCACGACTCCCGCTTCCGGCAGCCTCGGCAATGAAGGACGCCTCGATCCCGTGCTGCGCGGCTGGGCAAATTACAACGAAAGTATTTCGCTGTTCAAAGATTTCCCGGTATATAAAGAGCGAGTCAGCTGGCGGCTGGGAGCGAACTCCGCCAACCTGTTCAACCGCCACCAATGGTGCGATCCGGACACTAATTTGAGCGACGGCGCCAACTTCGGGTCGGTAGGGGGACAATGTAATCTGCCGAGGGCGGTTCAGATCTATACTAAGATCACTTTCTAATCCGTGCTTGCTTTCAGATGCTCCGGGAGAATCGTTTGCTTGTACGTGGCGCTAGGCGCCCTGGCAGGCGCACAGGACGCGGCGTTCGAAAGTGCTATGAAGTTGTACCAGGCTGGTTCGGTCGAGAGTGCCCGTCAGAGCTTGTTGGTAGCGATTGCGCATCAACCCAGTGCTCTCGATTACAGTCTCCTGGGCAGCATCGACTTCGAACAAGGACGGCTCCGGGACGCTGAAGTCTACTTACGGCGCGCGCTTCAATTAACGCCCGGCTTACCGGGTACACGGCTAACTTTAGCAACTTTATTGGTTGCGAAAGGCGATTCAACGGGCGCACGAAACGCTTTTGAGACGGTGCTGGCGGCAGACCGCTCGAACATCGGTGCGTTGAATGGCTTGAGCCGGCTCGATTTGGCAGAGGGCCACCTTCCGGCGGCACTCGCTCGACTGGAACGGGCACATCGAAGTGCTCCCGACGATTTGGATACAAACCTTGCTCTGTCTCGCGCCAGAAATCTGACCGGCAATAGCGAGGGAGCGCTGGCGTTGCTTCTCCAAGCCAAGGCTGCCACTCCCGACAATCCGGTTGTGCTTTACGGTCTGGGTGTCCTCTGCCTGCAAATGGACCTTATCAAAGATGCAAACACGAACCTGGCGCAGGCCGTGCAACTGCAGCCCAATGACGCTCGTGCGCTATATGCATTAGGGTCTGCACGCATCGCAAATCACGATCTGCCGGCGGCCATTCAAATTTATGAAGAGTTACTCGCGGCGGATCCATTGAACGCGCAAGTCAATTACGCGCTGGGTGCAACCTACTTTCTGAGTGGAAATGGAGCGCGTTCGGAAACTTACTTGCAGAATAGCGTCAAGCTTGCTCCGGACCAGGTGGAGTCATATTACTATCTGGCGGCCCTGGCGGCACAAGCTGGCGATAACGCCAAGAGCATCGAACTGCTGCATACGGTCGTCAATCGGCGTCCGGATCATGCCCGGGCGCACCTGGCGCTGGGGCTAGCATACCGATCGACCGGCAACTTGGCGGCCGCGCGGCACGAGTTAGAGCGGACGATTCAACTAGACCCGAAATCGCAGAAAGCGCATTATCAATTGGGGCTGCTCCTCACTGTACTCAAGGAACCAGCAGCAGCGAAAGCCGAGTTCGATGCAGCCGGGCGATTGCGAGCCGCTACCGACGATAAAGTGAGTTGGGAGTTAGCACCCGAGCATGACTTGGCGCAATCTGGCCGCTAGCTTAAGTCTCGCTAGCTTCTGCATCCTCCTGTTCGGTCAGAACGACGATGAGCTGGCCATTAAGAAATTCGAATCACTGATCGAAGCGGGCAGTTACACGGACGCAGCCGCACCACTAGCCAAATATACCGCCGATCATCCACAATCCTGGCGCGCGTTGTATCAGCTTGGCTATATCGATTTTCGTCTGCACCGGTTCGGCGAATCGTTAGCGCTGCTTTCGCGCAGCCTCGTTATTAACCAGAATTTTGCGGAGTCGCATAAGATCCTGGCCTTCGACCTGAACATTCTCGGGCGCGGCGACCTCGCCATTCAGGAGCTCCAGCGGGCTATTGTGCTCGAACCTCGCTCATTTGAAAGCCACTACGAATTGGGCCGCATTTATTACGACCGAGCTTCATACGTCAAAGCAGTCGAGGAACTCGAGCAGGCGAAGACGCTCAATGCCGGGGTGGTGAAGGTGTATCACAATCTGGGCTTAGCTTATGCCGGGGTAGGTGATAACAGGAAAGCCGTCGAAAATTTCGAAGAGGGGTTAACGCTCAACACAAAACAGAGCACTCGTTCTGCGTGGCCTCTGATCGACTATGGCACGTACTTCAATTTACAAGGTGAATTCGCCAAAGCACGTGACATGTTGCAACAATCCATTGCGATTAGCGACCGGTGGGACCAGGCATTCAGCGAGTTATGCAAGGCCTATCGAGGATTGGGCCAGACCGAACCGGCGATCAAAAGCCTCCAGCGAGCGATTGCGATCAATCCGTCCAAAGCCGAGTATCATTACGCACTGGCTCGCCTGTATTCACAAACGAACGAGAAGGCGAAGGCCAGCCAGGAATTGACGCTATACGAAATCGCCCGCAAAAAATAACAGCAGCAAATTGACTTGGCAGCCCAGCAATTACTAAAGCTACGAAGCCCCACGCCGAGTTGCGGCAGAACGACCCTTTCGGACGATCACACCCCCAACGACGGTCGCGATCGGGGAAGCGAAGGACCATGGCAGCATCCAGAACCAGAAATGCACATCTCTCGCCATCATCAACAGGAAACCCGCCGCGGTTAACGTCCCGCTGATGAGACTCAACGCCATCGTGGTAATCATCTCTCTTCGTTTGGCCGCGATCGCAACGATCACGCCAACGAGCGCGGCAAAAGCGACGTGTCCCATCAATATTCCGTAGCTTAGACAGAAAATGTAAGCCGCAGGATGATGTTCGTAAACGTGGAATCTGTCAAGAACGGCTGTCATTGCCGGCTGGTAGAACCGGAGGAGCCTCGTAAGTAAAAAACCGGCGGCAACGGCGGCAGCGGTTGACCACGGCGCAGTACGGATTCCTGCCCCAACGAGATCGGCACTGGTTCTCACGCTTTGCCGCCAGTACCAATTTCGGGCGGCGGCAATCCCGAGCTTCGATAAAAGCTGGCTGAATTCCTCATGCAAGTCTCCGAGGATCACTTCCGTTTCTTCGGGACATGTGAATAGGGCGACGAGCCACGCGGCGATTCGTGGCGGGTGAATCGAAGCAGGTTGAGACGTCATGAGCAACTCCGAATAAGGTCCAGACCTTCGGTCATACTATGCAGTGCACGTTGCGTGCGGTTCACGGCCCCCACTCCTTTGGCCGTGACACGAAAAAAGCGCCTCGAACGGCCGCCGCGTTCCGGGGTGGGCTCGCCGCGTCGTGATTTAACGTATCCCTTGGTCTCCAGTCGATCGAGGGTGGCGTAGACGGCGCCGATAGACACGTCGCGTTTAATGCGAAATTGAATCTCCTGACGCACGGTAACTCCATAAGCGCGATCTTGCAACCGTAGAAGCGCCAGAACAATAATGTGCTCGAATTCGCCGAGGTAATCGCGGGCAAACATTACTTATACAATATAGAACAAATTCATCGTCAGTGGACTATGCACCTGAAGGCGCGGAGTCGGAATCCACCCGTCTGAGCCCTCATGGAGGACTTGAGCGAATTCACGCGCGAAGACTCAGCTCGCGACGGCCATTTATTTCGTGGTGTAGGTTCATAGACATGGCCGAATCCAAAGAGAGTCGCAGACCCGTACTGCCGCTTGCACTTTGTTCCTGTTTGACAGGGGTGCTCACGGGTCTATTGATAACCGCATTTCGCCTGGCGCTCCAGCACGCTGATCACTGGCGCGATAGTATGATCGCCCGGGCGCATAGCTGGCCATTCGGAGGTCTGTTGCTCACCGTTACAGTTGTGGCCGCTGCGGCAATGGTCGCAGCTTCAATGGTGAGGCGGTTCTCACCCTACGCCGCCGGAAGCGGCATTCCTCATGTCGAAGCGGTCGCGAAAGGTGAACTACCACCGGCGCCGCTCAGCCTGATACCGGTGAAGTTCATCGGAGGATTGCTGGCTATCGGAGGCGGGCTTGCGCTTGGCCGCGAAGGTCCAAGCGTGCAAATGGGGGCAGATATCGGTGCTTTTCTGGGAAAAAAGTTGCACCTGCCGGATTCGGACGTTATCGCCTTGCTGGCGGCGTGTGGAGGGGCCGGCATCGCCACCGCATTTAATGCGCCCATCGCCGGGGCTGTCTTTGTGCTGGAAGAATTAATTCGCTGGTTCGATACCAGGATTGCTATCGCCGCACTCGGGTCTTCGTGTTGCGCCATTGCGGTGGCCCGGCTGTTTCTCGGCCAGAATCCCGATTTCAAAGTCGAAGCTCTAGCGTATTCCGGTTTCGGAAGCGGGTCGCTGTTTCTGGCGCTCGGTGTACTGGCGGGGCTGCTCGGCATCGCCTACAACGCCGCTCTGCTTCAAGGCATTTCATTAGCCAACCGCCTCCGTTGGCCCGTCGAGGGGCGAGCGGCGCTCATCGGTGCGTTAGTAGGAGCAGTTGCATGGTTTGCTCCGGGCATGGTGGGTGGCGGCGACTCGATAACGCAAAGAACACTTTCTGGAGGCGAAGGCTTTTCGTTACTCACCCTTGTGTTCGCTCTCCGCTTTGTGCTGGGTCCGCTATCCTATGCGGCCGGAACTCCGGGCGGCCTCTTCGCGCCCATGCTCACGGTAGGAGCGCAACTCGGGTTGCTGTTTGCGGGGGTCTGTGGCCTGCTTTTCCCCCACATCGTCCTCGTCCCGTCGGCATTCGCAATCGTTGCCATGGCGGCATTCTTCACCGCTGTGGTCAGAGCGCCAGTTACTGGAATCGTGTTGGTGATTGAGCTGACGGCCAGCTTTACCCAACTCATGCCGATGTTATGGGCCTGTTTCGGGGCAATGGTGATCCCTACCCTGTTCGGCTCTCGCCCGATATATGAGTCTCTCAGCCAACCAGCGCTGCAGAGCGCAAGAGGTGAAAACGGTACGGCCGCCGCAGAGACGATTCGAACATCGAGCCGCTCCTGAACGCAGCATCCCTTGTTGCGCTGTTGAATGCGCGATGAGTCATTCGTAGCGGAGCGCTTCTGCCGGTGCAATACGTGATGCGCTCTGCGAAGGATGAATCGTCGCGATCAGGCTCGTTAAGATCGCGAGTCCCGCAACCCAAATGCCATCTGTCCAACGGCTCAGAAACGGGACGTAGCTGATCGAGTAAATCTGCTCGTCCAGCCGCAGCCAGCGATAGTGATTGAAGAGTAACGCAACCGAGTAACCGATGATCAGTCCGAGACACGAACCGATGCTGCCGATGATCAGACCTTGCAACAGAAAGATGCGCCTGATCTGCTGGCGACGCGCTCCCAGTGACATCAGGATGGCAATGTCACGGTGCTTTTCCATGGTGAGCATGACGAGAACCACCAGAATGTTCAGAGCGGCCACTAACTCAATTAAGCCAACGGTGATGAGGCTGACGATTCTTTCCAGGCGCAGTGCATTGAGCAGCGAGTGGTTCTGCGACATCCAGGTTTGCGCGATTAGCTTCTTGCCGATGAGCGCATTGGCTTCGCGCGCCACAGTGGGCGCCTGATAAACGTCATCGAGTCGAAGTTCGATCGCGTTCACCACATTCTGAAGATCGAGTACTCGTTGTACGGCGGGCAGGGAAGCAAAAGCCCAGCTCGCATCGAGCTCGTACAGGCCAGATTCAAAAATGCCAACCACGCGGAAATGAAATAACGTCGGCGCAATGCTGAACGGCGTCAATTCGTTTCCGATTACGGTGACCGGGCTGCCCAGCCGCACACCTGCTTGCTGCGCCAGCGTCGAGCCGAGCACAATACTTGAACGCGCCCGCTCGGGATCGTCGAACGGCGCAAGCGAGCCGGCCTTGAGGTGACTCAGCATATCTTCCCGGGGAGCCCGCTGGCCCAGAGGAACGCCTTTCAGAGTGGCGCTCGTGCTGACCAGTGGACCACGTAACGCGACCGGCGCATAGAGGCTTGGCGTCACGCTTATTACGTGACGCAGACGCGCAAGTTGCGGAATGAGGGCTTGCCAATCCTCGATGCCAAACGTTGGATTACGTTCCTGGATACTGACGTGGGCCGTGGCGCTCAACAGGCTTCCCTGCAGGGTATTGGCAAAGCCGTTGTTGATAGAGAGCGCGATGATCAGCGCGGCCACGCCGGCCGTAACGCCGACGATCGAGATGACGGTGATGACTGAAATGACAGTCTGTTTGCGCTTAGCACGAAGGTAACGGAGAGCGACGATCCACTCAAAGCGACGCATGCTGCTAGGGAGCGAGGTCTCGCAGCCGGCGTACCAGGCCGATTTCTCCCTCCGGCCGAAGCAGCGGAAAGAGGATCACGTCGCGAATAGATTTTGAGCCTGTTAAGAGCATCGTCAAACGATCGATACCGATGCCTTCGCCACCCGCCGGCGGCATTCCATAGCAGAGCGCCCGGATATAATCCTCATCCATCAGGTGCGCTTCCTGGTCGCCGCCTTCCTTACGGGCCAATTGCTGTTCGAAGCGGCGCCGCTGCTCCTGCGGATCGTTCAACTCGGTGAAGGCATTGGCGAGTTCCATGCCGGCTGCATAGAGTTCGAAGCGCTCCACGAAATCGGGTTCGTCGGGCTTGTTTTTCGAAAGCGGCGAAACTTCGACTGGGAAGTCGTAGATGATTGTCGGCTCGAACAGCTGGTCTTCGATGTGACGCTCGAACAGATCCACCAAGGCTGGGCCGGGCGCTGTTTCCTTGGAAAACCGCAGCAGCCATTCCGGATCTTTGACCTGCTCGGGTGTCGGTCTATCCGGCGCCGACTGGGGCCAGAGTTCAACTACCGCCTCCCGCATCGAGAGCTGGCGGATGTTACTGAAATCGAGCGTTCGATTATCGAAAGTGACCTGGTCCGAACCGGCCGCGTCAATTGCAACCTGGCGCAACAGTTCCTTGGAAAGTGTCATCATGCCCCGGTAATCCGTATACGCCTGGTAGAACTCGAGCATGGTGAACTCCGGGTTGTGCTGCGTCGAAATTCCTTCGTTGCGGAAGTTGCGATTGATTTCGTAAACGCGGTCAAAACCGCCCACGACCAGCCGCTTGAGATAAAGTTCAGGGGCGATGCGGAGGTAAAGATCGATATCCAGCGTATTATGGTGCGTCACGAAAGGCCGCGCCGCCGCCCCGCCGTATAGCGGCTGCATCATGGGCGTCTCCACTTCGAGGAAGCCGCGCTCGTTCAGCTGGCGCCGCAAAGATGCGATGATCTTGGAACGTGTGATGAACACTTCGCGCAGCTCCGGATTCGCAATAAGATCCAGATAGCGCTGCCGGTACCGCGTCTCGACATCCTCCAGGCCGTGCCATTTCTCAGGCAATGCCAACATGATTTTCGAGAGAAAGAAAAGCTCTTCGGCGTGTACACTCAGCTCGCCCGTTTTAGTCCGGAACAGATAACCGCGCACGCCGATGATGTCGCCGATATCGAGCAGATCGAACAGCTTGAAACTTCGCTCATCGACTGCATCCTTGCGCACATAAACCTGTAGCTTCTGCCCTTCTTGTTGCAAGTGTAGAAAGCCAGCTGCTTTGCCCATGCGCCGCAGACTCTGTATCCTGCCGCTGACGTGTACATCCACGTGCTCAGCCAAGTCCTCCGCGGTTTTCTCGCCGTACGTTTTCCAAATCCGCGCCACATTGTGAGTGGAATCGAAAGCTTGCCCGTAAGGCTCGAAACCAAGCTGTCGAATCTGCTCGATCCGCTCGTGACGCTGACGCAGAAGATCATCTTCTAATGCCAAAAAGAGAACGCTCCCGAAGTTTTCATTGTAGAGGGCAGCCGGAAACGCCAATCTGTTTAACGCCTTACGATGACCTCTCGCTGCGCCCCGCGCATGAGGAAAAACTTCACCGATGAGGAGTTTTCAAAAAGTCTTTCCAGCCGCCTATTATTGAAGTACTCGCACTGTTGTGGTGTCCCGCGCGTCGTTTGCAGTAACGTCTTCGCATCTTGAATTCGGTAACTGTAAACCGGGACCTGGTTGATCTTGTCTTGCGCATTAAAGAAACACAGAATAGGAGAGCCCGGCCGCATCACACGAAATAGTTTAGTGACTACATCCTCAAGCAGCGGCGAGACCAGCAATTGCAAGACATCCCAAATCAGCGCTCCATCAAAGGACTGGTCTGGGAACGTCAGCGTCTGCTCCAGAAACCGGTGCGCGTTGCTGGCGGCTTGCTGATTGGTGTAAAAGTCCGCGCCGAAGCACTGCTGCATAGTTCCTACGGCGTCGTCAGAGGAAATTTTGTGACCGTAACTCGTGAGGAAACTGATATTCGCCTGACTCGCTCCCGACATATCGAGAATCGACAAGTTGTCGGTATATTGAATCATCGAACAGAACTGTTCGAAGCCCGCGCTGCGGCGCGGCAGCATCTGCTCATGCGAGCGTGAGACTTTAGTTGAGACACTTTTGCCGGGACTAAATCTCATAGCTCGGAAGGGATCGCGCAGCAGCCGGCGAAATCAGGACATTTCGCCGTATTGAGTGGAGGGCGGCCCGCACTGCTTTGGCCTGCCTCGAGCAGCCTGCCTGGCCCGCCCCAAATCTATGATTAACGGCCCGAGCTCCCGGCGCTCGTCGTAACCGTTTGCGGCGTCTGTGGAGAACTTGCAGGCTGTGCCGAAGACGGGGAAACTGCAGCGGCGGTTGTCGTGCTGGGCGCCGGCGCTTTTGCCGCGGCATTGGGCTTCGAAATATCGATGCTGCCCTTGAAATAGGCGCCGTCCTCGATCACAATCCGGCTCGTCTTGATATCTCCGACTAACTTCGCTTCTTTCTTGATGTCTATCTTGTCGGCCGCGTCAACGTTGCCATGAATCGAACCCTGTATGACGATTTCACGCGCTTTCAGACCGGCCTGCACCCGAGCATTCGGTCCAATGGTTAGGCGATGTTCATGGCATTCAACGGTGCCCTCTACTTCGCCGTCAATGGTTAAATCTTCACGAGCAAAAATCTGTCCCTTAACGGTGACGTTCTTGCCGAGCGCGGCCGAGCCGCCGCTCCGGACAGTTCCTTCTGGTTCATAAGTGCGGGATGCCGTTGACATAGTAGTGTTGGTCTCTCTTCTCTGTGGTTCAACCGGGGATTTAGTGGCTGCTGGCGCTGTAGGCGATCTCGGTTCCGCCGTTGGTGATAGCTCGTCTTCTTTGCGTTTACTCCACATCTAAAGCCTTTCTCCTCGAATTAGCTGCCTACATGGTACTACTCTCGGGAAGGTACGGCAGCCGGATTCCGGGTACGAGTACATTCAGGACGCAAAGCCCTCTCTTCTGGGATAATAAATCATGTGAAGACTCGGGAACTCGAAGCTCGCCTGGAGCGCGTGGAACAGCAACTTCGTCTGTTTCAACGCGTCAGCCGCCTGATGACTCGCGATATCGATCTCGACGATATCTTAAACGAGATTGTGACATTAATTCGGGACTTCCTGAGTTGCGACTCGTGCCTCATTTACCTGGTCGAGGAAGGCCAATTGATCCTTTACGCAACCAGCGACGACAGTGTCCGGAATCTCAGTTCTGTGCGCTTGGATCTGAGCGAAGGTCTAACCGGTTGGGTGGCGCGCGAACGGAGACTGCTGGCGATTTCGCGGGAAGCTTACAACGACCCCCGGTTTAAGTTCTTCAAAGATCTTCCTCAGGACACCTTCGAGGCGTTTCTTTCTGTGCCCATCATTTCGCAGGGTGGCGTTGTCGGCGTGATTAACGTGCAGAACCGTGAGCCTCGATTGCACTCGGGCGATGACATGGAGATGTTATCCACCCTTGGGGAGCAGGTCGGGTGTTTGCTCGTTTTGTCGAAACAAAAGACGACCGAACCAACAACGACCTTGAGTTAAGAAATTTATTTGCCTGCGGAAGCCGCTGAGACCGCCTCGGCCGTTTCCGTTTGATGCGAACGATCCACCGGTGTTTTGGCGGCACGTGGCCGAGCGCGATTGAAAGTTAGGAAGCGTCGGTTGCAACTGCCGCAACGATAGCCTCGGGCGCCCATTCTTAACAGGATCTTTTGCAAAAGGCTTAGCCGCTTACCTTCCAGACTGGCCGGTGCAACCTCCATCGCGAGGCAATGCGGACACACGGCGCACGTCTTTTTTGAAAATAACCAGATGTTGATCCAAAATCGTGCTCTGCAATTCAGACAGCGAAAAGGGTATATTCCCATCGCCATCTTCGGGATATCCGCGAAGGACTGGCTATGAGAACGCCTCAGGTTGACACTTCCACACGTACTGCAGGTAAACTCGGGATGCTTCATGAGTTGACTAGAACTTTGTTCGGAAATGCGTGCTCGATATAGTTCTGGAAGTTAGACGCAAATGCACTCTTCAGCGCACTGAAAACTTCTGTTTCCCGTCGCAATGTGGCCCCATCGATCGCATTCACGGGCAGCAGATCGCGCGTGGTTGAAGTAATAAAAACACAGTCGCTTTCCTCTAGCTGCGATGGAGTAAGTTCGCGTTCTTCAATGGTGACGCCTTTTATTCGGATATCCTCGAGCAGAACGGCTCGAGTGATACCCGGCAAACAACCGGAAGTTGCCAGGGGCGGTGTGTAAACATCCTTACCCTGAACCGCGAATATGTTGGCAGACGTGCATTCGCTAACCTGCCCCAGCTCGTTCAGCAGCACCGCCTCGTCGAATCCCGCTTCCTGTACTTTTTCCAAGACTGTAAGATTTTGCGCCCACGAGGTGCTCTTAGTTCCCGCGAACTGGGATGAGCCGAATCGCGCATTGGGCTGGTACGTCAGGTTTACATCCGTACTCCATTGCCGTAAGTTGGCTGTAAAAGCCACTAGATCGACCTCGCGCGAAGCAAGCGGCCCCTCGAAGATTCCTCCCCGGTTACGAATAATAGCGACCCGCAACACGGCATCCCACGCGCTATTTGCTTCAATTAGCCGGTTCAATGCGTCGCGTAAGTTCTCGGCTGACCAGCTAAAAGGAATACGTAGCAGCGCGGCGTCCCGGCGTAGCCTCGCGTAATGCCTATCAAACGCAAACAACACGCCCTGCGCCACTCGAAACGTACTAAAAATTCCCCAGCCATTCAGATAGCCAACTTGACCGGGCGAGAGTAATACGTCTTCCGTGCTCCGTACCTGGTTGTTATGCAACAGATTTTGATGCACAGCTAATAGTCTACCGAATTATCGGCGCCCATGACTGAGATGTTTTGTTGCGATAAATGATTGAGCATCTGGCGAAAGGCCTCGCCGCGATGACTAACTTTCCATTTCTCCTGTGTCTCAAGTTCCGCGAACGATTTGTGGAAGGGAGGATAGAAGAAGAGGGGGTCGTACCCAAAACCATGCGCGCCGAGGCTCGGCTCGCGCAAAATCTGACCGCGGACAGACCCCTTGAACGTTCTTAAAACCTGCCTGGCGCGCGCCAGCGCAATGACGCACTCGAAAAAGGCAGTTCGTTCGGTAATCTCGGCCATTCGCCGCAACAAAAGATCGTTATTCGCTTCGTCGGTCGCGTCTTCTCCGGCAAAGCGGGCAGAGAGGACGCCCGGCGCACCGCCGAGTGCCTCCACTGCCAGCCCCGAATCGTCGGCAAACACGAGTTCCGAAGTGAATCCGGAATAAAAACGCGCCTTAAGCGAGGCATTTTCGAGAAAAGATGCGCCCGTTTCCGCTGGTGCTGGAATCTGTTCGAGCAAGGGCAGCGCCTCTATCCGCAAACGGTTTTGTAGTAGTTCCTCGGGCAACGCGGCTGCGCGAAATTCACGGAGCTTGCCCGGATTTGAAGAACAGACGTACAGCAGCGTTTCTATCACTGTCTTGCGTTCAAAATCTCCCGCTGTAGCAGTTGAATCTGCGCGATGCCCGTTCGCGCTAACTCGATCATTTGATCCAGTTCCGTATCTTCAAACGGCGTATGTTCAGCGGTCGCCTGTAGTTCGACAAACTTGCCCGAGCCAGTCAAGACCACATTCATATCGACATCGGCCCGTGCGTCTTCTTCGTAAGCCAAATCCAGCATGGGGACCCCCGCCACGATCCCCACGCTCGTTGCGCTGACCGAGTCAATCAATGGGGATTTGCTTAGCACCTTGAACTTGATGAGTGTGCCCAGGGCGATCGCGAGAGCCACGTAAGCACCAGAGATAGCAGCAGTACGCGTACCGCCATCGGCCTGCAACACGTCGCAATCGACAATGATGCTGCGCTCACCTAATGCAGTCAAGTCTGTCACCGCTCGCAAAGACCGACCTATTAAGCGCTGTATCTCGTGGGTCCGCCCCGATGGTCGCCCCTTCACAATCTCGCGTGGCGTGCGTGTCACTGTCGAGCGAGGTAGCATGGCGTATTCGGCCGTAATCCAGCCTTTGCCCGTCCCCCGCAGGAAACCTGGAATGGTGTCTTCAACCGAGGCCGCGCAAAGAACGTGTGTGTTGCCGGCTTCCACCAGAACAGATCCCTCGGCAGTGACTAAATAGTCCGGTGTAAATCTGGTGGGACGCAGCTGATCGGGCTGTCTTCCGTCTATTCGCATTTGTATCCGCAGCTTATCAACCTGCGCCGCGCAGCGAAAAATAGAGCACCAGACCTACCACGAGAAGAATCAAGGCAATAACAATCAGGCAAGGTAAAGCGCCCTGTTTCGGAACGGCCGAAGCCTTGGCGCCAGAGGATTTCTTTTTTATCTTGGAAACAGCCATCTACTCCAAGACTGTACAACCCGCAACTCTGGTAAGCCGATTCGCTTACTTCTTGAACAGATTGTCAAAGGCGGCTCGGGCATCATTGGCGCTGCGCGGGGCAGGCATGATGTTTGGATGCGAAACCTTGGATACCGGCCCGGGCGGCAGAGCATCACGCGCCACAGTGACTCTGGGCGAGAACAGTTCGCACGAGTTAGCCTGATCCTTGACCGCAATACGTACCGGGATAGGCTTGAGGCACTGAAAGCGCGTTGACGAATCGAAATTCACGCATTGCTTACAACAATGCAATGCCGCGCCGCACTTTGGGCAAGTGCCTTTAAAGTCGGCGTCTGGCGGGAGCGCCATGGCGCAGTTGTAGCAACGGGAAGCCACGACGTTCTGAATCAGTCGTGGCAATTTGGGGCCGGTTATGTCCAGGGATGGCCGAGGCCCTTGCGGCTTGCCGCGGTCGGGATGCGATGAGTTCGAACCGCGGTCGCTGTCTTGATAGCCGTGCTGCCTATATTTACGATCTCCGTCCATAGTTGTGGATCGGCTCCTTCAGAGATCCGAATGTGCATTCGAACGCGCAGAGATGTAGCTCGCGTAATCGAGTGCTTCGGACCTACAACTTATAAAAGACCCAGGTTGAGGAAAGACGTTCTCTTATGCTGGATATCAGGTAAAGATCAAAACTCGGTCATCGGGAGGATAAGTTGACTTTACGTCTTTACCTGTCTTGTATGTACCACGGATTGCTTGCACATTCCAGTGGTTTATAGCTTCTCCTCAAGAAATTACTTCGTTAGAGTACCAAATAAACTAAACTTACCGTCATGCGCTAATTCGAATCCGAAACCCACCGCAATACCGAATTACAAGGCCGGGTAAGTGGATTATCAAAATGATTCGGGCTGACGCGGACAGAATAGCCTACGCGACCCGTTTCTTGTACGGTGAAAACGTTTGCAAAAATCGTAAGGCTGCCCTTTTCTTCGATCGGTTCCAGGGGTATCGTGTAAGTACTTTGTAGCTGGCCATTCACACCAATTTGACCGATTACGGCTTCAACCCGAATTTCGGCCGGAGTTAACCCAGCCAGTTCGATAGTAGCCCGCAGCGGTATAGAAGAACCGCTCATCACCGAAACGCCCGGTCCGTCGCCCAATTCAACGAAGCGCACCCGGTCCCAATTCTCGTTCACCCGCGCGTCCCAGGTTGTTTTCTGTCGAGCTGCCTCGAAGTTCTTCGATGAAATGCCCTGCCACAGCTTGTGTGCTGGTCGATAAAGCTCCGACATGTACTCAGCCACCATACGGCCGCAGCTAAAGCGCGGAGTTATGTTTGCAATACACGTCTTCATACGGCGCACCCACTCGGTCGGAATCTCACCGTCGGCGCCGCGGTTTTCATAAAACATCGGCAGGATTTCATTCTCAAGCGTCGAGTATATGGCGCTCGCATGAATGTCGTCCTGATCCTCTGAATACTCGACCCGATCGCCTATGGCCCAGCCCGCTGACATTTCAAAGGCTTCATCAAACCAACCATCGAGCACGCTGAAGTTCAACACGCCGTTCATTGAAGCCTTCATGCCGCTGGTCCCACAAGCCTCTTCACCGCGCCGCGGGTTATTCAACCAGAGATCAACGCCTTGCACCATTTCCCGCGCCACCTGAATGCCGTAGTCTTCCACGAAAATCAAGCGCTTGGAGATTTCAGGATCACGGGAGAGGTTATATATTTCACGAATCAGTGTCTTACCGGGATGATCTTTGGGATGTGCCTTACCCGCAATTACGATCTGAACCGGCATGTCCGGATTGCTAAGGATGCGTTTCAAACGGGCTACATCACGGAAGATTAGAGTTGCGCGCTTGTACGTAGCAAAGCGCCGGGCAAATCCAATGGTAAAGACATCTGGATCGAGGATTTCCTGCAAGCGGCGGACTTCCATTGCCGAGGATTTTCTCTGCAGAGCGGAAGCCACCGCGCGCTCTCTTACAAAGGCCACCATGCGGCGCTTGCGCTTGCGATGCATTTCCCAAATTTCCTGGCCGGGAATTTCCTGCACCAGTTCCCACATCTTCGTGTCTTCCAGCCGCTCGCGCCATTCCGGCTGCAAATACTGTTCATAAATTGCGGCTAAATCACCGTTAATCCAGGTCGGCGAATGAACGCCGTTGGTGACCGATGTGATCGGCACTTCGTTCACCGGCAAGCGTGGCCACAAATCCTGAAACATTTCCTGCGACACGTAATGGTGCAAAACACTCACGGCATTTCGGAATGCCGAGGTCTTGAGCGCTAAAACTGCCATCGAGAATCGCTCGGTCGAATCCTGAGGATTTTTGCGGCCTAACGTCAGCAGATTGTCAAATGGGAAACCGGCTTGATCGCAGTAGCTATGGAAATAATCGTAAACCAGGCTCGTATCGAAGAGATCGATGCCGGCCGGCACAGAGGTATGCGTCGTGAAGACGTTGCTGACGCGAGTGGCCTCAAGCGCCTGCTCGAAGGTAAGTCCTTCTTCCGCCATCAACACTCGAATGCGTTCGATTCCAAGAAAGGCCGCATGCCCTTCATTCATGTGATACACAGTCGGCTTAATGCCGAATGCTTTCAGCACTCGCAAGCCGCCGATTCCCAGAACGATCTCCTGGCGGATGCGCTTTTGAATGTCGCCGCCGTAGAGTTGATCGGTGATGTCGCGGTGTTCCTGCAGTTCGTTTTGCGGAATGTTGCTATCCAGCAGGTAGAGCTTCACTCGCCCTACGTCAATGTGCCAAGCCTTGAGGAACAGTTCGCCCGTCGGCAGCATTACGCTGACCAGCACCTCTCCGCCATCGTTGTCCAAACACGGGCGGACCGGCAAAGTGTAAAAGTCGTTCAGCGGTGTGCGCTCCTGCTGCCATCCATCCGGATTCAAATGCTGTTGCAGATAGCCCCGCTGATACAGGAGGCCCACGCCCGTCAAAGCAAAGTCGCCGTCGCTCGCCGCCTTCAGATGGTCGCCCGAAAGCAGTCCCAAGCCACCCGAATAAATCTGCATGCAATCGAGTAGCCCATATTCCATCGAAAAGTAAGCGATGCGCGGTGTAGCTTCCGTCGGGACGCTCGAATGCAGGTAGCCGTCGTGCCGTTCGCAGGCGCGCTTATAGAGCAGTAGAAATCGGGGATCGCTAGCCGCCCGATCCAGTTTCTCCTGCGAGATCCTTCCCAGCAATTGAATCGGATTGTGATTGCTTTCTTTCCACAGGCCCGGATCGAGGCGGCGGAAGACGGACCGGATCGTGTGGTCCCAACTCCAGACCAGATTGTAAGCAATCTCGGAGAGTCGGCCAATGGCTTGAGGTAACGCTGGACGAACGAGGAACTCTTTTAAGGGTCGGATTTGATACGGCATTGCTAACTTAGTGGGATTCTCGATTGTAGTGCGGAAACAACTGAATTGTTAGCAATCGAATTTCCAATTTGTGATATTCCGTGCTGAAAGCTGCCTGCGGATCGGACGGAACGCGCCAAGCCGACTTCATTATCCCATGCTGATAATAAGATAGGAGGCTGCAACTGGCGCATTTATCTTTCCAAACCGTCAGCTACTCGGCCCAGAGGCGGCCCATCTTGCACGATCTGAGCTTTGAGATTGAACGCGGAGAAACGCTGGTTCTGCTCGGCAGCAGCGGCTCCGGTAAGACCACCGCTCTCCGATTGATTAATCGAATGCTCGAACCGACGGCGGGAAAGGTTCGTATCGAAGGCGAAGACGTCGGCTGCTTGGATCCCATTCAACTGCGGCGCCGGATCGGCTACGTGATCCAGGAGTTCGGACTGCTGCCGCATTGGACGGTCCAGCAGAACATTCTGCTCGTTCCCCGCCTGCTCAACTGGTCCGAGGACAGGCAAAAGGCCCGGGCCGCCGAATTGCTAACTCAGGTTGGTTTGGAACAGGCGGGAATCGCGGACCGTCTCCCTCACCTCCTTTCGGGCGGACAACGGCAGCGAGTTGCGGTAGCTCGCGCGCTCGCGGCCGAACCCACCCTGCTGCTCTTCGATGAACCTTTCGGCGCCTTGGACCCGGTCACCCGCCACGATATGCAGGAACAATTTTCCAGGCTCAAAGACCAGTACAAGGTGGCGGCCGTCTTCGTGACGCACGATCTACTGGAGGCGCTCCGCCTGGCCACCCGCATTGCCGTGCTCGGTCAGGGAAAATTGGAGGCGCTTGTCACACCCGAGGAATTCTGGCGCATCGAGACGCCCACTGCACGCGCCTTTCGGGAGACATTGCCGGACCAGCTGAGGAAACATTGAACCGGCGAAGCTTCGTAGTAGCCTTTTGCTGGTTGGCAAGCGCTACTTGTCTCCTGCCGGATCAACCCATTCCCGATGCGCGCGAGATGAAGCACCGCGTCCTCAAGAGCTTCCGCAACTCGGAAGAGGCAATAGAAAATTACTCCTGCACTGTGCACGATCAAACGGACGAACTGAATAGCGATGGCTCGGTCAAGAAGCATGGCTCATCTGTCAAAGAGCAGTTCTTCGTGAATCAGATTCAGATTGAACACACACTCGAGCGTGACGGCAAACTGCTGAGTGGCGGTGAGGCGAAAAAGGAACAGGCTCGCGTCGACAAAGAAGTAAAGAAATATAGCGACAAAGCGGAAGCCCAAAAAGCTCAAGCGCACGGCGAGAAGCAGGCCGACATGTTCCTGCGTGCGCTGCGTCTCACCAACGGACGACGGGAACAGCGCTTTAGCCGGCAAACACTGGTCTACGATCTCGCTGGCGACCCCAACTTCCACCCCAAGAGTCTGGAAGAGCGCTTCGCCGAAGCCCTCACCGGACAAATTGCCATCGACGAGCAGTCGAGCACGCCAGTCGAAATCCAATTTGAGACGAAACGGGATGTCAAAATTGGAGCTGGTCTCTTGGCAAATTTGCACAAAGGATTTTGGTTGCACATCACGCAACAACGTGAGCCCGATGGCGTTTGGATCACCAAGGATGTGCAAGGAAGCGGAGATGCCCGGGCCGCTCTCTTCCTGCACGCGCGATTTCGGTTTAGGGAAGAGTTACAGAAATGCCATCTTTTCTCGGTCAGTACGCAAGAGCAGATTGGCAAACCGGAATCGGCCCAACCGCGTTAACGAAATCCTGTGGATCCTACCGTTCTCAAAACTTTGCTTGCGAACGTGGTATCGCTCACCGGCGAGCACATTCTGATTGTCACGATCTCTTGTGGATTGGCGGTGATCATCGGAGTCGGCGTCGGAATTGCGGGCACACGGCGTCCGCTGGTGCGCCGTATCTCCGTGACCATCGCGAGCATTCTGCAAACCATCCCCAGCCTCGCGTTGTTCGGCTTCCTTTTGCCCGTGCCGCTGATCGGAGGTATTGGGCAGCACACCGCGATCTTATGTCTGGTCTTGTATTCGCTGCTTCCGATTCTGCGAAATACGATTGTCGGCATCAATTCCGTAGACCCGCCGGTTCGGGAAGCCGCCGTAGCAATGGGCATGACGGACCGGCAATTGCTGCGGTGGGTAGAACTTCCGCTCGCGGCGCCGACCATCCTCGCTGGGATTCGGATTGCGCTCGTGACAAACATCGGTACGGCTGTAATCGCAGCCGTAATCGGGGGCGGCGGTCTGGGCGAGCTGATTTTTCGGGGCGTCGCCTCAGTCAACACGCTTGAAATTTTGGCCGGCGCTATACCGGCAGCGGCTCTGGCGCTAATTGCCGATTGGGGTATGTCGGCCTTGGAGCGGCGCATCTCCCGCACATGAAAGTCTTCGCTGCCGTCTGTCTCGTTGCACTGTGTCTTTCTGCCTGCCGGCAGAAGGGCGAAATCGTTGTCGGCTGCAAGAACTTCACTGAACAGCTGATCCTCGGTGAAATTGCCGCTCAGCAGATTGAGCGCAAGCTGCACATTCCGGTCGAGCGGCGGTTGAACCTGGGCGGAACACTCCTCACCCACTTAGCCATCCTGAAAGGCGACATCGATATTTATCCGGAATACACCGGCACGGCCGCCCAAGTCGTCTTGAAGCGCAATGTGCCCGCCGATCCAACTGCGGCATACACCATCGTCAAGGAGGAGTACCTGCGACGCTTTCATCTAGCCTGGCTGCCGCCCTTGGGCTTTAACGACACCTTCGCCATGGT
>DATAYL010000406.1:0-7411 GCA_036272575.1 Bryobacteraceae bacterium | reverse complement strand
AACTCGGGGATTATTGCTGCTCGCTGCCGGCGTGGGTACAGCCGCATCCCTTTTGTGTGCAACGTCAGACTCCAGGAAACCGACCGATGGAGCAGTATTTGTGATGACGAACGATGCCGCCACAAATGAAGTAATTTCCTTTGGGCGCACGCCGGATGGGCAGTTGGTGGCAGGTGACCACTTTCAGACTGGTGGGAGAGGAAGTGGCGGTACTGGAGATCCACTACAGTCTCAGGGATCTCTCAGACTATCTCAGGATCACTCGCTGCTATTCGCAGCCAATGCGGGAAGCGGTACCGTGTCGGTTTTTCGAGTGAGAGGTGCTTCACTCACACTGCTGGACCAGGCGGATTCGGGTGGCAGTGAGCCGCTCTCTATTGCTCAGAGCGGAAATTTTGTATACGTATTAAACGGTGCGGCGGCCGGATCAGTGGTGGCTTTCGAATTCGATGGCCGAAAGCTAAGACAAATTCCAAACAGCACTTCCTTTTTGAGCGCAACTTCTGCGGGTGGCTCCTCCGTTACCGCCAGTCCTGACGGAAAGACGCTGGTCGTTACTGAAAGACTTACCAACAACATCGACACATTTCAGATCCGTCCAGACGGAACGCTAGGTCCCATCGTTGTCAATGCCAGCAAAGCACCGGGAGTCTTTTCTGCAAGCTTCGCTCCTGATGGAGCGGTCCTGGTTTCAGAGACAGGCCCGGCGAACGCTACTAACGGTTCAGCGATCTCGTCGTATTCCGTGGTGACGAGCGGAACCATCTCCGCAATCAGTCAAAGCGTGCCCACGTTGGGCGCCGCCAATTGCTGGAATGCCGTCGCGCCGAATGGGCAATGGGTCTATGTCTCTAATGCCGGCTCTGACTCCGTGTCGGGTTTTACAATCGGCAATGGTGGTACTCTGATTCCGATTGGTGGAACTCTACTTGGCTCGAATCCTGCCGGAAGCAACAATCTGGATATAGCAGTTTCGTCGGATAGCAGTTTTGTGTACACGCTCAATTCGGGAGCGGGCGCCATCGGAATTTTTGCAATTCAAAACGACGGAAGCCTCATCAGCTTAGGCGAAGTCGATGGACTGCCAAAGGCCGCCGGCTTCAACGGCATAGCCGCTCTCTGAAGAGAACTTCACTCTGGAAGGGAACAACTCTGTTCCTTTCCAGATTTTGCGTAAATGATTTTGTATGGAATAGGAGAACACAATGCACAGCGTTGCCCTGCTCGCCATTCTGGAAGCGAAGGCGGGTAAACAAGAAGAATTGGCGGCCTTTTTGAAATCGGCGTTACCGTTAGCCGTCCAGGAGGATGCCACGGTGAGCTGGTTTTCATTTCGGATTGACTCTTCTCGCTTCGGCATTTTCGATACATTTGCCGATGAGTCTGGCCGGACCGCTCATTTGAATGGTGAGATTGCCAAAGCCCTATTTGCAAGGGCCGACGAGTTACTGGCATCCCCTCCTCAAATTGAGAGGCCGGAAATTTTAGCAGCGAAGTAACTCACCACGAAAACGACAGGAGGAACCGTATGAAGCGGGCGAGGCCTCGGTGGCAGTACGCGGACGTGCGCCCACCATCGGACTGATCGCGATACTGAACGAGAGGCACGCACAACAGCCGATGGCCGCCGAACCATCGGTTGTATCCGCAGTGCAAGGGCTGGTGTGCCGCATATCGGCAGAACGATCGACAGCACCGTCGAGGCCATTAATGCCGGGCTACAGTCGCTCAAGTCGGGTCGTAGCACGCTGGGCGAATTGGCGGTGATTGTGGATCGAAATCTCGAGGAGGCGAGTTGACGAAGGACCTCTTCATCCATTGGATCGGCGACCGGTGGCTTTGGAGGATCACCAATTCATATACCTTTGCTTAACCATATCCCGGGTGAACCGAACCGGATCCAGGAATTGCTGGCGTCGCCCCCACGTTCCATAAACCACAGGGACACAAGAAGTAACTCGGCGGACGTCTGCTCTGGCGTGTCGGCGACGGGGCTGCCATTAATCGTGGCTACGAGCGAGCCATTCAGAAGGAGACATTCCTGGACGTTGCGTAAAGACTCGCGTTCGAGCTGTCGCATTTGCATATCCCACGGCGGAAGCGATCAGTTTCAGCGAGTTGCCCTTACGCAACATTGTTTGGGCAACCCCCAACCGCCAATTTGTCAGCTAATCAAACGGTGTCCTCGTCGTGATAAGGCGTCTCATCTCATCCTCAGAAATACTTGCTGCGCAGTGCAGAAGCGCTGCCGGAGATTGGAGAAGAAGATGGCTCGCATCGCAACAGGTTGTTTCACACAACCATGACTTCCCAACGCCTTTGCCACACTGGCAAATGCCCGCGTTGCCCGCTGATAGGGAAATCGACTCCCGTGTGGTTGAGGTCTTGCTCTAAGGCAGGAATTAAAAGGGCTGTATCCAGGAAAGGAAGGACAAAATCATGAATTCGCTAGAGCGTTCATGAGTGTTTGCCGCTGTCCGGAGCCGAATGTCATTGTCAGTTCGTCGCCAAATGTCTTTCCAAAATGCTAGCGGACTTATCAGGCTGAGACTACTTCAGGGACTTCAGGTAAGGCACGCTCGGCGGCATCAGCGCCGGATTCTCTTCAAGCTCGACGAAGTAGTTCTTTACGCCGCCTGTTTTTGCGGCTGTAAAGACGGCCTTCCAATCCACGACACCCTTGCCCAACGGAACCTCGCGGAAGCCGGACTTGGCGGAGGGGTCCTTCACCCAATCCTGGCAGTGCATGGAGAGGAAGCGGCCCGGATACTTGTGGAAGTAGGTCACTGGATCGTAGCCCTTCTGCCAGCTAGAGACCTGAAACTGCAGCTTGGTCGTGGCGGGATTGAGCTCGGCGATCATCATGTCGTAAACCGGTTTGCCGTCGATGTATTCGGAGACGAAGCCTTCATTGTGCAGCAATGCGACGATGCCTGCCGCGTGGGCCTTTTCGGCGAAAGCATTGAAGGGCTCGACGTAACGTTTCACGTCGTCGACTGTCTCGGTGCCCTTAGAATCGAAGGGTCCAAGCGCGGCGATTGCCATCTGCGTCATGCCGAACTCTTTCGCATAGGCGATGCTCTCGTCCGGCTTTTGAAAGAGCTCGGTCGGCGCCCAGTGCGCCGAGATGCAGCGCAGTCCCCAGTCGGTCAGCATTCGCCGTAACTCCTGTGGCTTATATTGCTCGAGGCTCGAAAAATCGGCGTAGCCGTATGGCGAGCACAGCTCAATCTGAGTGAACCCTGCCGCACGCAATCCCTTCATGGTGCCGGCGAAGTCCGTACTGATCGACTTGCGCACAGGATACGTCTGGCAGCCGATCGGCAGTCCAAGCGGATCGGCGGATACATATCGCGTGCCGGTGAGGAGAGCCGAAGCAGCGGCCCCTCGCATGAGAAAGATTCTGCGGTTCATGGTGTGCATCATATCCCTCGACAAGCGACGGAAAAGACTATAGCACCTGCAGGAAGGCTGCCTGCGGCGCCGCCAGCTCGAGCTTCGACGCAGATAGAGAGCATCTTCATTACGGGCGATCGCTTACAAAGAACGGGACTTCGCGGGACTAATCCACGCCTGGAAAGTAAAATTGCATGTGACAGATGCGATAGAAAGGACGTCCTTTGAAAAGACGCGACTTTGTGAGAGGAGCACTCGCCGTTCCCGCGCTCAGGGCATGTGCCTATGTCCATCCTTATGGTCTTTCGCCAATTCTCCCGACAGAGCACTCCAGCGTAAATCTCTCTCGTGTTCGTCCTGGCGAGCCGGGATGGCCCGCTGAAGAGAAGTGGGTCCGCTTAAGACGGCAGCTCAAGGGTTCGCTGGAACGCCCTGTCTCTCCCTTTGCCAATTGCTCCTCGCAGACCTCCCTTCGTGCCAGGAAGCGTCTCTCCGTATCAGGAACCCCTACTTCATCGGAGACGAACCTGCGCTGACCCAAACCAGCGGATGGGTGGACGCATGGGGCTCGCAATCGAGCGTCTACGCCGTACGCGCCGCTGACGTCCATGACGTAGTCGCAGCGGTGAATTTCGCCCGCGAAAACCAACTTCGTCTTGTGGTCAGAGGTGGGGCACAGCTACCACGGTGCTTCGGAGGCTGCAGACTCGCTTCTCGTTTGGACGCGCACCATGAATCAGATTGAGATTCACAGTGCCTTCGTCGCGCGCGGTTGCGAAGCTACGATGGCGCCCCAACCTGCTGTTTCGATGGGTGCAGGCGCCATGTGGAGCGATGCGCCCTATGCCGAGATCGGCATAACATTCATAATGCCGTGTCCAGGATTATGCCGCGTTGAAAGGTTCCAAGCCCACGGACCAGTGGTATCCAACGCGGCTAGTCGGCATAATTACAGCGACTCCAAGAAGGCTAAGAGCGTATCATCGGGACGATAACGACCAGGCTTCAACTCCGGTGCGGCGACGCGTGCGAGTGCTTTCTCTTTGAGACGCATGTCAGCATGCACATATATCTGCGTCGTCTGTACGGATTCATGACCAAGCCAGAGGGCGATAACAGCTTGATCGACGCCGTGATGGAGAAGATCCATGGCGGTGCTGTGGCGGAGGACGTGAGGAGTCACTCGTCTGTTCCCCAAGGACGGGCAAGATTTGGCGGCGACATGGACGTACTTGTGAAGCATTTGTTCGATCGCGTCGCGGCTGAGCCTCGTGCCGCGCATTGTTGGGAACAGCGGGTCTTCATCAAGCCCGGCACGCTCTTTCAACCATACGCTGAGCACCTTGGTAACTTGCTGGCGTAACGGCGTGCAGCGTTGTTTACGGCCTTTGCCCTCGCAGCGGATGTAAGCCCCTGTCCCAAGCACCAGGTCACTTCGTCGCAACCCAGTGATCTCCGAGACGCGAAGTCCTGTTTGCAATGCCAGGCTAAGGATGGCGTGATCTCGCCTGCCGATCCAAGTGTTCCGGTCGGGAGCAGCGATGACGGCATCCATCTCGGTGCGATTCAAGAACTCCACTGCGTGATGCTCGTGCCGCTTGCCGGGAATGGCCAGGACCTGCTGGCAATGCATCAAGTGGGCCGGCTCAGTCACGGCGACAAACCCGAAGAATGAACGAATCGATGCCAGCCGAGCGTTGCGGCTACGGGCGCTGTTGCCGCGCTTGTCTTCCATGTGAGTGAGGAAGTCAGTAACAAGAGTAACGTCAAGCTGTTCTAGTGTCAGTTTGGTTGGCGGTTTCCCTGTCTGTTGACTCGCAAAGCGGAGGAGCAGGCGGAAAGTGTCGCGATAGGCGGCAATCGTGTTCGGACTCGCCCCCAGTTGAGTGCACAAACGATCCGTGAAGAATCGCTGAACAAGATTGGGTAGAGAGGTCACGGCTGCACCTCCTCTGCCCTCTTGGCGGCGAGCTCAAGTAGTTCCGGAACGGCTTCAACGTAGCAGTAAGTGTTCGTTGGATCGGCATGCCCCAGATACGTCGACAGCTTGATCATCTCCTGCGACGGGTTATCGCGATTTCGATACCAAGACAACAGCGTTCTGACAGCAAGCCGGAGATCATGGATGCGCGGTCCATGGCCATGCCTACGGTACGATTCGAAAGACCGAAGCCCGATGGCCCTGCTCGCAGCGGCAAAGCTGTAACGAGCACCGCAATCTGTGAGCCTGGCTCCATGATCCGCCACAAAAAAGGCCTGAGATGGTGCTCCCAGAAGTCGGTCGCGCTCGCATGCATACTCGGCAAGCTGGACTCGAACACTGTCGGCCACCGGAACCAACCGAGCTTTGCCAAACTTGCCCTTCCGAACGGTGAGTACTCCGGAAGCAAGATCAACATCGGATGCGTTCAAGGCTAACGCTTCGCTTACGCGGAGGCCGGTGACCGCGATCAATCCGAAGAGCGTGGAGCATGTTAGAGGACGAATCCCGTTGTGGGACGGCAACTCAGCTGCGGCTTGGACGATTTGCCGAACTTCGTCCTCACTGTATATATAAGGACGCGGGCGGCGGAACCGGCTGGGGAGGAGGGATTGCGGGAGAACCTCGTGCCTCGCATCCAAGCTGTGAAGCCATCGCGCAAAAACTCGAACGGTACTCAATCTATGCGCCCAAGTGCGATTGTTGGCTTTCCCGAATGCTTCTTTCCAGCGCAGAAACAATGGGGAACTGACATGATCGGTGTTCTCAGTATCCGCGAAGCTGACGAAACTGCGTAGGACTCGCTCATCGCTGGAGAGTGTGTAACCGAGGCTGCGCCGGATGCTCAAGTAACGGTCGATTTCTTGAGAGAGTACGCTCATTTCGCACCTCCTGCAAGTGGCCAAGGTAGTGCAATCGTGCGAAGACCATCAACATCCAGCTTGGCGTAGATCATTGTGGTTGCTCGCGATCGATGACGCAGCATATCGCCGATCTCCTCAAGCGATGCGCCTTTGTGAACTAGGTCGATTGCGAGGCTATGGCGCAAGATGTGAGAACCAACGTACGGCGTGGGCGGTTTCAAGCCGGTTGTTCGGTAAGCTCGACGCAAGATGGTATTCAGCACCTGACCGTCTTTGAACGCTAGATGCGGAGGACGCTTCGTGACGAACACGGCGCGTGTCGAAGACGATTCGCGGTCCTGGCGTATGTACTCCGTCATCGCCTGGCCTACGTCGGTTGGCAGCGGTAATCGGTCATAGCGTTTCCCCTTGCCGCGCACCAAGATCTCACCCGCGCGCCAATCAAGGTCGTCGAGCTGGATGTGGATCACTTCCTCCGCTCGCAGACCCAGTCGGGCCATGAGTAGGACCATCGCGTGATTTCGCCTTCCTGTTGTTGTCTCCGCCCGTACGGCTTCAAGCAGTCTTTGAATCTCCTCGGTTGTCAGGTGCTGGGGCAATCTGCTGGCGTACCGCTGAGCCACGCTCGGGACACCGACTGCAAGGTTCGCGCTTGTCTTCCCGGTCTGGAACAAGTAGCGGAAGAAGTTTCGCAACTGAGCGGACAGTGTTTTGTAGCGGAGCGGTTTCTGTCCCCTTAATCCCTGCACGAATGCTACGATGTCGTGCGCCGTAATCGTGGAGAGGTCGCCAATCTCATTCCCGAAACGGAAGTCCAGGAAGCGATCAGCAATGCGCCACGCACCATATATGGTCGCATCGCTTAAACCACGTCGACCGCGCAAGTAGTGTTCGTATTCTCGTCGGATTCGGGAGGCCGGTGCTTCAGCCTGTGGACTAAGGACACCCTGTTCGATTAGATAGTGAACAAACTTCCTGACCATAAACCGGGTATATGTCGACACTGAAGGCGGTCCAGTAAGCAGCTGCAATGCGCGATTTTCGTCGAGCGTTTCAAGCGGGATGTTACGTGCCGTGACTTCCGCACAAAAATCGCGCAGACGTCGACGATAACCACTCACCCCATCCGGCGTGTAGTTCTGAGTCTCAGCAGTTTCAAAAAGCTTTCCAA
>DATAYL010000405.1:0-12267 GCA_036272575.1 Bryobacteraceae bacterium | reverse complement strand
TAGCGTGCCTGCGCCGGTCCGACTATGAGGCGTCGCTAAACGCGGCGGCCGGCCAGCAGGGGTCTATGGAAGGTGCGCTCGGCGCATCGCAAGCGGAACTTGATCAGGCAAAGGCCGATCAGACCAAGGCGGATCTCGATTTTGGGCGTGCGGAAACGCTCTATGCCGCCAAGGCAATGACTCGTCCGGACTACGATGCGGCAGTGGCGCATCATGCAGACGCTAAGGCTAACGTGCAAGCAGCCGTGCGGCAAATCGAGGCACGCCAGGGGCAGTTGCACGCTGCGCAGGCGCAAGTCACGTCCGCGAAAATCAGCCTCGCGGATACAAATCTGGTCGCGCCCATGCCGGGAGTGATTCTCGAAAAGAATGTGGAACGAGGCAGCCTGGTTACCGCCGGCACAAGTGCATTCACCCTCGCCGATACCCGCGTCGTAAAGATGGCATTCGGCGTTCCCGATAGCATGCTGACCCATTTCAAAATGGGCGGTGCCGTGCCGGTGGAAGTAGAAGCTTTCAAGGGACCAACTTTGACGGGCCGAGTAACGGAAATCGCCGCGTCGGCCAATCGTGAGTCCCGCGTGTTCACTATCCAGGTCAGTCTGCCAAATCGTGACCACTTGCTGAAAGCAGGAATGATCGCCAGCGTCCGGATCGAGCAGGCGGATGCGCAGACTGTTCCCTTAGTGCCCGTAACCGCCTTGATCACGGCGCAATCGGGATCGAGCGACTATTCGGTGTTCACGTTAAAGGAGCAGGACGGAAAGCAGTTTGCGAAGTTGCAAAGCGTCAGGATAGGCCAAACCATCGGCAGATCGGTGGTGATTAATGAGGGCCTCATACCTGGAGAACGAATCATTATCAACCGGACAAACCAGCTAAATAATGGCAGCCAAGTCCAGGTTCTCAATTAAGAGCCGTCGAATAGGAACTTTACGAATGACACACCAATCGAATGACCAATCTATTCAGAAGACGCACAACCTGGCACGCTTTTTCACCGAGCAGCAGCAGGTCGCCTGGGTCTGTCTCGCCGTTGCGCTCCTGTGGGGCTTGTATGGCCTAGTGAACATGCCGCAACGCAAGGACCCGGATATTCCTGTGCGCCAGGCGATGATTATTGTGCCTTGGCAGGGCACCTCCGCAGAACAGGTCGAACAACTGGTTACGAAGAAGGTGGAGCAAGCCATTGCGCAGAACCAGTGGGTCACGGAAATTAAGAGTGCGTCGAGGACTGGTTCGTCCATGATTCAATTCGAGCTGGCCGAGAAAGGAAAATACGACAGGGATAAAGAACTGGATGACGTCAAAATCAAACTGGACGCTATCCACGATCTTCCGCTGGGCGCCGGGCCCATAAGTTACATCAAAGATTTTGGTGACACGTCCGCGTTGATGCTCACAGTGGCGAGTCCACCCGCCGACCCAGCCACGGTCGCCTGGATGAGCAACCTGGTTGAAGCTCGTATCCACCAAGTTCGAAGCGAGTTAGCGCCACAAGCCCAGCCGCGGCGTTCGGTTGTCGTGGTCTATCCGAAGTCCATCGATACCGCCGAAGTGGAAGGCGCCGTGTCTGGATTGGCCGAGTATCTGACAGCTCAGCATCTCGGATCTGATGTAAAAGTCTTCTCCGGCGCGGGTTTCGCGGGATTGGATGTGGCTACCACTCTGAGCAGCGCCGAACTCGAAGCGACGTTGAACGGGCTGGTCAAAGACAAGTTGCAAGCAGATGAGATCCATCCCGACGCATGGAAACCTACCGTTATAACAGATCCGGCAACAACTAGCGCCGCGCTTGCTGCGGTAGCGGGAGACAAGTATACGTATCGCGATTTGGATGATTTCACCGACACGATTCAGCGGAGTCTTAAGACGCTCCCTATCGTCTCGAAGGTCGATCGATCGGGCGTACTGAACGAGAATGTATTTCTCAACTATTCCCAGGAACATTTGGCGCAGTACAAGCTCAAACCGGCGGATCTTCCGAAGATTCTCGCGGCCCGGAATCTACCGGACAGCGGCCAGACGCTCAATGCACACGGTCGTGCCGTCAGTGTCAGCACGACCGGCGAATTCACTAGTCCAAACGATCTGCGCAGTGTGATCATCGGGGCGTCGCCCGACGGCACGCCACTCTATCTGCGGGACCTCGTCGAGATCGACCGAGGCTATGAAAATCCGCCGTCGTTTCTGAATACGTACACGCGCCGCGACGAAACCGGCAAATGGCTCAAGACGCGTGCGATTACGCTTTCGATCCAGATGCGTAAGGGCGAGCAGATTAGCGCTTTCGGCAAGGAGGTGGACGCAAATCTTCAAAGCATCAGGAAATCGTTACCGGGTGATTTGGTTCTCGCCAGAACGTCAGATCAGCCATTGCAAGTGCACGACAGCATCGAACTCTTCAGCCATAGCCTCATCGAAGCGCTGGTGCTCGTGGTGATCGTGGCGCTGATCGGCTTTTGGAACTGGCGGACAGCGTTGCTGATCGCTGTGTCGATGCCGATTACGCTGGCGATCACGTTTGGCGTCATCAACACGCTGGGGATCGATCTGCAACAGGTCTCGATCGCTTCGCTGATCATCGCGCTAGGGCTCCTGGTGGACGTGCCGGTGGTATCGGGCGACGCTATTGTGCGGGAACTAGGCGCGGGCCAGCCAAGATCGATCGCGGCGTGGCTGGGGCCAACGAAGTTGTTTAAGACCATGGCGTTCGCCACAGTGACCAACATTGTTTCGTATCTGCCTTTCCTGCTGTTGCAAGGAGATACAGGCAAGTTTCTGTATAGCCTGCCGGTGGTCATTAGTTGCTCGCTCCTGGCGGCGCTGTTAGTGTCGATGACGTTTGTGCCGCTCATCAGTTCGTTTCTGCTAGAAAGCAAGAGAGAGACTCCGATCGAGGAGAGACGACAGCGCGGGTTCACGGGCTGGTATTTCCGTACGGCGAGGAAAGCTATTGAACACCGCAAACTGTGCCTGGCAGCTTCGCTGGTTGTACTGATCTTGGGCGGCGTTGTATTCTCTGCGCTCAAGCCACAGTTTTTTCCCAAAGACCTTCAATATTTTTCCTACATCGACGTATGGCTGCCCGAAGACTCTCCCTTGAGCGCGACGGGCGAAGCCGCGCAACAGGTGGAATCGATTGTACGGCGGGTGGCGGAAGATTACGGGAAGAGCCATCCAGAGCACGGCCGCTCTAAGGATGTGCTGATGTCGATGACGACCTTCCTGGGCGGCGGCGGCCCGCGCTTCTGGAGCAGCGCCACGCCTGAGGACAGGCAAACGAACTACGCGCAGGTTATTCTGCGGACCAAAGACCAGCACGACACGACTCCCTTGCTAGCTCTTTTGCAGCCGGAGTTTGACAGGCAAGTTCCCGGGGCAACCATTGATACGCGAACGCTCGAAACGGGCAAACCGGTTGGATTACCGCTGCAGGTCAGAGTTTCAGGTGAAGATCTGCCACTGCTGCGAGCGGAAGCCGAAAAACTGAAGCAGATCTTCCGAGAAATTCCGATCGCCGCCAGAGTTCGAGACGATTGGGGAGAGCCAAGCGTAAGAGATGTGGTGCGCGTAGATGTGGACCGGGCGAACCTGGCGCACGTCACCAACGGTGATGTCTCCAATTCGATCGACGCCGCCCTTCACGGAGTGCCGGCTGGAGTGTTGAGGGAGGGGGACAAACAGATTCCGATCCTTGGACGCTTGCGGATGGGAGAACGCTCCCAGCTCTCGGATTTGCACAGCTTGTATGTCTTCTCGAACCAAGGCACGCCTCCTGTGCCGCTGGGACAGGTCGCCACTGCCTCTTTGCAACCAGTGACGTCGAAGATCCGGCGCTTCGATCAGTACCGGACGATTACGGTCCAGTGCTGGCCCACCGAAGGGCATCTGCCTTCCGAAGTGGTGACCGCGGCCATGCCGAAGCTGAAAGTGTTTGAAAAGAAGCTTCCGAGCGGATTCATCTTTCGATTTGCGGGCGAGTACAAAGAGCAGGTGAGCGGATTCGCGGATCTTGTGACGGTGCTGGTCATTTGCGTGTGCGCAATCTATCTGGCGCTGCTTGCGCAATTTAAGCACGCCATCAAGCCCCTGATTGTATTTGCCGCGATTCCTTACGGTATTGTCGGAGCCATCGTTGCGCTGGCGATTATCGGACAGCCATTCGGGTTCATGGCGTTTCTTGGAATCATCAGTCTGATCGGCGTTATCGTCAGCCACATCATTGTCCTGTTTGAATTCATCGAGGAGCGAAGAGAAGAGGGCGAGGAGTTGGAACTTGCGCTGATCGATGCCGCCATTCTGCGTTTGCGGCCCGTCATGATCACGGTGGCGGCCACTGTGATTGCGCTGTTTCCGTTGGCTGCACATGGTGGTCCGCTTTGGGAGCCGCTTTGCTATGCACAGATCGGCGGCCTGACCATCGCTACGTTCGTTACGCTCGGGTTGGTTCCGGTTCTCTACTCCTTTGTTGTGCTGGATTTGAAACTGATCTCGTGGAAGCGAGAAGAAACGTCAGCTTCTGCAGCTCGGAACGTACATGAGGTAGCGCCCGCAGCGTTCCGAAATACTTGCGTGATGCCATGACGACCGGATCGATCCTTCAATACGCGACGCTTCTTTCCCTGCTTATTGGCGGTGTGGGCGTCGCGGTGGCGGTTATCAATCACCGCGCACAAGTGAAAACCGAAATCTTTCTGGCACTTTCGGCTCGGTATGACGAGTGGATGCAAGGCTCCGCGACATTTTTCTGGTCGAGCACGTCAGCGGAGACAATGCTGCCCGACCGGAGCAACGACCTGACTATCTCGGCACTACGACTCTGCGCGCTGGTTTCGTTAGGATACTACCTCTTTCGCGAGCACCGAATACCGAAGCGAATGTGGCTGTTGCTGCTACGGGCGGCCGAGCGCCGGATGCGGAGTCCATTATTTGTCCGCGAATGGGATTATTTGAAAGCCGAATTCGAATCGTTTCCGGAGTTCGTCGCACTTGTTACTTCGGTGCAGCATGAAGGCGGAAGTGAGAGATGACGAAAAGCCTCGAAAGAATTGGCAGCGCCGCTTTGTTCGCCATGCGCCTGATCACGGACGCGTTCCGGGCTCCTTTCGAATGGGCTTACATACGGCAAGAAGTTGCAGACCAAGGGTGGCGCTCGCTGCCGCTAATCGCTTCATCCGGTATGGCACTGGGATTCGTGATGACGATGCACACGCGTAACGAACTAATCAGGTTTGGTGCGAGCGCCTGGATACCTACACTGCAGTCCCTTTCATTCTTTATCGAAATCGGACCCCTTTTAGCAGCCCTGTTGGTAGCCGGGCGGGTCGGTGCAGGTATGGGAGCCTCGCTGGCAGAGATGCGAGCGACCGAACAAATCGACGCGATAGAGGCTCTTTCCGTTGATTCCTTCAAGCTGCTGGTCGTTCCTCGTGTAGCTGCGTGCGTCCTGGCGCTGCCGTTGTTAACAACGTTCATGGACGTTTGCGGGATCATCAGCGGCTTCCTTTCAGAGCATTTTATGTCCCACCTTTCTTTCCAGCTCTATATGACGCGAGCCTTTCGCGCGGTGCAATGGTCCAATTTTGTTCCTCCTACTTTAAAGACCGCCGTTTTCGGGTTCATTATCGGCACTGTGTCATGTTTCTTCGGCTATACAACGGATGAAGGCGCGGAAGGCGTTCGTCGCGCTGCGACAAATAGCGTCGTGATCTCGTCACTTCTGGTCATCTTGGCAGATGTCATTTTGGTCAAAATCATTTTCTTCCTGTTTCCAGGGGCCGCGTTATGACTGAAGTGAAAGAGACCGTTGTCGCGCTCGACCACGTCTAAAAGTCATTCGGTGAAAAGCAGGTGCTGCGAGATGTTACATTCTCTGTCGGACGCGAGGAGACAATCTGTGTTCTGGGCAGAAGCGGAACAGGTAAGAGTGTCGCCCTGAAGCTAATGATTGCTCTTATCAAGCCGGAAGCCGGGCATGTTTGGATCGATAGCGAGGATATCACGCAGCTTAAAGGGCAAGAGCTTTCGCGGGTGCGCCGGAAGATGGGCTTTCTCTTCCAAAATGCTGCCCTGTTCGATTTCTTGAATCTGCACGACAATTTGGCCCTTCCGCTCCGCCGGCTCACTGAGAAATCTGACCAGGAGATCGAGGAAATTATCGACGATGTTCTTCATCGGGTCGGTCTTAGTGGCGATCGAGAGAAGATGCCCGCTGCGCTTTCAGGTGGTATGAAGAAGCGAGCCGGGCTGGCGCGAGCACTAACACTGGAGCCGCAAATCCTTTTGGTCGACGAGCCTAGCAGCGGACTTGACCGCATCACGGCCGGTGAGATCGACGATCTCCTCCTCGAGCAGAAATCGCACACGACCATGATCATTGTCACCCACGACGTGCATGGTGCAAGGCGAGTAGGTGACAACTTTGCTGTTCTGGACCGAGGAAATTTAGTGGCGCTCGGCAAAGCTCAAGATCTTGAAGATCACGAAAGTGAGACCGTGCGGCGGCTGATAACGGAGCAATAAAATGTGAAATCGTAACCTGGGCGTCGGAATATTTGTAATTCTTGGAACGATGTTGTTTGCAGCAATTATATTTTTGATCGGCAATCAACATAGTGCCTTTACCAAACACATCGAACTCTTCGCAGAATTCAAAAACCTCAATGGCCTCGCCGAAGGCGCGAAGGTGCAGGTTGCAGGTTTGGACGCTGGCGAAGTCACGAACATCCGTGTTCCGGAGTCGCCCTTGAAAGGCTTCCGCCTTAAGCTGCGAGTCAATGAGCACGTTCAGGTTCTTACTAGGACAGATTCAGTGGCAACCATTGCTACTGAGGGAGTCGTGGGTGACAAAATTCTCATCATCCTACCGGGCACTTCGACATCTCCAGAGGCTGCGCCCCTGACCACACTTCCGACGAAGGACACGAGCGACATGGGGGAGCTAATTCAGAAAAGCACCACTCTGGTTACTGATGCAAGTGTAACTATGAAAACCGTCGGAGACAAACTTGCGACCACCCTGGATGCGGTAACGAATACCGTCAACAACGCGAACAATCTTGTGGTCGGGTTGAATCGCGGCCAAGGAACAATCGGGATGCTGCTACACGACCAAAATACCGCCAGCGACATCCGCCAAGCGGTGAATAATGTGCGTCAAGCCACCTCTTCGCTCAATCATGCTTCGGGGCAAGCTGACTGCCTCATCTCTGATTTCCAATCACGCGGAATAGGTGGAAAAGTGGATGCCATTGTCTCCGACCTCCAGTCGCGAAACTTGGGCGAGAAACTTGACCAGACAATGCAGAATGTCCACAGCGCGACCCACAATATCGATGCAACTACCCAGCAACTGCGTGAGACCATGGCGAAAGCTCTCGGACCGGACACGTACGGCTTCGATGCAGGCGATAACATTCGACAGTCGTTTTCCAATTTGAATCAAGCTACAGGCAATATGTCTGAGGATACAGAAGCTCTCAAGCATCAGTTCTTCTTCAGGGCGTTCTTCAAACAGCGCGGTTATTTTTCAATGGCACGTTTAGCTCCGGATAAATACCGCAAAGATAAGGTGTTTGCGAATCCGAAGAATCAGCGTGCGTGGATCGAAGCCGATGAACTTTTCGAGTCAAAGCAGGGCGAAGGCGAAATGCTTTCTCGTGCAGGGAAAGTGCGGATCGATGCAGCAGTTTCTGAGCTCGGAGATCGAGTAATGGGCGGAGCCGTCGTAATCGAGGGTTACGCTATCTCTGGAGCACCAGGCGATCAGCTGGCGGTATCTCGGGGTCGCGCGATTCTCGTGCGCGATTACTTGCATACCCGCTTTCAACTTGATAACCACAACATCGGGTTGGTACCGCTGCGCGGAGTGCCGCCGCCCTCAATGCAGAAGGTTAGCTGGAACGGCGTTTGTATCGTACTTTTGACGCAGTCCTCTGGATAGCGCCCGACCAATACTACTTTCGCCGAAGCGACGACCTTTTTTCGGCGCTTTATCGTTGACGCAGAAATCAACCAGTCGATAGATTCCCAACTGGCGCGTATTGGCTCCACAAGCGTGAACAGCGATTTGGCCGATCTTCTGGTTGGCTACCAGGTCACTGTCAATCGCGAAAGGCAGTGGAATGCCTTCGGCATGCGTGACGGCCTCCCTTTGGCCCGGCATGCGTACTGAAGCGGCTTCTGCGACCAGTTCAACGATTGAGGTCGGAAATCTCGTTCTCGATGTGTACGACCCTGCTGCCAAGCGCAAAGGCGCTCTTCAACGCACTACTGAAAGCATCCGGCATCGAAATTAACACCTCGGGGTCTTTCATCTTCTCGGGAATCAGCGCCTGAGGCAGCTCGAAATCAATCTCCAGATCTCTGATCAGTAGACCGGTGACGATCTTCTGATTTAAATTGGCATCAGCGAGTAAGCGGACTTTCAACGTCGCTCTGTGGCGGCATGCGCTTTGGCCCTGCGCAGGCGTTTAGTTACGAATGGCTTTGTTGGCGTAAGCCACTCTGAATCGAAAGCTAAATGAACGTCGAGATCTCAGCACTAGTCGAGAAGTTGCGATTGAAATCAGGCGGGCACGATTCTTGCTCACTTAGAAAACAAAGATGAATAGGCCGGAGCTAGGTTTGGATGTCGTCAACCCTACTGCGGCATGTAAGCGTCCAAAGCACCGGGTACGAATCAGCATGTAATAGCCACTATTTGTGGGGAGAAGCACGATCGCTGGGCCGATGTTTTGGGCAATTAGCCAAAACTCGGCACCTTGGCCATGCCAAAAGGAGCCAGGGCGTTGTGAAACCTACTACCTTGCTCGTTGGTGATGAAAATGCTCCTGTGTTTGCTGACTTGCCTGATCGAAATCGCTTAACGAAATTCGAGTCGAGGTGAACCTGAGGTGCAAAATGACTAGCAAATGTGGCAAGTGTGGACGGATGGAATCTCAAATAACTGCCGACGCGAAGACTCTCGGTCTACTGCAAGAGTTTCAAAGCGGCGTGTACAACTGCTGCCAGATCGTGGAGTGGGCCGATGAGCAATGCTGGGCCTGGATCGATGCGGCAGAGGGAGACAGCAGGCTCGTTGACAATATGACCGGTCGGACCGGGGTTGATGAGGGTGAGAGTGAAGGCGTACTCGTTCCTGTCCGCTTGCGCCGACGACAAGTCCCCTGGTACAGACATTCCTGACAATGTTGCTGAGACCGGAGGTGATTGCCATGCGTGGAAATGACGTCTATTTAGAAACGCCAAGCCAGACACAAGAGCTGCTGAATATCAAATGGATACGCCGATCCGCCGGTTTTAGGATCGGATCAACTTGGCACGAGGTCAAGGAAGCACATCAAGTTTGTCGTCCGAAGATCACTGGAACGCAAGAAGCGTCGAACAGCTAAGCGTTTGTGATTCATTGGTTGTCGTCATCTGCGGGAAGGACGACAAGGCTGCACCTGGGATGGCAATGATAGCAGGGCTTGCGCTTGCACGACTTGCAAGTAGTTTGGATCTGGCCTACAGTTGGAGGCCTGAATGCCGTCAGAGGGATCTCGCAGTTCAATACAGCTGAGGATTACTGGAAACTAATTCTTCAGCAGATGTATTCGCAATCGGCTTCGATTGCAGAACGATTAGCTGCGTAGTCGCAACTAAATTCGACAAGCCAGGCGACGTTGCGGCGCTTACGTTGCAGGTCGCTACAGTTCTTGTTCTCTCCTCCCTTCGTTTATTCCGCGCGAGCGTAGACGGCGCCAGCGTCAATAAAGGCGCCGGCACTAATGGGCAGAATCGGCTCGGCAACCATTGCTCTAACGGGCGGCCTCGATCTTTCCGGCAGCAGCGAACGCACCGTTGCGCCCTGGCATCCGCACGAGTCAGCACGACACTGTGTCGAAAATCCGTCGTTTGCCGACGCAAGTTCGCGACTCGGTAGGTACACACCTGACCCACTCGACGTATCGGGGCGCCACACTCTTGAGTGAACACCGTCAGGGCATGCAGGAGAGCGAAATCATTTAGGCGCAAGACACAGCTTTACATGGAAGGAATTGGCGGCTCGATTGCATATCACGCAGTAGGGGCGTGAACAAATGAGCACAGAAAATCTCAACCTGGTTCGACAGCAATTAGACTTAGGTTGCGTGAGACTTCCCACGAGTGGGGCGAACGAAGTCATCTGTCCGCTTTGCCGACTTCCCGTCAAAGTGGATGAAACGGAGCGGAATCGTCTTTCGGTAACCACGTGTTCTGTCCGGATTGCGCCTGATCCTGGCGCAATCCGGGAACGTTGGTCCAGGATTCGTAAGTCCTATCCGACACCCCGCAAACCACCGCGATCCCGTTTCTGCCAGACTTCGAAATCTATGATGGACGCCCGATTCGAATCATTAGCTCCTTGAATCGAGCATCACTGCGGAGCCCGTCAAACCGAGGGTCTACTCCCAGGAATGCCGCCCTCGGTGAGCGCTCCTCGACCGCTCGCGCGAGCAATTGGAATGCCTTATTTGTTTCTCCGATCCCCACTAATGCGAGTGCGAGGTCATAAGAGGACACATATCTCTGTTTGGACGAGTTCCCGAGATGGTCCGTCAGCTTCTTCGCTTCGCCTCGCCTGCCGGCAACTCCGTAAGCATGTGCTAAGGAAGCCATATAAACCGGGCTGCCGCCGGATAGACTTACTGCTTTTTCGAGTTCGATGATGGCCTCCTGGTACATATGTTTCTGCTCGAGCGCTTCTCCGAGCACGAGATGCACAGGAACGAAGCCTGGGTCCATCTCCATGGCATTTCTGTACTGCTCGATAGCCTTGTCGTACTGTCGCGCAAAAAAGTACCGTGAGCCCACCCAGGTGTTGATGATATTCGATAGCGGATCGAGTTCCCGGGCGCGTTCCGACTCTGCGATAGCTTCCTCATGGCGGCCTATCAGTGACAGGAATTCGGCGTACCAGTGGTGCCCGTTTGCATAGTTCGGATTCAACTCGATAGCGCGCCGGAATTCACGCTCAGCGTTGACCCAGTCGCGATCGTAGCAGAGGGTCACGAACGCCAGTGACGTATGTGCCTCTGCAAGCGAGTCATCCAGGGCCAGCGCCTTCGTCACCGCGACCTTCGCATAGGGAAAAGTCTCTGATGGAGCCATGTATCCGTACCATCCCAGCGGCAACCAGCAATCTGCAAGGCCGTCATAGGCCAGCGCGTAATTCGGGTCCTTTTCAATGGCCTGCTGGAAATAACGGATGGCTCTCTTCAGGTCCACTTCGGTCCTCCTGTTCCAGAAGAATCTCCCCTTGGAATAGGCCAAGTAGGCATCCGGATCAGGAGTGTGCCGACGGGCCAGACGCGCGCGATCAGGCGGCCTCAAAGTTGCCCCGATCTCGTCAGCTATTTTTTGGGCCACTTCCGCCTGTACCGCAAAAATATCTTTCAAATCGCGCTCATAACTGGCGCCCCACACGTGTGTGTCGCTAGCGGTCTGAATCAATTCGACGTTGATGCGAACCCGCTTTCCGGAGCGCAAGACCGAGCCGTCGACAACTGCATCGGCGTTCAACTGACGCGCAATCTCTGGAAGTGCCTTACTGCTTCCCCGGTAGTACATGGATTAGGTCCGAGAAATGACTCGCAGAGCCCTGATGACCTCGAGGTGCTGTCGAAGGGAGTCGGCCATCCCCTCGACGAAATACTCCTCGTCGGGATCTCCGGAAAGATTGGCCAAAGGGAGAACGGCCAAAGACTGGATTGGACCGGAACCCGTATGAGTCGGCCGCCTTTCGTGCAACCCGATTATGAAGCCGGCGATTAGTAGTAAGAGCAAAACGCCTGCCATTACGCGTGGAAACGCAAGGAATTGTAGCCATTTTGCCGACTTTTTGGCCTGGGCAGCGGACTGGAACTCGTCAGCGTGCTTCTGGCCAGCAGGTTCCGGTAAATGATCAATCCGCTCGCTGACTGGAGCTATGAAGCGGTATCCACTACGAGCGAGCGTCTCAATAAAGCGCGGCGAATCGGCCGAGTCACCTAAAGCCTGCCGGAGCCTCTTAACTGCGGCGTTCACGCTATGCTCGAAATCCACGTAGGTGCCTGCGGGCCAGAGCCGCTTCTGAAGTTCCTCTCTAGTAACTACCTCGCTGGGGTGCTCCAGAAGCATGGCAAGTACGCTGATCGGCTGGCCGGTGAGCTTAATCCGGAGGCCGTGCTTCCACAATTCGCGCGTTGGGACACGGAACTCGAATGCTCCGAACCGGAAAATCCGGCCGCAGGCGCTCGATTC
>DATAYL010000404.1:0-3850 GCA_036272575.1 Bryobacteraceae bacterium | reverse complement strand
ATCACCCGTCTCGATCAAAAGCGCGAAGAATTGATCCAGTTCTCTCCTCACGATCGTGAACAAGGGCCTTGGGGATACAGATGAGCGAGGACACACCATTGGAACACCGCTGGGGAATGGCAATCGATTTAGACAGATGTACCGGATGCCAGGCTTGCGTGGCCGCCTGTCACGCGGAAAATAACCTGCCGTTATCCGATCCCGAGTCGGCCGCCAAGGGACGCGCGGTTCATTGGATCCGGGTGGATCGTTACTATGAAGGCGAGTTTCCGGAGGTGCGAGTGAAGCATGTGCCTGTTCTCTGCCAGCAATGCGATGACGCGCCATGCGAACCGGTTTGTCCGGTTTATGCTACCTATCACAACCCGGAAGGGCTCAACGTTCAGGTTTATAACCGCTGCGTAGGGACGCGTTACTGTGCAAATAACTGTCCTTACTCGGTGCGCTTCTTCAACTGGTTCGACCCCGTATGGCCACAACCTCTTGATCTGCAACATAATCCCGACGTCTCGATTCGCATGGGCGGAGTCATGGAGAAATGCACATTTTGCATTCAGCGAATCAAGAGAGCGGAGGGAGACGCGAAACAGGATAAGCGTCCACTTGCTGATGGCGACGTTCAACCGGCATGCGTTCAATCCTGCCCGGCGGAAGCGATGGTGTTTGGCGATTTGAACGATCCGGAGAGCAAAGTATCGCAGTTGGCGGGGAGCAGCCGCTCCACTCAGTTGCTCGAAGAGCTTGGGACGAAACCCAAGGTTTTTTATTTGCAGAGGGCCACATAAGTTGGCAACAGCGGCGGAAACGGGCGTTCGCCAGGAGGTACGCGCCGATTTGTGGCGGCCTTTGTCGGGAGCGAGTTCGCGCTATGTCGTTGTGCTTCTCGTGTTGTGTGGCGTGACGGCATGGGGTCTCTTCGCGTGGGGTTACCAGCTTTACAAAGGAATCGGAGTAGCGGGCATTCGGCGACCCGTGTTTTGGGGCCTCTATCTAGTCAATTTCGTTTTCTGGATCGGTATCTCGCACGCCGGAACGCTCATTTCCGCAATTCTTCGTTTGACAGAAGCCGGGTGGCGTAGGCCCGTCACGCGCGCAGCCGAGGCGATCACGGTTTTTGCACTCATGATCGGGGGAATGTTTCCGATCATCCATCTTGGTCGCGCATGGCTTTTTTTCTGGCTGTTTCCTTACCCCAATTCCCGGCTGCTCTGGCCGAATTTCCGGTCCCCTCTGCTATGGGACGTGACGGCGATCAGCACCTACCTGACCGGCAGCATCATCTACCTTTTTTTGCCATTGATTCCCGATGTGGCGCAGCTGTCGAAGCATGCCCATGGCTGGCGCCGACGGCTCTATCGTGCGCTTTCCCTGGGTTGGACCGGAGGCGATCGGCAGTGGCAGGCACTCGAACGGGCGATGAAGCTGATGGCCGGTATCATTCTCGCTGTCGCAGTTTCGGTTCACACTGTGGTTGCCTGGGATTTTTCGATGGCCATCGCGCCCATGTGGCACAGCAGCATATTCGGACCCTACTTTGTGGTGGGTGCAATTTTTAGCGGGATTGCGGCGTTGCTGATCGTAATGTCGATTGTCAGGAGGACAATGCACTTGGAGAGCTATCTCACCCCTCACCACTTCAACAATTTAGCCAAGCTGCTGCTTTTGATGAGCCTGCTGTGGCTCTACTTCACGGTGGCCGAGAATCTGACTGCCTGGTATGGCAACGAACCGAAAGAAATGGCAGTCTTTGGAGCTCGCGTGCGCGGTAATTTCGCCCCTTATTTCTGGCTCATGGTGTTCTGCAATTTTCTGGTTCCGTTCGTGCTACTGGGCATTCGGCGGCTGCGTTCGATTCGCACGGCAACGGTGGCGTCCATAAGCGTTTTGATCGGCATGTGGCTCGAGCGTTTTCTCATTATTGTTCCCACCCTCAGCTTTGGCCGATTGCCGGCTACCTGGGGCCGCTACACACCGACCTGGGTAGAGATTTCTATAACGAGCGCTACTTTCGCGGCGATGGCCCTGCTGTATCTGGTTTTCTCGAAGCTTTTTCCGATAATCGCAGTGTGGGAGTTTGAATCAGCGGTGGAGGGCCAAGAACGTGTATCTTAGCGGCGAATTCCCAGACAAGGAAGCGACCGCTCGGGCGCTACTCGATTTGAGGGCGGAGGGCTTCGAGTCTGATGCCCTTGACGTGTTTTCGGATAAGCCCCTGGACCTGCCCCCAACCGTGCTCAACCGGCCGAGTCACATGTCTTTCATCGTGGTTGTCAGCGCAATAACGTTCGGACTGCTCGTTATTGGCTTTGTCTACTTCACCCAGTACAACTATCCTCTGATCACCGGTGGAATGCCTTTGTTTTCCTTTTGGGCTACGGGCGTCATCTTTTACGAACTGACAATGTTCGGAGCGATCGTAACGACATTCTTCTGGTTCCTGATAGAAAGCGGGCTTCTGCGCCGGGGTCGCCGGGCGCCAACGCCGAAAATCGAGTCCGGCGCAATCTGTGTGCGCGTGCGATGCCGGTCGGATCAGGCCGACTCCGTCGGCCTGAATCTTAAGTCTGCCGGCGCGAAGAACGTCAGGAGTGTTGGAGACGCGGCTTGAAGCGAAGTTGGTTGTTGCTGTTAGGATTCGCAGTCAGCCTTTCTGCCGCGGAAATTCAGAGACCGCCGTGGGAGAAGTCAAATTCAAGCGTGGGGCGCGACCTCTTCCGCGAGAATTGCGCCGTGTGCCACGACATCGACAAAGATCAGAAGCATACCAGAAAATTCGGTCCGAGCTTGAATCATCTGTTCAAGAACGAAAAATTACCGCTCAGTCACGCCAAGCCTAGCCGGCAATACGTAACTGTCCGAATCAAGTTTGGAGGCGCGCTAATGCCGGCGTTCGCCAAGCAGTTGAGCCAATCCGAAATAGCCACTTTGATCGATTATCTTGCCTCGAAGTAAGTCCGAGCGCCAGGGCAGAGAGCGGAGAGCAGAACCAGAATTAGCGACTGGGGACCTTGGGGCGCTGGACATTTTCTTTGGCGCTCTCTGAATTAGCTTTCACTACTTGGCCGTAGAGGACACTTGACAACGGGTAACGTGCATTCCCGCTTTGTTTCTGTAGATATTCGTACTCCAAGGCGAAGGTCATCAGACCGCCAAAATTTTCTTTCTGTTGCCAGCGGACAGCCTCTTTAATTGACTCAGCGCCAACGTAGGAAACGAACTCGTTCCGTTTCGGGATACTGAGATACTCGGCGCCAAACTTCTGGTCGAAGTGGGTAAAGGATTTTTGCCACCGGCTGGAGTCGGTAGTCAGGTCGCGAAAATAGACGGTGTTAGATGGGAATGAGCCAAATACTTCGGGCTGGTCAGTACCGGAGCGTAGCCGGCCGAAGAAGGGCAAACCGATCCCAATTTTGCCAGGCGAAACTCCAGCACGAGTGAACGCGTTTACCCGGTGGTCACAAGTCCGCTTATCCCGTTCACCTGCCTGAAACAGCGCTGCATCGTGCCAACTACAGTTAAGACCGTGGCAGTTCTGCCCATTGTCCATGTCGTAGCACATCACATTGA
This sequence comes from Bryobacteraceae bacterium, assembly GCA_036272575.1. Lineage (GTDB taxonomy): Bacteria > Acidobacteriota > Terriglobia > Bryobacterales > Bryobacteraceae > Bog-105. The sequence goes on along the minus strand of DATAYL010000404.1, from coordinate 283 downwards.
TCTGATCGACTCTCGGCTGGCTTTCGGCAGCTACACGATCGAGGTCCTGCCAGTCACCAACAGCCAACGTGATGATTTTTTGAGGCATGGCCGTTCGCAGGCGGCTGAGAAGATTTGCGTATTGAGCTACGTCCACGTTGGCTTCCCAATCGATATCGACGCCATCGTACCCATTCCGACTTACGAATGACGTAATGTTTCGGACGAAGTCGGGGAGACGACTGGGCGTAGTCGCTTGAGCAAATGCTTTCAGGTTGTGATCGTTGTCCTTAACACAAACCAG
>DATAYL010000403.1:0-25449 GCA_036272575.1 Bryobacteraceae bacterium | reverse complement strand
CGCACGAGCGCCCGGCCAATATGAATTTCATCGCCCGCTTGCAGCAAAGTGCCGCGTGAGCTGCGATGCACAGGCTGACCCAAGCCGTCGCGGACGATCCATAAACCGCAGTTCTCGTCGCCACGATAGACGCGATCGTTGAAAAGACGATATTCAGATCCATCCGCGGAGCGGAGTATGTGCGCGTGTTCGCGCGAAACGGTCCGGTCGATTTCATCCGCGCCCGCGAAGACGAGATCGTTGCGGCGGGATGGACCGGCCGTGTGATACGTATCCGCTGTGCGGCCAATGTTTATGCGTTCCTTATCGATTACAATTTCGGGCTGGGCGGCTGTGCCTGATACAACAGTCAAGACACCGCGATGCTTTAACCCATTGATCGGTGCGGCCTCGCGCGGGCGCATCTCTGTCTCGACGGAGATCCATCTTTCCCCGGGCCCCGGCATTGCCGGCACGGTCTGAAATTCGACAAGCAGATCGGAAGGAAAACGAAAGTTGGAAAGTTTCAGCCCCTTACAAAGCTCTTCGGTGAAGTATTGCAACAGGAAGCCGCTACGAAAAACGGCCGCCTCGGACTCGGGCACACCAAGCAAATGAATTTTGACGAGATCGTACGGGAAGACCATCGCATCACTCACGCGGTGGCTGCGGGATTTCACCGCCTCGAGGGCGGCCAAACGTATTTCTGCAAGTTCAGGAGCTTCGTTGGCAATCTGATTGGCGCCGAAAGGGGACTCGAAGACTGCTTTACCGAGTTTCTCGAGAACGTTGGACCAAGCCATTAGTGTTCTGTCTTTCCGGGCGCCGCAATGATGTTCAATTCCGCGGCCGACTCCACAATTTCACGTGCCATAGGAGCCGCGATCTTCGCTCCATAGCCGCCATGTTCAATGACGACGGCGAAAGCAATCTGCTTATCCGGAGTTGCCGAGTAGGGCGCGAAACCCGCGAACCAGGAATGCGGCTCTCCATGATCAAGTTGCGCCGTGCCTGTCTTGCCGGCCACATCGACGTCAAGTCCCGTTAACGCAGTACGCGCCGTACCGCTGGTCACGACCTGACGCATGGCCTGTCCTAAGAAAGCGGCTATCTGTGGCGATATGATCTCTTTCGAAGTCTGTATTCGGCCATCACTCTCATCCAGCACCCAGCGTCCCTGCATCATCTTGCCTTCATTTGCAATCGTCGCAGCTACGCGCGCCATCTGCAACGGGGTGGCTAGAATCGGCCCTTGGCCGTAAGACGCAAAGGGCAGCGCCTCTTTGATCAATTGCTCGGAACCGGGATTGAGGCCAAGCAGTGTTGTGGTGTCAAACAGCGCTTTAGCGCCCACCGCATAGACGCCAAGCTGAGCAAAATAGGCGTTGCAGGATACCGTGATCGCCTGTTTCATATCGAGCGTGCCATGCACACGGTCGCCGATGTCGTCGCGCACGGGACGACGCCAGCCTGGAATCACCGTACCGGCTCTGCCATCTGGCAGGCGTTTGCAGGTAAAAGTACGCCGATTCGCATCCGAAGCGAGCCGCAGTGCTGCCATGGCCGTAACGAGTTTGAACGTCGAGCCAGGCGGGTACTGGCCGTAACGCGCGCGGTCGATCAAATCACTCGAAGCCGTCTTGCCGTCCGCCGCGGCCGGCCAACTCACCATAGCCAGGGCATCGCCGGTAGCGACGTTCATCGCGACCAGGGCGCCGCGCTCCGAGCGGCGCGCAAGATGATTCTGCATGATGGCGTAGGCGCGCATCTGCAGACGTATGTCGAGAGTGCTACGGACGTCTCTGTCCTTCGACAACAGCGCCTGAAGAGCAGGGTTGCTGGCTTGGTGGCGGTAACGGATGACCGAGGCCAGATCCCGCAGATTGTCATAACCCTGCAGCTTGCGATTGGAGTCGTGTTCGATCAGAGAGGCATTGGTGGCGTGGAACCGCTCGCCGGTGCGGCGGTCTCCAAGCAGATAGAGAGTAACGGGCCCAAATGGATAGTGGCGCGAATCGGCGGGCGACACCGCGTTCTCGAGCGAGACGCCCAAACGCTGATATACATCGGCATTCTGTTGGAGTTTCCGCCAATTGCTGGTAGCCAGCAGTATCCCGTTCCGATCATAGATATCGCCGCGCGGGATCATCGCGGCGAGCAAGTTCAGTCGCGGGTTATGTTCCGGCCGTTTAACTCGATCGCTCGCATACACGAGCGTGTCCCTAGCCATGAGCTCGTTGTCGTGCCACGCGCCGATCGAGGCGGCTCGCAGCACAAGCAGTACCGTGCATAGCGCGAAAACGATCGCTGCCGTGCGCACCGGTTTTCCGAACAGAAACCGGAAGGGAGAAACATGCGGTGGATCGGCTTCTTTGGGCACGATAGCCGCGCGGGCGGACTGATTCGAAATAGCCAACAGGACGGCAAAGATCAAAAAATTGCAGAGCATGGCCGTATTGCCTGAACTGAGAAAAGGCGAGACCACGCCCGACAATGGAATCGCTCCCAGCACACCCGCCGAAATGAGAAGCATTTCTAGGGTGATGAGCGTTGCAAGACCAAGCGCGAGAAACATCGTGTATTCGCTCGTGGCGCGAAGCGCGATACGCAAACATCGTGTAATCAGTACGAAGAACAGTAACGCAATCGCGATCACGCCGGCGACGCCCCATTCTTCGGCAATCGCAGGCAGCACAAGATCGGTATGTCCGGCAGGAATGACGGAAGGGTCGCCCCAACCAGGACCGGAACCCCATGGACCGCCGGTCGCAAAAGCCCAGATTGACTGCGCCAGTTGATCGCCGCCGCGGACATCGTTGTTCCAAGGCGAGAGCCACATCGAGACGCGATCGGCAACCGTGTGTGGAGTTCCGAAATGATATCCAACAGTGACGCCAACCACGAGAACGAGTACGCCGAGTGAGGCGAGCGCGGCTCTACGTCGGGCTACCGCGAACATGACCAGAAACAGAAAGCCCATCACGAGACCGGGCCCCATGTCTTTCAAAACAAAAAAGATGACGAGAGCACAGGAGACCGCTACCATTACTGGAACAGCATGGCTGATTCTAGGCAGTTCCAGCCAGCGCAGCCAGGCGGGTACGTAGCGTTTCTGCTCGAGTTCCCGCAGCCGCTCCCAGTTCCTGGCGAAATAGCCCGCCAGAAAGTAAACGATCAGGATCTTGATCAACTCGACCGGTTGAAAGGGGCCGAGATTCACTCGAGCGTCACTGCCGGTAGGACCCGAGCCTAATGCAAGCAGGGCCGCAAACAGCGCCAAGGCGGCGAACAACGGAGTATAGATCAGGCCCGCAAAATTGCGCGGTTGGAAGAGTTTGAATAACGGCAGCAGCAGAACAAGACACCCGGCCACCACACCGATGGCGAATTTGCGGAACTCGAGCGTGTCGCGCAACGGGTCGCGCAGGCTCACCATGAGGATCAGCGCAATGCCCGTGAGGAGGTGTATCGCTGGCAGGATAAATGGATCGCCGCGAAACTCTCGGGAACGCCAGGCGAAATGAACCATCCAGAACGCGGCCAGGTAAAGCGAGCACCAGGTGAAAAATGCTTGCTTGAATTGCGTCGGCGTACGCACGATGAATAGCGGCTTTAGATTGGCGAGTGGCAGGCGCAGGCGATTGAGCGCGCCCACATTGCGTACTGGACTGTGCTGCTGCGCAAGGTAATCGTGCATGCGTTCCGCAGCAGTTTGCCGAGCCTGATCATCAGGGAACGAAGTAGTCAGCATAGCGCCAAGTTGTGCTGCGGAAGGTTGATCGTTTAAATCGACGAGCTGGCCTGCACGCAGCTGATCCTCCGTGCCCTGCAAAGGAGCTGTTTTCGCCAGGAAGACCAGCACCAACCCGAACGCAAGCAAAAGAGAGCAACCGGCGAGCCACCTCGCCTCTGAACGGCGCTCTATTGGCCGGGAAGGCGCCGCTAGCTGGAAGCGTGTTGCAAGACTTTCCTCGGCCCGGCGAGTGACTGCCATTTCTTCCTACCGCCGGTGAGACCAGGCCCACCTTTTTGTGAAACGCACTTTCAGCAAAACGGAAGTGTGGCTGGTGCGTTCGGCGGCGAGCTGTGCGTTCTGCAAAACAGCTTCCTGATCGAGATCGGCGCCGACCTTCTGTAAAGCATTGTCTACTCCATCGAAGCCTGCGATCGGTTCATACAGGTTGCGGGCGCGTTCCAAATCACCGTGCGCGATGCGCAGCCAGTTGGCCGTCTGGTCCGCGGATGCACCCGAAGATTGCGCCGCGCGTTGCAAATTGTGATCGGCCCGGTAGAGGTAGGCATCCGCTTCTTCCTCGATCTCGCGCGGTCCGAGTCGATACCCGGTCTGCTGTGCCTGATGCAATTCGGCCAACCCAACGCCCACGTTGTGCCAACCGTAGAAATAGATGCGTGCCAGACCGAGTGTAGGATCGGCCGAACGGGGCAGAAAAGCTGCGGCACGTGAAAATTCGCGGAATCCGAGCGCCCAGGCTGGTTGCGCCTGGTCTGCGCTGAGCGCTAGGTACCCATTGCACAGGTGCAATTCGCCCACACTCTTTCTATCGTTCGGCTCGATGGCGAGAGCGTAGAGCAGGCAGCGCTTTGCCTGCAACCATGCGCCGCGGTCAATCGTGCTGCTGGAAGATTGCCGGAAACGGGTGATGAGACCCGCGGCGGAATTCGCGAGGTTGCGATGCAGGATCTGAGCTATTTTGTGTGCGTCTAAGAACCGGCTGTTGAAAGAGCTCTTGTTCTTGAGCGATTGGTAGAGCTGCCAGTCCGCGGCAAGAAGACTTGGATCGGACTGAACATAATCCTTGGGAGCAGAAAGTGTATGGCTGAGACGGCGGGCCTGGAAGTAATACGTGGCCGGAATGAGCAGCAACAGTCCCGCGAGTAAGCCTGCCAGGAGAGCGATGGCTAAAGTGGCATGATCCTGTCGCGGCCGTTTGATAACCGCCGGCGGATGCTCGGCCCGCGGCACATTCTCGCTAACCCGGACCACGGTTGTCTGAACCGAAGCTTGCTTCGGCGGATGCTTGGAGAGGAATGCGTTGAGATCGCCCTCCAGTTCTGCAGCCGAGCGATAACGCTTTTTGGCATCCGAAGCCAGGCCTTTCGCCAGGATCGCTTTAAGAGCGGGCGGACAAGTTGCCGGGAGCGGCAGAGACGAGCGGCGAGCCTGAATCAACCGCTCGAGCTCGCGCGTATCTTGTGCCTGGAAGGGCGGCACGCCGGCCAGCATTTCATATAAGGTGACGGCCAGCGCCCATAGGTCGGAATGCACGTCAACCTGCGAGTTTCGCAAGCGCTCGGGCGAGCAGTAACTCGGGCTGCCCAACTGATGATGAGTGAGATCTTGTCCGGCGCGGATGAGTTTGGCAATTCCGAAATCAAGCAGCCGGAGTTCGTCGTGCGCACCGACCTGAATATTCGATGGCTTGATGTCACCATGGACGACCGCAGTCTTTTGCAGCGGAGTGGACAAGAAGCCATGCAGCGTCCTGAGCTGGCTGCAAATCTCGGCGGCCAGACGGGCGGCCCGCACGGGCTCGAGGATGCGTTCCGCGCGCAGCATTTCGGCGATAGTGCGGCCGGGAAAATATTGCATGGCAACGAAAAAGCAGCCGCCCAGTTCGCCGGTTTCATAGATCTCGAGAACCCGTTTATCGCGGTCGTGTAATCTGCGCTGCAGTTCGGCGCCGCGCCGCTCCGCCTCGATCGAGAGCGTGTTGGATTCGTTTGAAGCCCTCTCGATAATTTTCAGGACAACGCGACGGTTCAAGTCCGGATGGTACGCGAGGTATACATCTGCCATGCCGCGTCCGAGCCGTCGAAGAAGCTCGTACTTGCCGAAGCTTTCGTGTTGGATAGGAGGATCTTCGCGCTCCAGGATCATTTGCGCATCCATTCCTTCAATTGTGCCGAAATGCGGTCGATGAGGCGCGGCTTTCGAACCAGCCGCACGCGCGTCACAGCATGCCGCGATAGCAACCGAGACTCGTTGCCAGACTCGAACTCCGGACCGGCCAAGAACAGCACACTGATATTATCCGCGCCGCTGCGTTCGTTCGCAGCAGCTACCAGGCTCTGCGCCGTTCTTTGCGGGTCGGTGCCGCAACTGCTGATCAGAGCAGCGATCTCAGCCGTGGTCAACGCGTCGCTCAGGCCATCGCTACATAGCAGAAAGGCGTCGTTGGGCGAAAAGGAGATGGTGCTTGTTTCGACGAAATCGACTTCGTCGAAACTGCGCCGTTTCGATCCGACGTCGCGAAAGACCTGGTTTCTATCAGGGTGGCGCATGGCAGCTCTCTCGGCTAGCAATCCCTGCTCTTCCTGTAGTCCGACCGGCGAGTGGTCGGACGTGAGCTTGCGTAATTTGCCTTCAGAGAAACGATAGAGACGCGAATCGCCCACGTGCCCCCAGGCGACGGACTCTTGCTCGACCACCAGCAAAGTGAGTACGCAGGCCATGCCGCGCCAGGCCGGGTTCTGCTCGGCCAGCGCATAGATTTGGTTATTAGCTTCCGTAACGGCCCGCCGGATGGCCGGTTCAGGGTCCGACAAGCGTTTCTCAAAGCTGCCACGGATAACATCGCGGGCAACTTCCGCCGCAACCTCGCCGGCAGCGTGTCCGCCCATCCCGTCGACAATCAGGAATAGGCCCTGCTCGGCATCCGCCAACAGCCGATCTTCGTTGGTAGATCTTTCGCGACCGGTGTGAGTGGCAGATCCGACCCGCAGAGGGAAGCACGCCGTACGATTACCGACCATCGCGCCAAGCCCTCCAGGCAAAGACCAGCGTAAAGATCACGAACAAAATGATGAACGGGAGGTGCCCGTAATAAAGAAGTTTCATGCGCGCACTTCAAATGCGAGAGTAAGCACTTCGGCAATCCCAATCTGTGCGGTATTGGGGAGCAGGTCTTCGGCGCCTTTGCGGAGCTTCTTGCCATTGAGCCAGGTGCCGTTAGTGCTCGCGTCGATGATCGTAAAGAGACCAGTGGCTGGATTACGGCGGATGATCAGGTGTTCACGCGAGATCTCAGGGTTTGCCTTCAACACCAGATCGACGGCTTGCTCGTCGCCACCACGGCCGACAGTGACTTGGTTGGTAGTTACCAGATAAGTTTGCGGACCGGACTCATCTTCGAAATGCAGCGCGGCATATACCGGAGTGCCGCTCATGGGCGGCCGGCCCGGACGGTCGCCGATCCGTTGCGTAACCGACGGTTCGCGGCCGATCAGGGTGGTTTTGGTGCCGCAAAAACCAGGCGTGGCTGTCTCGCTTAGCTCCGAGTGGATCTCGACGTCGCCGCCAGGAACTTCCGGATCGGGTAAGAACTCGATGTCCCATTCCTGGCAGGCGATGCGGTGTTCCTTTTGGGCTTTAGTTCCCCTACGCAGCCCAATACTTCCCGGCACAGCGTTCAATTCACTGACGCGGGCGCGAAGCGCGCGCCGGGCATCGTCGCCGATGATCCCCAGCACCCCGCGTAGTTTGGCGTAGTCCGCCGGGTTGAGAAAAACGGTGAAGAAGCAAGGTAGCAGAATTGCATAAGCCATCTCGAACCGGCCGAGCTCCATATTCCGGAGAAGCTCGCTGGCGATGATATTGCCGCTCAGCTGCAGGCCGCCGGAAGTTCGTCCGCTTAGGCTCTGGTTTCCAGGTGTCATGCACTCTTCATGTTTTGCACAAATCGTACCTCAAATCAGGCGAGAGCGGAAGGTGCGGGGCGCGGGAGCGACAGGTTCCCCCCTGCTTTGGCGCCGTTTCTCGGGCGGCGAAAGCAGGTGAGGCGAGAGACTTGACAGCGTTGTTAGACTGATGACTTGGAGGTCCGTGAGTCCGATTTTTGGTGTACGATACGGATTTGGCAGAGACCGTATGATTGGCCGCGAAGACTTCGATCCACTTGCCCCGCAACGGGAAGCGGCGATTTTTTATGGCCTCTTTTTGCGCGGCCACTCTGCTGACGACTTACGCCGCGACATCGACGTACCGCGCCCTCTGCTGAATAAGTGGCTGCACCCACGGCGATATGAAGAAGGCTTTCGAGATTCGCTGCGCCAGATGTATACCTATCGAAAGAAAGTCCTGGCGATCTTTGACGAATTGGTTTTGAAAGAAAAGCATCGCCTGCGCGTGAACTAGTAAGCTGTTCCAGTCAAATCACCACCGAAAATCGGACGCTGATTGTGGCGCAGGCACTCCTGCGTGTCGCATCGCCGCTCATGGCAATGCTCACCAGCGACCGTATCGAAATCGCCGGGGCGTCTTACTAATCTCGCTTTAACCCCAATTCGCTGGCGCGCGCCACTCAGATGCTAATAAGAACATAGGCTTCCATACTTACCGGGTAGTGTGATTTTCTTCCCGGTTGCGCTGAGAATTTTTTCCGATTTTTCGTACCTACACTCATCGGACGGCGGAATGAGGAAAGCGCGACTGAATGGGTACCAAATTGCATAAAGGTCATGCTATGATTCGAAGACCCGAAAAGCGCCGGCTTATCGGACGAGAGACATCTTGCGCAAATCGGCAGGGGCCTGCTCTAACGACAATCTGCCGACAAAGTACTGGTAATCCTTCGCTGCTGGGCGACGGCAATTTGTGATACGGTTGGTGAACCTTTTAGAACAGTGTTACGTCTAAACGGAAGACTCGGCTGCTTCGAACCAATTTTACAAGAGAGCGAGCTGGTCGGTTTTAAGGAGAAAATAAAATGACGAAGAACGAGATGAACAACTTCAAAAAGATCCTGCAAATGAAGCAGGACGAGTTGGAACACATTGTGCGGAATCGCGACGCCATCGCGATTGAAAAAAGTGCGGACGCGTTGGATGAAGTGCAACATGCCTCTGAGCGTGAGCTGGCTATTCGCAATTTAGATCGCGAGTCCAACTTGCTTCGCAACGTTCGCTCCGCTCTTCGTCGCATTGAAGATGGATCGTTTGGCATTTGCCTGCACTGTGAAGAGGAGATCAGTCCCAAGCGACTGGCGGCAGTGCCATGGGCGCCATACTGCATCCAGTGTCAGGAGCAGGCTGACCGGCACCAGGCCGATGGCGAAGAAATGTCCGACGATATGCTGGTTAACGCTGCCTAAAATCCTTGCTGATCTACTCCCGGGCCGCCGACCATCTTTTTACTAGAAGCGTTTACTAAGATGGGGCGGCCCCAATTAGCACACCTGCCTTTTTCCTTTCCATTCCTTCTTTATCCTTTATCGCTTCATCCTTTATCGCTTCATCCTTTATCGCTTCGGTAACTTCTGTCTGCTAGACTTCGCCTCCGCAATAAGCTGCGAAGAGTAGAGCTCAAAGGACAGTTCCATGACGAAGCTATACCCGATTTTGTTTATTCTTTGTGCTTTGGCTTCTAACGGGGCGAGCCAAACTGCCGCTGTGCCGCCCGTTAAGCCGACTGAGCATGTCCTGGGCACCATCGTCTCGATGGATGCCGCAACGCACAGCGTCGTTGTGAAAGACGATAAGTCGGGGGCTGAGCAAACTGTTTTGCTGGCCGACACAAAGACTCTCCTCAAAGTTCCGCCGGGCGCAAAGGATTTGAAGACGGCGACCCGTATTACCCCTGACGAACTGGCGGTCGGCGACCGGGTAGACGTGCGCGGCTTCAAGTCAGCCGAAGATGCAGCCAAGATCGCGGCGCGCAGCGTCGTCCTCATGTCGGGCCGCGATTTGCAGCAGGCGCACGCAGCGCAAGCGGCCGAGTGGCAACATAGCACGGCGGGAGTAGTAACCGGAATCGATGCGAGCAAGGGTACGGTCAATATAAACGAACGATCGACGGAAGGTCCGAAACAAAGTGTAATTCAGACTTCGCCCCAAACGGAGTTTACCCGGTACTCACCGGAAAATCCCGGCGCGCCCGCCCGCTCCGAGCTCAGCCAGATAGAGGTGGGCGACCATGTCCGCGTGATTGGCGATGCGAACCCCGACGGGTCCACGATCACCGCCCGCAAGCTCTATTCGGGCGCCTTTCGCGTTTTGAATGGAACCATTGTTTCGTTGGCGCCAGACGGCAAACAGCTTGTGATTCGAGATCTGGCTTCAAAAAAACCAATGACGATCACGCTCAACGATCAGTCGGCGATACACCGGTTGCCGCCTGAGTTGGCCGCTCGTTTGAGCCGGCGTGCAGGAGCTGGAGCGCGCAGCGGTGCGCCGCCTGCTAACGGTGGTCCCGGGCCCGGAGCGGGAGCACCGGCTGGAGAAGGCCCTGGTAGTGGAGGCAGACCGGGCATGGGCCAGGGCATGCACAGCGGCCAAGGTGGGGATATTTCAGGGATGATCGAACGCCTGCCGAAGATCTCGCTAGCCGACTTAAAGCCAGGCGACGCGGTAGTGGTCTCGGGCGTATTAGCGGGAACAGGCGATACAGAGCTGGTCGCCAGCAACGTGATTGCGGGGGTGGAACCGATCTTGCAAACCAGTTCAGCCGCGCGCGGGCGCGGAGGCGATTCAGCGGGCGGGGATTGGGGCCTCGGCGAGATGTCAACTCCGCAGTAACAGGCGCATTTCTAATCAACTATTTGGGGAGAGTGAATGATTTCAAGGGGTCTACGTGTGTTACTGGCTGCCATGGTCGGGGTGGCGCTACTGGGTGCTCAGACAGCAGCTCCCGCAGCTTCCAGCGGGCAAGTACCTTCGCAGCGCACAATTCCGGCCGGCAATGGCACGGTACGAGGTACCGTGAAGGACGCGAGCGGCGCAGTGGTGCCGGGCGCGAAGATCACCTTGACCGACGCCAATAACAGTACGCGCACAGTTGTTTCTGGCGGCGACGGCAGCTATGCCTTCCATGGAATTGCGCCGGGAACCTACAGCGTGTCTGCCGCCTTTACCGGCCTCGAGCAGCAAACGCCGCTAGCCATCAGCCTTGCGTCCGGGCAATCGAGGACCGCCAACATCGTCATGGCGGTACAGACGGAAAAGCAGACCGTGACGGTGACCGATACGACTACCAATGTGGTCAGCACCGACGCGGCTAACAATACGAGCGCTCTTGTTCTAAAACCAGAAGATCTGGACGCCCTGCCGGATGATCCTGATGATATGGAAGCCGACCTGACGGCACTCGCGGGTCCATCGGCGGGACCGGGCGGCAACCAGATTTTCATTGACGGGTTTACCGGAGGCCGCCTGCCGCCAAAGGCATCGATACGCGAGATTCGCATCAATTCCAACCCCTTTTCCGCCGAATTCGACAAGCTCGGATATGGACGCATCCAGATCTTTACCAAGCCCGGCTCGGACAAATTTCACGGGCAGGCTTACTACAACATCAGCGACGACATCTGGGATTCGCGCAATCCGTTTCTGTCGGTCAATCCGCCGTTCCGCACGCAGCTATTTGGAGGAAATGTAAGCGGCCCAATCACAAAGAAGGCCAGCTTCTTTCTCGATGTGGAGAGACGCAACATCGACGATAACGGAATCATCACGGCAAGCCTGCCCAACAACGGGCTGCTTGGATATTCGTCTTATCAGAACTACTATTCGACTCCACAGAGGCGGACTACCGTCAGTCCGCGCATCGACTATCAGCTCAGTTCAAACAATACGCTCAGCTTCCGCTACGGTTGGCTGGATAACGAGCACATTGTGACCGGCATTAGCGCCTTCGATATTCCCGCGCTTTCGGTAACTTCGGCTAACGGGAGCACCCTGAATTATCCAAGCAGCGGCTATAGCTCGTCGGTGGTGGAGCAGACGTTTCAAGCGGTGGATACGATGGTGCTCAACGCCAAGGCGATCAACGAAACTCATTTTCAGTTCGATCGCGAGAGCACGACGGAAGCGAGTCAGAGCAACGCGCCGCAGCTCTCGGTAGGACAGGCGTTTACCGCCGGAGGTTCGGGCTACAGTGCCGCTGGGTATCCGAACACATTCGATCTGCAGAACAATTACGAATTGCAGAACTACACATCGATCACTTGGGGTTCGCACACTACTAAAGCAGGCATTCGAATTCGCGCAGACAACCTGTCCGACTCCAGCCCAAAAAGCTTTAACGGAACCTATTCGTTCCTTGGCGGCACCTTTCCTGAGCTCAGCGCGGCTCTGACCCCGATTCCCGGACAGACAGTACAATTGTTGTCGATCGACCAGTACCTCTTGACCGAGCGATTACTGGAGAGCGGAATGTCAAGCCAGGCAGTTACCGCCTTGGGATATGGTCCTTCCAAGTACCAGGTGAATGTGGGGAATCCTTACCTGAGTTTCTATCAGCTCGATTTCGGACCCTTCGTGCAGGATGACTGGAAAGTTCGCCCGAATCTCACCCTGAGTTTTGGCTTGCGTTGGGAAGCGCAGACCAACATCAACGATAAGAACGATTGGGCGCCCCGTTTCGCGTTTGCCTGGTCGCCGGATGGGCGCGGGCCAAGCAGCCGCCCCAAAACCGTTATCCGTGGCGGCTGGGGCTACTTCTACGACCGCTTCGCCATCACCAACGTAGAGTCGGCCTACCGTTATAACCAGGAGGCAGGAAGCCAAACGGCCTACACGTTAAACAACCCCGGGATTTATAACGAGAACTTCGACACCCCCATCCCGCTTGCCGATCTCACGGCAGCTTCGGCGCCCAATGCGGCGCAGCGCTATCAGATCGACAGCAATTTGAAGGCGCCTCGTTTGATGCAGACCGCAGTTTCTGTCGAACGTCAACTCTTTTCTCATACAACCTTCAATGCAAACTTTGTGAACTCGCGTGGCACTCACGAGTTGCGAACGGTTGACATCAATGCACCCGTTCCGATCGTTGGGCAGTTGCCTCCGGGTTCGCCGAACGCCGGCTACGTAGGTGTCCGGCCATATGGGAACATTGGCGACATCTACAACTTCGAATCCGACGGCACCTTCAAACAGACGCAGGTGGTTGCAGGCGTAAACAGCCAGGTAGGGAAATGGCTCACGCTGTTTAGCCGCTTTTCCTGGAACAACGCGCATAGCGACACAGATGGTCTGGGCACATTGCCGTCGAATCCGTACAATTTTGCGGCGGACTGGGGCCGCTCCTCGCTCAATATCGAGAAGAGTTTGTTCATAGGCGGATCAATATCGATGCGGTGGGGAATTCGATTATCGCCGTTTTTGATTGCACGCACGGGAATTCCTTACAACATCAGCACGGGTACGGACCTTTACGATCAGGGTTCGGTAACGCCCACGGCGCGGCCATCCATTGTCGATACCACAACACCTTATCCTTCACCTTTTGGTTATCTCAATCCGGATCCGATTGTCGCGGCGCCCGGCGTAAACAACATGATTGTGCGGAATGCGGCGACCGGTCCTAGCTTCGTAGGATTGAATCTGCGCCTGAGCAAAACCTGGGGATTCGGCACGACCAAGTTCTCCGGACCTTCCGGCGGAGCCCGCTCGGGCGGCGGAGGACGGCACGGAGGCGGGGGTGGGGGCGGCTTCCGTGGTGATTTTGCCAGCACCGAACATCGTTACAACGTCTCAGTGGGTATCAACGCGCGCAATATTTTGAACCACGCCAATCTGAACACGCCAAATGGCGCACTCACCTCGCCCTATTTCTTGCAATCGACCGGCATTACCGGCGGCTATGGCGCCGAGTCCACCGCCAGCAATCAGCGGCGCATTGATTTACAACTGCGGTTCACGTTTTAGCGAAGCTCGTGGGCGGCTTTCAGCCCAGACTACTTAGTCGTTCAGTTGTGCGCCCCGCCTGGGCAGACCACAAGATCGGCTGCGCCGCTTAATCTTTGCCCAAACTAACTGAAGTGTGAATGAGCGCCGAAACAATTGCTATATTCTTGCCATATGAAGATTCTGCCGCTTTGCCTGGTGCTGGCATCCTCACTCGCCGCCGCTCCTCAAGCGGATAACTGGAAACAGTTGTTTGACGGGAAGGATTTGAACGGTTGGAAGCACGTCGGGGCCGGCGGAATGACTGTCGAGCCGGACGGATTGATTCACACGCATGGTGGAATGGGACTGCTTTACTGGACCGGCGGCCCGGTTGGGGACTGCATAATCCGGGTTGTCTATCGCATGCGGGATGAGAACGATAACTCAGGTGTTTTTATTCGCATTCCGACGGCCCCCACGGAGCCTTGGATGCCGGTGAATAAAGGCTACGAGGTGCAGATCGACAATCATCCGGAACGCGGCGGCGAAGACGAATACCACGTTACTGGGACGCTTTACTCGTTGACCAAACCACTCGCCAAGCCAGGCAAACCGGGGCCTCAGTGGAACACCATGGAGATCAGGCTCGATGGTCCCCGCACCATCGTAACGGTAAACCGCCAGAAAGTAACCGACTACACCGAAGGCGATCCGACACCACCCAAAAAGCTGAGTTTTGAACCGGACCGCGGACGGCGCCCCGACAAGGGTTGGTTCGGGTTGCAGAACCACGGAAAAGACGATGTGGTTTTCTTTAAAACGGTAGAGATGCGGCCGTTGAAAACAGGCGCGTCGAGCGAATAATTGCGACCGCCACCGACACGCGGCGAATCGACCGAGAACTCTGCGCCTGGCCTCGAACGGGGCATGAGCCTCTTCCCTGCCCTGTCGGCCAATATGCTGCAGATGGTCGGCGTCGGGCCGTTTCTAACGATACCGCTGATTCTTTCGACCATGCATGGCCCGCAGGCGCTCGTGGGATGGGTGCTCGGCGCCCTGCTCGCCGTATGCGACGGGTTGGTATGGGCGGAGTTAGGCGCCGCTATGCCGGGCACGGGAGGCTCTTACGAATACCTGCAACAAGGTTTCGGGCCGCATTCGCTGGGCCGCCTGATGGGATTCCTATTTCTGTGGCAGGTAATGCTGTCCGCTCCTTTAACAGCAGCTTCGGGTGCGGTTGGGTTCGCCGATTACGCGCGCTATCTCTATCCGGCGCTCACCGGATTCAAGCAGACGTTACTGGCCGTAGCGGTTTGTGCCGCCTCTACTTGGATCCTTTATCGCGACATCCGCTCGATCGGCAAGATATCGACAGTCTTCTGGATTGGGCTGATGGCGACGATCGGCATCATCATCTGGGGCGGCGCAACACACTTCCAACCTGGACTCGCCTTCGCCTTTCCGGTGGGCGCGTTCCATCTGACAAGCTCGTTCTTCGCGGGCTTGGGCGCGGCCACACTGATCAGCATGTACGATTACAGCGGGTATTTCACGGTGTGTTTGATCGGAGGCGAAATAAAGCAGCCAGCGCGCACAATACCCCGTGCAATTCTGCTTTCGATCGCCATTCTGGCAGTGCTGTATATGGCGATGAGCCTTTCGATCATCGGCGTGGTGCCCTGGAAAGAAGCGGCGCAATCAGGCGCGATTGTCTCTGATTTTATGGAACGCCTGTATGGCGCGCGAGCAGCCGCGTTCATGACGGCGCTCATTCTCTGGGTGGCGTTCGCTTCAGTTTTTTGCGTGCTGCTCGGGTATACTCGCGTGCCGTTTGCGGCAGCCTCCGAAGGGCGTTTCTTCCGGGCCTTTGCGCGAGTTCATAAGACCAAGCACTTCCCCACGTTCTCTGTGGTGTTTATGGGCGTCTTGTCGGCTCTCGCCTGTTTGCTGACGCTCGAACAACTGATCAAGGAGTTAATCATCGTCCAGATCCTGACTCAGTTTGCGGCCCAATGCGTAGCAGTTGTGCTGATTCGCCGGCTTCGAAAGGACATCGTGCGGCCCTTTTCCATGCCCCTTTATCCATTGCCGGCAGTGTTCGCGCTCTTGGGTTGGCTTTATATTCTGGCCACTAGCGAGATCATTTATGTGCTGGCCGGGCTGCTTCTGCTGGGTTTTGGCGTCGTGTCCTATCTGTGGCGGGCACGCAGTCTACGTGAATGGCCGTGGGAAAAACGATTGGCTACTAGCTGAAAATCGACTGGCGGAGTTGCCTACCATAGCTTTAGCATGCGCAGCCGTCTCGTTTTCTTAGTCTCCGCTATTGTCCTGGTCTTGGTGTTGTCCGGCTGGTTTGTTTTTAGATGGCGCGCCAAGCCCGCTCCCACAGCGCAGGCTGTTCCAACGACATCCCCAAAACCAATCACTGGACCCACTCCAAGCGGCGGCTCCGGAGTCGAACCAACCAATATTTATGCACATAATCTTCTTTTGCGAAAAGGCCCGGATTTCCGCGTATATGTGCGGTGGCTGCGCGGGCAGTTCATGCGCTCGAAAGCGAACGTAGATCCTTCTTTTGATGACACCGGATCCTTTTTCCTCAACATTAAGACGGGCGTTATACGGGCCAACATTGGGGACATTTGCAATTACCTGAATAAGGACACCTCCTCTGGTTCCCCGTTGAAAAACATAAAAATTACAGGCGACGGCGAACAGGTTAAAATTTCGGGCACCCTGCACAAGATCATTCCCATACCAATCATGATTAGCGGCACGCTCAGCGCAGTGCCGGAGAACGATATCCAGCTTCAGGTCTCGAAGATCGACATCTTAAAAGTACCGCTGAAGGGTTTGCTTGGAAAATTCCACGTGCAGCTTGCGGATCTGTTTCAGGGAGGAGGCGTTCCCGGCATTAAAGTCACCGGCAATACCATTCGTTTTGACACGCAGCAGCTTTTACCTCCTCCTCATATACGCGGCACGCTGACGGCGGTGAAGATTGAGAATCCCGATCTGGAAGAGGTTTACGGAAATGCCAGGCAAGACGTGGAGAAAGTGGAGCAGTGGCGAAACTTTCTGCGGCTGAGCGGGGGCACTATCGATTTCGGTAAGCTCACGATGCACCATGTGGACCTGATCATGATCGACATTTCGAAAGATGCCTGGTTCGATCTCGATCTAGCGAATTATCAAACGCAGCTTGTGAACGGCTATACGCATATGACGCCCCAGGCCGGCTTGCAAATCTTCATGCCCGATTTACGGGATGTGCCAGTCAACAAAGCCAATCAAAATATAAGCATCCAGTGGATCAAAAATCGGAACGTCGCTCCCCCGCCCAGCGTGACGGCATCCAAATGAGGGCGGTCAGGCGGCTTCAAATTTCTTGTGCATGTCTTCGAGCGTGATTCCCTTGGTCTCCGGAAAGACAAAGAGCACGACAAAGAACTGCAAGACCATCATGCTGGAAAAGAAGACGAAGGGCGCGCCGCGCGAATGGCTGGCAACTACGGGGAACGTCAACGATATGAGGGCGTTCATGAACCAGTGGGTGAAACTGCCCAAGCTCTGGCCTTTAGCGCGCACGGTGGTCGGGAAGACCTCGCTTAGAAATACCCAAATCACTGCTCCCTGGGAAAAAGAGAAGAACGCAATAAATCCGACCAGCAGCCAGACCAGTAAGTCCTCGTGACTGTTGCTGAGGAAGACGCCCGCGACGCCCCCGAGACACAGAGCACAGCCAACAGACCCGATAAGAAGCAGAGTCTTGCGTCCGGCACGATCAATGATCGACATAGCGGCGATGACAGCCAGCAAGTTGGTGAAGCCGATCAGCACAGCTTGCAGGTCGCTGGATACCTTACTGAAGCCCGCGCGCGCGAAGATGTCGTTCAGGTAGTAGAGAATGGCGTTGATACCGGAAAGCTGGTTGAACATCCCTATGGCGACCGCGAGGAAAATTGGTAGTCGATATTTTGGCTGAAATAAGGGCTCTTGACCGCCTGCCCGATCCGCATGGACCGATTGAACGATATCTTCCAGCTCGCCTTCGACATCTTCTTCGCCGATCGCTACCAGCACCGAACGCGCTTCCATAATGCGCGACTTCTGAGCGAGCCAGCGCGGACTTCGGGGGATGGTGAACAGCATGACGAAGAAGAACAACGCCGGGATGCCCGAAACGCCCAACATCCAACGCCACTCGTCCGCCCCGAAATTCATCCGCCCAATCAGGTAGTTGGACAGATAAGCTATCAAAATGCCCCCTACTACGTTGAACTGAAAGAAGCCCACCAGCCTGCCGCGCAGCTTAGCGGGTGAAATTTCGGCAATGTACATTGGCCCGAGAACCGAAGAGCCGCCGATGGCCAATCCGCCGATAAAACGGAAGAAAACGAGCGAGTACCAGTCCCAGGCAAAGGCGCAGCCGAAAGCGGAGAGGAGATAGAGCACGGCCAAGCCCCGCAAGCTGTCGCGCCGCCCGAAACGGTCTCCTGGGAAGCCGGCCGTTAATGCGCCGATGACGGTACCGACCAGCGCAATAGCCACTGTTAATCCGAGACTGGCGGGCGTCAACGAAAATGCAGCAGTCAGTCCGGCGGTAGTTCCGGCAATCACGGCCGTATCGAAGCCGAATAATAATCCACCAAGCGCGGCAACGATTGTGCTTTTTAGAAGCGCTCCGGTCATGCTCATGCGCGGCTGCTGGGAAGAGCCGAAAGCGGAGATTGCGCAGCCTTGGCAGCTTGCCGTGCCAGCACGAGCGAGCCTAAAATGCCAGCGCGGCTCCCCAGTTGCGGCGGCTGAACGAAGCGGTCAAGTCCGGCGCCAATTAGGCCAGGATGCTGGACATAACCGTTTAACAACTGTGCGAGCTCTTTACGGATCATCGGAAATATTTGGGCCTGCTGCATTACGCCGCCCCCGAGAAGTATACGCTGTGGCGATAGCGTCACGGTGAGATTGTTGAGGCCATAGGCCACGTATTGCGCTTCGAGAGCCCAGGCTGGATGTTCTGGCGGGAGCGTCATCGCGATGGCGCCCCAGCGCGCCTGAATAGCCGGACCGGAGGCCAGGCCTTCGAAACAATCGCCGTGATAGGGACAGCCGCCGGGGTACGGATCGCGTGCCCGGTCATGCGGCAGTCGGAGATGCCCCATCTCGGTATGCACCAGCCCGTGCGCCAATTGACCGTTGACTAACGCGCCGCCGCCGATGCCGGTTCCGATGGTGAGGTAGACTGCATCCGTCAAACCCCGGGCCGCTCCCCATTGCGCCTCGCCCAGTAAAGCGGCATTAACGTCGGTATCAAACTGCACCGGCAAATCCAGCGCTTTCTGAACTGCACCGACCAGGTCAAAGTTCTCCCACCCCGCCTTGGGCGTTGAGGTGATGTGACCGTAACTCGGCGAATCGGGATGGAGGTCCACCGGACCGAACGAACCGATTCCGATGCCTTCCAATTTGGTTTTGGCTTCTTTGAAGAAGCGGACGACCCTATCCAGCGTGAGATCTGGAGAGGATGTCGGGAACTGATCCGTCTTAAGATCTTCAGGGCCGGCGCCAATGCCGCAAACGAATTTTGTTCCACCCGCTTCAATCGCGCCGAACATCATGGTTGGCTGTAGACAGGCTACCCCTTTGGCCCTATTTTTTCCAAAAAATCCGCCCCTTTTTTTATAGACGGGAAAAACTCTCGCGAAACCCTTTAAATTCGGGCTTTTTTAACTTTTTAATTCGCGCAAGGTCTTACCGACCGCGCCGGGTCCGAAATCGATGCGGGCTTTGGCAATCGGCAGTCCAACCACTTCGATGCGATTGAAATCGGTAGTTCCGATCCCCGCGGCTTCCGCCAGTTTCAGGGAGTTGTCTCCACGAATGAAACAGGATTGTCCGCGGTCAGCTTTCACGTCGTAGCTCATGACGGCCATTCCTACGGCATCGACGCAGACCGGATTCCTGCCGGCGATGATCACGCCGGGAGACATTTTTTCCACTCCGCCTTTGAGCCAAGGGCCTTCGCCGCCTCGCACTGTTTCTACGCCATCAACGATCGCAAGATCAACCGGCCGAATCCCCACCTGGTCGACTAATATGCGCGGAACACGGTAGCCAGGATAACGCGGCGAATCTGGGTGCAGTTCCGCGTCAACCCCCGAGGGAGCTTTGGTAGTTCCCGAGTGCAACACGTCTCCTCGCTCTTTCGTGGGATTTTCATTACCGCTTGGGCCGCAATCGCTGCCATACAGTGAGCATGGCGTATTGCCGAAATTATTCTTCATCGACATTGTGACGCCGGCGATCCAGTGATTCTTAAGTTTCGCAAGGGACACGTAGGTGTCGCATTGTGTGTATGCGGGATTGATGTGATAGGCGGGGTACATGTAGCCACCCCACGGAACCTTGAGGCGCACGTACTGTTTGTAATTGCCGAGATTCTGGACATTCTGCCACTCGACCTTGGTGCCGAGATTATTGATCGCGTTCACGTCTATGCCGTAACGCGCCCACAAGCTAAGATCCTGCGAGGCGGGAAAGAAGCTTTCGATCAGCACCACTCGCCGGGCGCCCGCTTTCGCGAAAAGATGAACTACGTCGGCGACGGTTTCGCCACTCGTACGGTAGGGAAGATCGGGCGTTAGCGGAAAATTTTTGGGATTACCGGTGAGATTCAGTTTGATGGCTACTGTTTTTCCACGAACCAGGTGATCGATGCCGCCAATCTGCCGAAACGCGCTGGAAAGCTGAGTCTGGAAATTAGCGTACTCGCGGCATCTGACAATGGCCACACTGCTAGCGGGAGCTGCCCCAGCCGCAGCAGTATTCGCAATACCTAATTGTGGGAGAGCGAGCGCAGCTACCGCGCTGGTTCCCGTGGCCAACATTTCGCGTCGTGTGTAAGTAGATGAGCAGCCTTTTCGCATGGCACCGTCCTCTTATTACTTTCTCACGTTTACCGCCCTTTCGTGCTCCAGCAATTTTCGTTTTCGCTGGAGCCCCCAGCGATAGCCACCCAGTTGACCGTCACCGCGCAAAACACGATGGCAGGGAACGACGAGCGCTACGGGATTAGTTGCACAAGCGTGGCCAACAGCTCGGGCCGCACCCGGTTTGCCGATGGCTTCCGCCACCTCGGCGTAGGAGCGTACCGCGCCCGCTGGAATCGTTTGCAGAAAACGCCAGACGCGCCATTGAAAAGCGGTTCCGCGCACATCAAGCGGTAATTCTTCGAGGCTTGTCGACTGGCCCGCCAGATAGCGATTGAGCGCTTCGATCCATAAATTGAATTGCTCGGGAAAAGGTTTGTTGAGGCGCACCAGCTCAGCCGCACTGAATTCTTTCCGCAAGTTGCCGGTTAGCTCTTGCTCCGATTCACCGAGTTGAACAAAGCAAAGCCCCCGGTCGGTTGCAGCAAGCATCAGCAGCCCGAATGCCGTCTGCTCACATGCGTAAGAGATAGCCATATTCTGTCCGCGTTGACGATAGGCGGAAGGTGTCATGCCGAGATGTGCGTCGGTGCGCTCGTACACGCCCCGGCTAGACCCAAATCCCGCATCATACGTGGCCTCCGTCACCGACTTATGACTGCGCAGGTGGTTCTTAAAAGCCTCGATCCGGCAGGCTTCTACAAATTGTTTGGGAGTTAAGCCGATAGCCGCTTTAAATTTTCGCTGCAGATGGAATGGGCTCAGACCGGCCCGCTCGGCGAGCTTGCCTAGCTGCAAAGATTCACCGGTCGTGCTTTGTTCGCGGATATAGGAGCAAAGGTCCGAAACCCAATTGTTTTCGACTTGCATATATTTGGCTTCCACGTTTCGATGTTAAGTCCGGATATGGGATTCAAGCTATCCGTTTCTTGTGGTGCCGACGGTCCGATATCATCAAAATCGACGTGATTCCAACCCCTCTCACCCGGCGCAGCCTTTGCAAGACGTTAGCCGCTGCCACCGCCTTCCCGTTGTTTGCCGCTGCCGACCACCATATGTTCCTGGCGCTTAATAGCGTACTGCTTTCGGGACGCGTGAAATGGCCTGAGTTTCCCCGCATCGCCGCGCAAGCTGGTTTCCCGGGCACGGACGTCATGCTGAAACCTGCGCTGGAAGCAGGAGCGGAAGCGACCAACCAACTGCTCAAACAGCTGCATCTGCTTCCTGCAGCGATCGATTTTCCGGTCGAGTTTCGGAAGGACGAAGCCACATTCCAGGCGGGGCTGGCGATACTGCCAAAGCAGGCGGGATTCGCCGCGGCGATCCAATGCCCGCGCATGGTGACCTATTTGATGTCTTCGAGCGATACGCCCAAAAGTGAGCTCCGGGCGTTATACAAGCAACGATTTACCCAATGCGCTGAAGTCTTGAGCAAATACCAGGTCCGGTTGGGTTTGGAATTTCTTGGACCGCTACACTTGCGCAAACAGTTCAAGCACGAGTTCATCTGGCGTATGAACGAGATGTTGGAATTTGCGAAAGAGTGCGGACCGAATGTGGGACTGCTGCTTGACGTCTGGCACTGGCATCATTCTGGCGCAACCACCGAAGACATCATTGATGCCGGCCGCGAGCGGATTGTGCACGTTCATTTTAACGATGCGCCTAATCTTCCGCCCGAACAGATCAGGGACAATCAACGCATGCTGCCTGGGGAAGGCGTGATCAATTTGACAGGGTTTCTGCAAGCGCTGCAAAGGATCGGCTATTCGGATGCACTAAGCGTCGAAGTATTTGGCAGGCTGAAAGACGTGCCGCCTTTGCAAGCGGCGAAAATGGGCTTTGAATATTCGATAAAGGTTTTCAAGAAAGCAGGCGTGCCGGAAGGCTGGAGCAGTTAAAAGGGGTTAGAAGAGGGACATTTGCTTGCGAGCGCCGACTGTTCTGCCGTCGAGTGACGGAGAAATAGCGCGTTCGTGTTCCATGACCTGCTTAAAATCCGCGACGGCCCGCGAGCGCTTTTCCACAGCGCGTACCAGGTGGTCCAGCCGACGGAACCCGTCTAGTTTGTCACTAGTTCCAAGCTTGGCTTTATCGAGCGAACGGCGCAAAACCGCCAGCGATTCGTCGTATGTCTTAAGGGGCACGGGAAATGGATGGCCGTCTTTCCCCCCATGCGCGAAGGAAAAGCGGGCCGGATCTGAGAATCGGGTGGGCGCTCCATGGATTACCTCGGCAATCAGGGCGAGCGCCTGTAAAGTGCGCGATCCTAGATTCTCGAGCAGCAGCAGTGAGGCGAAGTCTCTCAGCTGGCGATCATAGCTGACGGCGAGTACCGCGCCCAGCCGCTTCAAGTCGAGGTCTTCGACGCGGACATCGTGGTGCGTGGCCATGACAAGACGTCTAAGCTCGCGCAACGTCGAATCAGGTGATGTCCGGGCAATCTCAAGTAGCGCTTGTTGCGCGGTCCCGGCTCGGCGATCGACCAGGTTCATGACCATGCCGGTGTGGGGTCCGACAATCGCGGTATGCGGTTCACAGGCGAAATCGTGTACGTTGGCCGAATGCCAGTGATAGCGCCGGGCAGTCTTGTTCTGCACGTTCATGCCCTGCTGTACGATAGCCCATTCACCGGTGGCGGTTAGAACAAAGTTATGTAAGTAAATCTGGAATCCGTCGCCAATCGCATTGTTATCGACCTTAGCGGCCAAACGGCTGGCGCGAACCAGAGAGACACCGTCGAGACTATGCTGGTCCGCGCGAACGAGGAGTTCAGCCGGCGTTCGGCGAGACTGTTTGCCCCGCCCGCCGCAAACATAGATGCCCAATTCGCAAGCCCGCGGATTCAAACCACGCTTCAAGGCGCTCATGACGGACGTTGTGATGCCGGAGGAATGCCAATCCATGCCCACGACACAACCCAGAGCTTGAAACCAAAACGGATCGCTTAGCCGCGTCAGAAACTCAGTCGGTCCGTACGAGTAGACAATGCTTTCGGCAATAGCGGTCCCGAGTTTTTCCATTCGTTCGGAAAGCCAGCGGGGCACGGTGCCGTTATGGAGAGGTAAATCAGCGAGGCCGGAGCGCTTCATCTCTTTCTTTGAGGATAAGCATATATGCAAAGGGTCGGCGGGCTATGCTGTGACTGCATGGACCCGCAAGCCGAATACACGGCACGCCGAGACCGGTTTCGTTCAGAAGAAATTCTCTTTGAGAAAAGCTTTGTTCGGATCGGGAACTGGAGACTCGTTCTTGGAATTGCGGCGGCAGTGCTGGCCTGGTTCGTTTTCGCAACTAAGGCGATCACACCTTGGAGCATGCTGATCCCCCTGGCAGCGTTCGTGGGCCTCGTAATACGCCATCAGCAAGTTACCCGGCAGCGAGCGCGCGCAACACGCGCCGCCGATTATTATCAACGCGGTCTGCTGCGACTACAAGACAAGTGGGTGGGCAATGGACTTACTGGCGAACGGCACCGCAATCCGGCGCATCCCTACGCGGACGATCTCGACGTATTTGGCAAGGGCAGCCTATTCGAATTGCTGGCGATTACCCGAACGACCCCAGGGGAGGATTTACTCGCGAGTTGGCTGCTTCGACCGGCAAGCCGCGCGGAAGTGTTTGAGCGGCAGCAGGCAGTAGCCGAATTGCGGCCGAATTTGGGGCTACGGGAAGATATAGCGCTGCTTTCTGAAGACGTGCGGCCAGATATAGAAGTGAAGGCATTAGGCGCTTGGGGCACGGCTCCCGTGACGAAATTCCCTGCCTTCCTGCGCCCGCTAAGCTTCGTGCTGGCGCTAACCGGCCTGGCGGGGATCGTAGGTGTGTTTGGTCATTTTCTCCCTCTGTGGCCTTTGCTGATGGTTCTGCTCTGCGATTTTTCACTTATCTTTGCGTTGCGCAGCAAGGTGAATCACGTGCTCGAAAATGTAGAATCGTCGGGGCGGGACATCAAGATTTTCTCGGCGCTCACGGGATATATCGAGCGGCAAAATTTCTCATCTCCAAGGCTGAGCGAACTGGTCGCCGCGTTGCAGACCTCGGGGCCACCGGCATCCAGACGCATTTTCCAGCTGGGACGTCTGGTCGATTGGCTTGATTCGAGCGACCATATGCTGATCCGCATACTTCGATCACTGGTTCTCTGGAGGGAGCAGCTCGCGATTTCGTTTGAAAATTGGCGGCGCGGTTCCGGGCAGTATATCGGATCGTGGGTTGATGCCGTGGCGGAATTTGAAGCTCTCTCTTCGTTGGCTGCTCTCGCCTACGAACGGCCGGATTGGACAGCGCCCGCTTTACTGGAATCGCCTGTCGCTCAGTTCGAAGCACTTGAGATGCGGCACCCTTTGCTGCCGGCCGCTGACTGCGTGCCGAACGATCTAACGTTGGATGACACACAACGATTGCTGATTGTGAGCGGATCGAATATGTCCGGTAAGAGCACTTTGCTGAGAGCGGTCGGATTGAACTGCGTGTTAGCGTGGGCGGGAGCGCCGGTCGCCGCAGGCTCGCTCTCACTTTCCTGTCTGCAGATCGGCGCATCGATTCGCATCAATGACTCCCTACAGGACCATCGTTCGCGTTTTTATGCTGAAATCAGCCGCATCCGGCAGATTGTGGATCTGACCAAAGAAGGGCGCGCGGTATTGTTTTTGATTGATGAGCTTCTGAGCGGTACAAACTCGCACGATCGCAGAATTGGAGCTGCGGCTATTGTACGAGAGTTGATGCATTCGAACGCGATCGGATTAATCACCACACACGACCTGGCACTCGCTCACATTGAGCAGGACCTGACAGCGGCTATCGCAAATGTTCATTTCGAAGATCAGATGAATGGAACTCAGATGCTGTTTGACTATAAATTAAAACCCGGCGTGGTGACCCGCAGTAACGCCATCGAGCTGATGCGAGC
>DATAYL010000402.1:0-5518 GCA_036272575.1 Bryobacteraceae bacterium | reverse complement strand
CCCCTCGGAACAGGTTCGGAACAGCCAAGGAGAACTTTTCCACAGCCGCGGCGACCGACGACTGTTGATATCTATCCACACTGAGCCAACTCCTTGGCTCGACTATAAGTCGGCGTGAAGGAGATTGAAGCTAGCGCGCCTCCCTTTCGGATCGGGACTGAGGTGACGATCAGTAGCAAGCATGCGCAGGACCATGCCCGCACGCCTGAACTCTAAACTGTCAGATAAATCGTTTTTAGAGCAAGATTTTCATAGCGATGGCGCTTATAGATGTCGGACTGCGCTGCTCGATGCTGCGTTCACGCTGGCTGGCATACTTTGCGAGATCTCCGGGAGAATGCGCCTTGTGCTCGGCCAACCGGAAGCCGATAATTGGACTAGATCTTCGGATAGAAGCTCAGCGGTGAGTTGCCAGATCTGATAGAGCGGGATTGCCAGGTGTGACAGCGGTCGAGATGCTGGCTTGATCGGGGCCGGTTCGTGCCGTTGGTGATCAACAGCATCTGAAAGCAGCTGAGAGCCAGCATCGTTTCACAAAGCGAGGGCCGTTCAGTCCTAGCGAATAGCCGGCAATTTTAGAGTTGCCGCGGTCAAAGCACGAAAGGACAATCATGAAAATCGTAGTAATTGGCGGTACTGGACTCATCGGATCGAAACTTGTCGAAAAGCTTCGTGAGCACGGGCAGGAAGTAGTAGCGGCATCGCCCAGTTCCGGCGTCAACTCCCTCACCGGCGACGGACTCGCGGATGCACTGAAGGGCGCCTCCGTGGCCGTCGATGTAACGAACTCCCCTTCGTGGGAGGATGCGGCAGTGCTGAAGTTCTTCGAGACGTCAACCCGCAACCTCCTCAAGTATGAAGCGGGCGCAGGCGTGGGACATCACGTTGCGTTGTCAGTCGTAGGAACAGAACGTCTGCTCGAAAGCGGCTTCTTCCGCGCAAAAATTGCGCAGGAGAACTTAATCAAAGCCTCCGCAATCCCGTACTCAATCGTCCGTGCGACGCAGTTCTTTGAATTCGTAGAGAAGATCGCTGATTTGTCCGCGGAGGGCAACACGGTACGCCTGCCTCCAGTACTCATCCAGCCTATGGCAGCCGATGACGTCGCCAGTGCACTAGCCGGAATCGTAATGGGTCCACCGGTGAATGGCACCGTTGAAATCGGAGGTCCCGAACCGTTTCGTCTGGACGAGCTCGTCCGGCGGGACCTGGCTGCACGCAACGATCCACGCAAGGCAATCTCCGACCCGCGTGCGCGCTACTACGGGATCGCGGTGAGCGAGAGGGCTCTGGTTCCTAACGACGATGCGCGACTCGGCGAGACGCGCTTCGAGGACTGGCTGCACGCCCAGCCAAGCGAAAAACGAAAAGACGCGAAGGCAACAACTAGCAACTAGACATCGTCCACTTCCACAAAGTAGACGCAGGGAGAAAGCTTTGCCCACAGATCCTATTCGCGTGGTGATTGTTGGCGGTGGTTTCGGCGGACTCTATGCCGCACGCGGCCTGGCTGGCGCTCGCGTGAATATCACGCTCATTGACCGGCGAAACTACCATCTGTTTCGCCCGATGTTGTATCAGGTGGCTACGGGCTTGCTCTCTGCCGACCAAATTTCAGGGCCCTTGCGGTCCATCCTGAGCCGTCAGCACAACGTCGAGGTGCTGCTGGACGAGGTCATCGGCGTCGATCCGCAGGCACGCCGGGTCCGCCTGTTCCAGCATGATCTACCGTACGACTTCCTGATCCTCGCCACTGGCATTCAATACAACTACTTTGGGCATGACGAGTGGCAGAAGGTCGCTCCCGAACTGACATCGTTGGAGAACGCTGACGAGATCCGCGGCAAGATCCTACTGGCCTTTGAGCGCGCCGAGAGACTCGCCGCGTTCGGTGACGCCCCGCCGCAAGCGATTCAGCAGTTGTTAACGTTCGTGCTGGTTGGCGCTGGAACGGTCGGAGTGGAAATGGCCAGCACCCTGGCGGAAATGTCCCGCATGGCGTTGGCCCACGATTTCCGCCATATTGATCCACGCGCGACGCAGGTTCTGCTGTACGAGGCGGAATCGCGCGTATTGCCCGCCTATCCGGAAGCGCTTTCGGCCAAGGCGCAACGTCACTTGGAGGGGCTTGGTGTCAAAGTCCACACCAGCACACGCGTCACCCTGGTCGATGACCAGGGTATTGTTGCCGGCGGCCAACGGGTCCTCGCGAGTACGGTGCTTTGGAGTGCCGGGGTGCTGGGCTCGCCCGCCGGACGCTGGCTACGCGCGGCCACGGACAAATCCGGGCGAGTCATCGTTACTTCCGATTTTTCGATACCTGGCCACCCGGAGGTGTTTGTTATCGGCGATACAGCTCACGTTGTCGCCCCGGCGCGGAATCTGCTTGGCATTAAGGAAAAAGATCCAATCATGATGCCCGGCGTTGCGCAGCCCGCAATTCAGGCAGGCAGATACGTCGCTCGGGTCATTCGTCGCCGCGTCCTTCGACGAAAGCCACCGCCGCCGTTCTGGTATTGGGATAAGGGCGATCTCGCCATCGTCGGCCGTACTTATGCGGTCGCTGATCTACGCCTTGTGCGCTTTGCCGGATTTATCGCCTGGATGCTCTGGGTGCTCGTGCACATTTACTTCCTGATTGGCTTCGCTAACCGCTTTTTCGTCCTCTCGCAGTGGGCCCTCGCCTTCCTTACAAAGCGCCGACAGGTTCGCATCTTCCCGAGCGCGGCACAGCGGGAGGAGCAAGGAGGCGAGCCGGAAAGTTGACGATGCAGACGGGTTGGGCAAGAGTCCTACTTCCATCACAGAATCGTCGCAGGTCGCCACCTGAGCGTCAAGTCGCCATTCCGTAATGGCTTGCCCGTTAGACGCTCAGGTGCCGCCTTTATGCCATAAGCCGACCTGATCGGGAAACCGGGCATGCCATTATCGGAATAGCGCGAGACTGCATTCCCGGAAGCATCGTTCGCTGTGTTCAAGGATCGTTTTTTCCTACTGACTGGTGCCTTCGGCAGCGGGAAGTCCACACTGCTGGAGCATCTGCAATTGCGTGGTATTCAGGGAGTCGTTGAACCGGCTCGACCGATACTGGCCCAACAACGAAGCATTTAGGGAAACGGACTCCCGGAGAGAGATCCGCGCCTCTTCGTCGAGTTGATGTTATCCCGCATGTTGGATACATACCAGCAAAGTGATGCGTTGGCGGGACCGATTCTCTTCGACCGAGGAATACCAGATATTCTTGGGTACGCTGCACTTTTCGGCTTCGAATTCTCGCCGGGTGAGTATGCCGCCCGTCTCTATCGTTACAACCCCCAGGTATTCATCGCGCCAGCTTGGGAGCAGATATATTGTACCGACGACGAGCGCACGGTGCCGTTTTCCGTAGCGCGCAAGTTCGGCAACGACGTTGGAGCGATCTATCAGCAACTCGGCTATACTCTGGTCGATCTCCCCTGTGTCTCCTTAGAAGACCGTGCGCGCTTTATCCTCCAGCGTCTCGGAGTCCGCTAATTATCTGAGCCTGGATACACAACGTTGTTCCCAGTTACTTCCACATGATTGCCCGCCGACGTCCAAGTTGGACGTCAGCGCCCGCGTTCGCACAAACGATCAACGGCGCCAATCATTCTGAAAATCCACTTTGACGTGTAGTCGCTAGACATCTGAGCTTGTCAGTCAAGAATCAGCGCGAGAAAGTTTGCTAAATCCGGAGCGAGTTTTCCACTCGATGTTCACAGGCGAGGTGCATGCCTTTGGCTCGCGTGATCGACTTTGACGTGCGTTCTCATACAGCGCTGGATTATACGGCTTGCGATCCTGCCAGCAGCGGAACAGAATACGAATCCACTTGAAAGCTAATGCTCGAACAGCCGAGTGATGGGATTTACCTTTGGCACGCTGTTCTTTGTAGTAGTTCTTCGCCCAGGCTGAGGACGCCATCGAGTGAAGTGCCCATTCGTGAAAGGTCTGGCGCAAGAACTTCGGACAGGACCAACGATAGTGAACCCAGTGCTGCTTTCCACTGCTTTCGACGACTGGGGCGATGCCGCTGTAGCACTGAATCTCATGAGCGGTTCGATATCGGTCGCGACAAGTTCCGAAAGCAGCGATCAGTCGTGGTGCCATGGCGGCACCTGCACCGGGGAAGGAATCGAAGATGACGAAATCAGGATGCGCCTGAGCGAGCTTCTCGATTTGCGAATCGTATGAGGAAATCGCATTCCGCAACTCGCGTAGGATTCTAACCAGTGCCAATGCGGCGGCCGACGACGCGGTAATCACAGCTGAATCGTGAGTTGCTGTAACCGCGCGTCGGATCTCTTCCAGTCTTGTTTTGATCTTGTCGGGGCTACGGCTATTGTGATCGGTGAAGAAGCGTTCGAGTGTTTTTGTTTTGGCCTTCTGTAGCGCTTCCAAAGTGGGCCATCGCTCGAGGAAGTGTTCCGCGATTTGCGAGCCAATGTCGCAGAACCAATTCAACACCTGAGGAAAATACAGTTTGAGATGGGAGTTAAGCCGCTGCGAGAACCGTATCCGCTCATTGACTAGCTTGCGCCGCTCTTCGACCAAGAAACGAAGGGTCCGCGTTTCCGCAATATCGGGATTGATGCGCCGCAGCTTCTCGCGATGGCGAGTAAGAAGATCGAGCAACAAGCCGGCGTCATGCGGATCGCCTTTTGCACCGGACGGTCGAAAGCTCTTACGATAGTTGGCTAGAGTTGCTGGATGGATCGGGAAGATGACCAGATGTTTGTATTTCGTAAGCATGAACACCAATGATCCGCGGACCTGCTCCAGTGCAACTGCGATGGGGCGCTCCTGGTAACGCTGCGACAGCTCCATCGCCCAGGCGTCCACGGCCTCCGGAGTATGCTCGATCTCGCCAATTTCAATTCGACCTGTTTGCCTGTCCTGTAGCGCAAGTACATGTTTCTGCTCGGCCCAATCGATCCCTACAAAAGCGGCAAATTCACAGTCCGCGACAACTTCGTTGCCCATTCCTCTTTTCTCCTCCTTCAAAGAATGTTTTGTTTCCGCGAAGGCCTTATAGCCGAGTCTGATAGCGAGTCCAGACAACATCTGAGTATTCGTTCAGGAAACAAAATGTACCCGCTGCTCGGACCTCTAACGAGAGACATCGTGTGTCGCCTTGATCAATTCGTAGCAGCGGGGATGACTGGCAGCTCCGCCAAAGTGGCGAAGATGATCGGCTGCTTTTCCACAGCCGCCGCGGCGCGACTACTGTGAAAATCTATTCAGCAGCTTCCAGCCCTCTGAGTAACTATAAGCCTTGTTCGGGAGTGACTCGGCGAGAAAAAGTTGAGGCAAGAGAGCAAGTAGAGGCCGAGTCACTTTCGAAAAGGGGACTAGTGGCGTGTCGCGATGAGTTCGTTAGCATGGGTTGACGCGCCGGCGCTACAGATCAGATCTGGAGTGTTGCCGTGTCCGAGCATCTTCTGGGGTTATTAGGCACAACGCCCATGCTCGGGCGCAGCCGACAGTCCGAAGATTATAT
>DATAYL010000401.1:0-8582 GCA_036272575.1 Bryobacteraceae bacterium | reverse complement strand
CACCTTATATCATCGCGGAAATCGGTTCAAATCATAATGGCGACATGAATCTATGTCGCCGATTGATCGATTCAGCCGCTGAGTCGGGCGCACAAGCAGTCAAGTTTCAATCCTGGACTGACAAATCGCTCATAGCCGAAGAAGAGTACGCTCGCAATACTTCCTACTCCGACAAGAGGAAGCACTTCGGGTCGTTGCGGGAAATGGTGACCGCTTACCAGTTCACGGCCGAGCAACATGTCGAAGCTGCTGCCTACTGCAGGTCTCGTGGTATCGCGTTCTGTTCAACGCCGTTCGCCGTTGAGGAAGCGGATCTTCTTGAGAAGCTTGATGTGCCGTTATTTAAGATCGCTTCGATGGACATCATCCATCTCTCCCTCTTGAAGCACATTGCGCGCAAACAACGCCCCGTAATTATTTCCACCGGGATGGCTACATTGGCCGAAATTGAGCGAGCCGTTGAAACAGTGCGTGCCGAAGGCAATGATCAGATTGTCCTGCTGCATTGTGTGTCGATCTACCCCCCGGATTATGCCACCATTCATCTGCGCAACATGGCCGCTCTCGAGCAGGCCTTCGGTGTGCCGGTAGGCTTTAGCGATCACACATTGGGAACCGCAATTCCGCTCGCTGCCATCGCACTTGGCGCGTGCATGATTGAAAAACATTTCACTCTCGATCAGGACATGAAAGGATGGGATCACGCGATCTCGGCCAATCCTGAACAACTCAAAACCATTGTCGAAGAGGGAAGACACATCGTTACGGCTCTCGGAGATAGCAAACGGACAGTGAGTGCTGCAGAAATCGAAAAACGGCAGAAGTTTCGCCGAAGTCTGGTAACCACGCGGCAATTGCAACGCGGTCACATGCTGACTGAGTCAGACTTGGATGCGAAACGGCCCGGCACCGGAATTCGTCCAGACGAAATCGGCTACGCGCTCGGACGACGGCTTGCATCCGACATGATGGCCGATCAGGTCCTCAACTGGAGCCACTTGCAGTAGTGGAGAGATGGACACTTTGGAACTGCCGGTGATCGTGATCGGGGGAGGCGGACACGCGAAGGTTCTGGTAAGCGCTCTTTTACTCTGCCGGAGGAGGATCCTCGGATTCGTTGACTTGGACCCAGCAGCACCTCCATTGCTCGGAAGCAAATGCTGCGGGGGCGACGCTGAGGTATTGCTTCATGCACCGGGTGATGTGCGGCTTGTGAATGGCGTGGGTTCTATCGGTTCCACGGCAAGGCGCCAGGAGGTCTACGATCGCTTCACCCGTGAGGGATATCGCTTTGCGGCCGTGATACATCCCTCGGCCATCATCGCTCCTGAAGCGCAAATTGAAGACGGAGTCCAGATCATGGCGGGCGCGGTGCTCCAGCCTGGAAGCAGAGTTGGGTCCAACGCCATCGTCAACACGGGTGCCATCGTTGATCACGATTGCATGGTGGGCGCACACACTCACATTGGCCCGCGGGCAGTTCTTTCCGGTGGCGTCCGTGTCGAAGCGGGTGCGCATATCGGAACAGGGGCATGTATCATCCAAGGAATCTCCATTGGCGCCGCCAGCGTCGTCGGCGCTGGGGCCGTCGTTATTAAAGATGTGCCCCCCGGCGTCACGGTTGTCGGTGTGCCCGCAAAAACCATTGACAGAACCCTTGCACAAAAATCTCAAACAAACCAGTGAGCCAATGTCAAATACAGTTTACGTCGTCCATTGCCTTGATACCGAAGGACCACTCCACGAATCTGTCGAAGCCACATTCGAGCGTATCCGCGAGATCTTTCACCTTGATTTCGAACCAAGCGTGGAATTGTTGCGACGACTCCAGGAAGGCAAAGTAGATTGTGGAGGGGCCGAGGCAGCCATACAAAAGATGGCAGCACCCCAACTGCTCGCCTACAACGATACTTGGGACAAAATCGACCTGATGTTGCGTGACGCAATGTCCGAGTCGTTTCGAACTCGTATGCGCGATTCCTCGGGTGGCGGCTGGGTCTACAACTGGTTCTGTGTCGACCACGTTGACTACGATATCAATCCGCGACGGCGAGACATTGGTTATCACAACGTGTTTGACCATTACCAATCCATTCTTCGCCAAACTGGTTCTCGAGAGGACGGGATCCATTTCCATTTTCATCCCCATCCACCTCGCGGGGAAGCTCACCGTTGCGCCACTCATTGGTGGGCTTCGTCAACGGCATTACCTCAAGTAATTAGTCGCCGAATCATTGACCGTCAGTGGTTTCCAGTAGCTAATCGGCCTGGATTTCATGTTATTCGGCCCGATAGTCATTGGTTTTTGGAGCAGTTTGTGCCATTTGACTATTCAAACCAGTCTATGGTCCCGAACGAAGCCGATCGTGCCCAATTCAACGTTGATGGCGGACGATTGGGGGATTGGCGTCGAGCGCCGCGGAACTGGGCGCCTTATCAGCCGGCCGCAGACGACTATCAGAGTCCAGGTGCCTGCCGCCGCTGGATTGGTCGATGCCTCAATGTTGGCACGCGGTTCCGGTTGCTGGAAGAGAGAGATGTTCGACAAGCCTTTGACGAAGCTCGATCCGGAAAACCCGCAGTTCTCGCATTCACCAATCATGACTTCCGTGATATCCGACCGGATGTCGAGCACGTCCGAGAACTATTAACTGCGGTGGCGCCGGACTATCCGGACGTGAACTTCAAGTTTGCTGAAGCCATCGATGCAATGCGCGGCGCACTTGGGCTTGCCCCACAACCTCCATGCGAATTGGATATGTCGATTCGACAGATTGGCGAGCGTGAACATTTGCTGGAGGTCCGGACAAGCACGCCATCTTTTGGTCCTCAACCATGGCTGGCTCTGCGGACTACCGCTGGCACGTATCACTATGACAATTTCGATGTGGAGGAACCCTTCCACTACTGGCAGTATGTCTTGAACGACGACACTTTCCCGATTCAGGCACTGTCGGCAGTGGGCGCGGCAGTTAACAATGCTTATGGGACAACAACAGTTTCTGTGCTCGATCCCGAAACTGGAAAAGTAACACGCAAGATCCTACGCCCTCCGGCTGAAGCGTAACCAGCCGCCACGTGCTAGCTTTGCACAGCGTATCAATTTCTTTCCGGTGTGCCCTCACTCAAGTGTGAGGGCACTCACGCGCCACCACGCATACTTCAACCGGTCTTAAAAGCCCATACAACCTGAACAGAAGAGCCGAGCTTTCACTTGGAATCGACGAAATCTGCCCGGACAACCGCGTCATCTCAACTTACATAGGATTTTCAACGTGAAAGACATGTTCAATTTGGATGGCCGGGTTGCAGTTGTGACCGGCGGGGCTGGGTTGATAGGTTACGCGCTGGCGCAAGGTCTCGCGACCTTTGGCGCGCACACTTTCATCGCCGACATTAACCAAGAGATTGCTGGAATGCGTGCCGCAGAATTGACCGCCAAAGGACTCCGTTGTTCGGCCGTCGCCATGGACACCTCGGATGTGGCCTCTATAGGCGCAGGTATAGCTCAAATCTTGTCAAAGGCTGGAACTCTCGATGTGTGGGTTAACAGTGCTTACCCGAAGACCAAGGATTGGGGTCTACCCTTTGAGAAGGTTTCGATCGACTCGTGGCGCAACGCCGTTGACGGCCAAATGACCAGTTATTGCTTGTGCTGTCGGGAGGCAGCGGAAGCAATGCGATCCCGAAAACGCGGGTCAATCATCAACCTTGGTTCTACCTATGGAATGGTGGGTCCGGATTTCTCAATTTACGAAGGGACCGAACTCACCATGCCTGCAGCCTATGCAGCGATTAAAGGCGGAATCATCAATTTTACGCGCTATCTTGCATCCTACTACGCCAAGGACGGCATTCGATTCAATTGCATCTCGCCAGGCGGCGTTGAAAACAATCAGGCGGGTCAATTCGTCGAAAACTACGTTCGCAAAACACTGCTCGGAAGGATGGCCAAGCCGGACGATATCGCAGGCGCAGCCGTATTCTTGGCTTCGGAGGCTTCCGCCTATGTGACAGGCCACAATCTAGTGGTAGACGGCGGATGGACCGCGATCTAAAAGCTGAGGGCTGAGTTCTTAGATCCAAGGCGACCCGGTAGACGATAAATCCTCCCCGGGTTCGTTCGATTTTTTCACCGTTGAGCAATGCGCGTCTCGTTTGAATGGCGTAATCGCACGATTGCAATTTCCTGATCCGCTTTGGCCCTCTTTCCTAGTTACCAGACCTGGCGTTGAGGAAGTCACCTCAAAATGTTAGCCAACCGCACAAAGAAACCATGCTTAAGACAATTACCAAAGACCAGCTTGCCAACTACGTCGTTGCAGCTGATTTGACAATTTCCAAGGCTGTTGCTCGTTTGGATGCGGCCGGAATTGGTGCGTTGGCTATCTGTTCTGCTGAATATAAACTCTGCGGCATCTTGACCGACGGCGACCTGCGCCGCGCGGTGATAAACGCGAAACCGCTTGAAGCACCATGTCACACGATTGCAACAAGAAATCCAATCGTTGCGTCTCCATGCATGACGCGGTTACAAGCTCTTCAGCTGATGAATCGACAGGACATTGATCATCTTCCCATAGTGGATGAGCATGGCGTGTTACAGGATTTGCTGCTTCGTCGCGATCTTGTCGTGCAGGTTGAAATTGAGACAGACGCATCCGAACTGTTGGAGATGGTGACGCTCCTTGCAACTGCTTCGATCGCAGAAGCAATAGCTCAACTCGACAAGGCCGGGACTGGAGCGTTGGTCCTATGCACCGCTGGCCGGATGCTCACTGGTCTGCTGACCGACGGCGATATCCGTCGCGCGATTTTGCGCGGTGTCTCTTTGGAAACCCCGTGCGAGAACATCGCGAGCCTCGAGCCGCTGACCGCCAACAGTTCGATGTGCGCAACAGACGCGCTGGAAATCATGGTGAAGAATGACATTGACCATCTTCCAGTGGTAGATTCCGCAGGCCACGTGATCAGGTTCTTGCTCCGGAGGAACCTTGCACAACGTGGGACCGCGGACCTCTCGGCTGTCATCATGGCTGGCGGCTATGGGAAACGGCTCCTCCCCCTGACCGAACAGCTGCCTAAGCCGATGCTGCCTGTCGGCGACAAGCCCCTTCTGGAGCGTACCATCCAGCAGCTGCGGCGCTCGGGAATTCGCGACATCAGTCTGACAACACATTATTTACCGGAGAGCATTATTCAGTACTTCGGCGATGGTAGCGCTTTCGGCGTCCGGCTAAATTATCTTAAAGAAGACTACCCGCTCGGCACGGCGGGCGGACTAAAACTAATGAAAGGAACCGGCAATCCTTTCATTGTTATCAATGGGGACATCATCACGGGTGTCCCGTTTCAGGAGATGCTCAACTTCCACCGCAAGCACCATGCGTCACTTACAGTAGGGGTGCGCAAATATAGAGTCGAAGTACCGTTTGGCGTCGTGGACTTAGAGGAAGTGCGTGTCAGCCAGATCCGGGAAAAACCCTCATTCAATTTCTTCATTAATGCGGGCATTTATCTGCTCGAACCGGAGGTTTGCGATCTCATTCCGCCAGGGCAGCGTTTCGACATGACCGAATTGATAGAAAGACTGATCGAAGCCGGAAAAGTGGTCGTAAGCTTTCCGATCATGGAATACTGGCTCGACGTAGGACGCCACGAAGATTACGCAAAGGCCCAAGAAGACGTTCGCAACGGAGTGTTGTGATTCCCCCTGCGTTGTAATTTTGTGTCCCGCGATGACGCAATTCCAATGATATTGGAATGAAGGACACCTCGAATCAACTGCCTTCATTCCCAGCTGTTATTCAATCAGGCGGTGATTGACTTGCGCCCAGGCTGCGGCCCTGTAATGCGAACAGCCGTCAGGCTTGAGAGCAAATTCTACAAAGGCGCATAAACGGGACCCTGGCCTTGGAACCGATGCCCAAATGTTCACGAGCGAAGACTATCGACTTTGTAATCGGCGAACTGACCGGTCCAATGCAGATAGCTCGCTAAACCAGCAGTGACCTTAATGAGAAGCATCGCGAAGCCGAGCCTCGCGACCATACCGGTGATTAGCGACGATGCCCAGAAATGGGACGCCACGCCTCAAGTCCCATTAGAGTGGCAAGGCCAGTCCCGTACCGCCGCAGGTTGCACAAACCATAACCGCCCTACTTCGAAATCCGGTTGGCGCGTAATGATCCTTCCGCACTGTCCGGCAGACGCGAGCTTTGCGGTCTGACAAAGGCGACCTTCACCGACAGCGGAGTGGATAGAACGGGTGGTACACTGGT
Organism: Bryobacteraceae bacterium; assembly: GCA_036272575.1. GTDB lineage: Bacteria > Acidobacteriota > Terriglobia > Bryobacterales > Bryobacteraceae > Bog-105. The sequence continues at coordinate 2,301 of DATAYL010000401.1, read as the reverse complement.
TCGCAGCCAAAAAGGCAAGAACGGAAGTTCCGGGTAACACACGATACATGAAATCTGGACCTAAGACTTTAGCCAACGCACCGTACATGTTGTGGCAGGACCGCGCAAGAGATCTGTTCCTGTTCCGCGCGACCGTCGCCGCCCGATAGGAGCCGCCGCCGCGGATTCTAAGACCCTCTTCTCATTCAGGCGAATGGCGATTGCCGATCCAAAGTGTGTCAGGGTAGGGCCCATGGAGATCAATCTATGAAAATCTTGATAACCGGGGGTGCCGGTTATATTGGTTCAACGCTCACACCTTTTCTGCTCGCTGCCGGCCATCAGGTTCGTGTCCTCGACTATCTCGCATATGGCGGCCAATCCCTCCTGGGCGTATGGGCGCATCCATGCTTCGAATTCATCCGAGGAGATATTCGCGATCGCGAGATTGTGCGAATGGCTGTGGCAGATCGGGACGCGGTCGTTCACTTGGGGGCGATCGTGGGGGATCCAGCGTGCTCCCGCGAACCCGACTTGGCCCGCGCCACCAATCTTGACGCATCGCTGGCGCTCATCGCCGAGAGCCAGAGCGCCGGCGTTCAGCGGTTCATCTTTGCTTCCACATGCAGCAACTACGGAAAGATGAAGGATAGCACTCAATATGTGGATGAAGATTCCGAGCTCAGACCGGTGTCTCTCTACGCTGAGACAAAGGTGGCGGTTGAAACCGCGCTGTTGGGAAAGGGCCGAAGCGACCATTGGTGCCCGACTCCTTTGCGATTCGCGACAATCTACGGCGTGTCGCCGCGCATGCGTTTCGATCTTACGGTGAACGAATTCGCGATGGAGATGCTTACGAAGAAACATCTGAAGGTGTTCGGCGAGCAATTCTGGCGCCCCTATGTGCACGCGCGTGATGCTGCTCGTGCCATCGACCTGGTTCTGAGTTCTCCGCCCGAGAAGGTGGGAGGACGCGTATTCAATGTGGGCGCAACCGACGAGAATTTCCAAAAGCAGCAATTGGTCGAAATGATTCGCCCCTACGCCCCGGATGCCGTAGTCGAGTTCGCCTTCAGGGCCGAAGATCCTCGCGACTACCGGGTATCCTTTGCGAGAATTACAGATCAGCTTGGATTCAAGATCACCCGCACAGTGGCCGAAGGTATTGCGGAAATTGCGCACCTGGTTCGTGAAAATGTTGTCGATAACTTTGCAGATCATAAATATCGCAACTGACTGCTCCCGGAAAAAATAGTGCAAAGACTTCGCTGCTGAGGCCCCCCTTCTACAGGAGCGGTAATCCTGTTCAGAACACAAAGATATGACCGAATCTACGACCTTGCAAGCTACGCCAACCGGGGAATTTATCCCACTCATCGAGCCGGAAATTCGCGGCAACGAATGGAAATATGTCCAGGAGTGTCTCGAAACCGGATGGGTCTCATCAGCCGGGCCCTTTGTGGACCGGTTCGAGCAGATGGTTGCGCAGCAGTGCGGGTGCCAGCATGCCGTTGCGACGGTGAACGGCACTTCAGCACTCCATGTTGCGCTTCTTGTGGCAGGTGTTCAGCCTGATGATGAAGTGCTTGTTTCAACCTTGACGTTTATTGCCCCCGTTAATGCGATTCGGTATGTTGGCGCGTGGCCGGTATTCGTGGATGCGGAACCTGACTATTGGCAGATGGATCCTGTGCGAGTCGTCGAATTTCTGGAAGGATGCACGTGGAGCAACGGAGCGCTTTGTAACCAGCGCACAGGTCGGCGCGTGACAGCCATCGTTCCGGTTCATGTTCTTGGCCATCCGGTCGATCTCGACCCCATTTTAGCGGCAGCGAAAAAATTCGGTCTGAAGGTCATCGAAGATGCGACCGAGGGTCTCGGCGCAACATATAAAGACCGTCCGTTGGGCTCAATCGGGGATATTGGGTGCTTCAGTTTTAATGGCAATAAGATCATCACTACCGGCGGCGGTGGAATGATTACGACCTCAAACGAGGAGTGGGCGCTGAGGGCAAAGTATCTGACGACTCAGGCAAAGGACGATCCTGTTGAATATATACATAAGGAAATCGGCTTTAACTATCGCCTGACGAACATTCAGGCTGCAGTGGGTTGCGCGCAAATGGAGCAATTGGAACCGTATATAACTGCGAAGCGCGAAATAGCCGATCGCTACTCTCTGGCGTTGCGCGATATTCCTGGCATCGTGCCAATGCGACAGGCGTCATGGGCGAAGAGCACATTTTGGATGTACACCGTGTTGATCAAAGAGCAAGAATATGGCATCAACTCCCGTCATCTGCTCAAGACTCTTGCCGCCCA
>DATAYL010000400.1:0-2697 GCA_036272575.1 Bryobacteraceae bacterium | reverse complement strand
AGCCCGCGAAAGAGCATTGCTTCGACGATCGTGCCGCCCGCCGCCACTACCATGGCAGCTGTCATTAATATCGCCGCTAGTGGCCCACTCTGCCAAAGGGCAATGGTCAATTCGCGACCCGGACGGAGCGGAGCCTCTTCGATAGCCGTTTTCAATTCACCGTTCAGTTCTTCCGTTGCGCCGGCCGGCAGTTTGCCTTTCACCCGAACCAACACCGCTCCGCGCATCCACACCGAATCCTCTTCATCTTCATCCGGTTGCACAGACCAATAACGATCCGGAACCAGTTCAGGTCTCGCGACAAGACGTTCGAGCAGGCGGGTGGCGGCCCGCCGTTTGGCCAGTAATCGCACCAATCGCAGCGACGCGTCGAGTGCCGCGAAACCGCGCCAGCTTTCGTCAGCTGCTGCTTCGGCGAGCCGTTTTTCCTGTTCGGCGCGCCCCAGTCCTACTTCCCGCATGCGGGCGCGCAGCGCCGCACAGAATTCAGGCGAAGCAGCAAACTTACGCCATTCGGCTCCCTCAGCTGGCATCGTGTGTTGGTAAATCTCCCGTTCGAAGCGCTCGCGTGAAACCCAGCGGCGGCCCACCGCCGGATCCATCACCTGCAGCAGACGGCCGTGAGCGCGCCAGACCACGACAAAGTGCGTCAACCCATTCGGCAGCACGACTACCACCAGCGCTGGCAGAGCCTCGGCTTCGGCCATGGACAAATGGTCAACTGGCAGCAGAATCTGCTCGGCATCGAGACCAAGCTGTTTCGCGACCGTCTCCATCGTGTTGATAGATGTTCCATCGATGCCTGTCTGGCAAGCCTCGCGCAACCGGCCGTAGCTAACCGGAACGCCGAACCCTGCGAGCAGACACTGAAGCGCCGCCGGCCCGCAATCCATGTTGGAGGTTTGAACGACCTCCGGGACCAGCAGCCGGCGCTTCAATTAGCCCCCAATGCTCGCCCAGCCGAGCGCAGCACCAGGGCAGCGGGCGAAAGATGTTCTATTTCGATCTCTACCGTGCCTGGCAATCCGTGTTGAAACGGAATGCGCGAATGCGGCTGCGGCAGAACTGCCAGCTCGACGCGTACTTTGCCGTCGCGAATATCGCCGGCCACATGCGACACACGCGCTGGAACCACCCCGAACTGGGCCCATGGAAACCCTTGCAACCGGACTACGGCGCGTTGACCCGGATGTACTTTGCCCAGTGCGGCCGACGGTTCAAACTCCGCAACCACCTGCAAGCGGCCACCCGGCAGAATGACTCCCAATTGCTGGCCCTCGCTGATGTGCACTCCCGGGCGGAGAATCGCACACTCGCCGAGCCTGCCCGAGATCGGCGCTCGGATGCGGCGGCGCTCAACATCTTCCTCCAGGCGGTAGATCGCGGCGGTTGCGTTGGTCGCGTCGGCTTCGAGCCTGGCGATTTCGACGCCGATCTGTTTCAAGCGGACATCCCTGTCACGATCGCGTACCGCCGATTCCGGCCCGAGTTTATCGATCGCCACTCGCAGCGCATCGGCAGCGGCTTTGCGGCTGGCCGCTTCAGACGCCGCTTTTTGCGCCTCGGCATCGGACACAATTCCCTCGGCGCGCAAATGAGCGGCGCGATCCGCCTCGGTCCTGGCCTGGCTAGCCTCGATGACGGCCTGGGTGTATTGCTCGCCGGCCACTTGCCGGGAAAACCACAAAGCGCGTTTCTCGTCCGAACTCCCTCCACCGTCCACTTTCATTTGTGCGCGCAAGGCGGCAATTTGCGGTTGGAGACTCCTGAGCCGGGTGCGCTGCTCGGCCAGGCTCAATAACTGCCCCTCGCTGTCCAGTTCGAGCAGGATTTCTCCGGCCTCGACCTGCCGTCCCAGGTTCAAATGGGAAGCAACCAATTCGCCCGCCACGTTCGCCTGCAGCGGATAAGCCGCTCCATTGAGTTCAAGACGTGCTGTATCCGAGATTTCGTAGCGCGTGACGCGGGCTCGAAAAGCCCAGACTGACCAGGCGCCCAGCAGCAGGAGAGCACCCGCTAGTACTGCCCCAGACTTTAGACCGTTATCGATCCGCAAGGCTTCGTTGACCCGTCCAAAAGTAATTGCCATCCAAGTACTAGTGGGGGCTAGGGGCAAAAATTATGGCCGCTCCAAAAGATTTCGGAGCGGCCTATTGTTTTATTAATCCAATTTTTTATTTAAACCAACCTGAATATAATGCCGAAAAGAAAACTATACACCCCACTGGGTGCGACCGGCTTTCACATTGCTCTTGATCTTCATTGATAAATTCTCCTTTCCTGGGCTCGTTTTCTCAGCTGGCAGGCTGAAAAAACTTCTAAAGATAGTACTGGGACTGCCGAAGAGAAAATTAGACACCCCACTGGGTGCGACCGGCTTTCACGTTGCTCTTGATCTTCATGATGTCTCCTTTCACAAACTCCAGGTTCTTGCTGGCAGGCAGGAATCTGGGCTCAAATCCACACATGACACACCTAGTAATTACGGCGCAATTCGCCGAGACAGAACACGTATTACCAAGCCGACCAAACCGGGCTATATCACTGATTTCGGGCGGCTTAGCTTTTAATTTCTGCGTGAACTAGATATTTATTTTTATACCTGATTCCAAAAAGATTTCAAACACTTTTTTGAAAATCTTCAGTTAAGATTCCTCTTCGCCGCTATCCCCCGGGAGGATAGCTCCTTCCTTCCCC
>DATAYL010000399.1:0-25603 GCA_036272575.1 Bryobacteraceae bacterium | reverse complement strand
CAGTTGGTTAGCCCGGCGATTCAACTCGTCATAGCAAAGCTGCCGGCCTTCAAACACCAGTGCGACTGCTTCAGGCGAGCGCACCGCCTCTTTCTCGAAGAGTTGATGAACACAGGCGTCGGTAGTAAACGGCGCCGCAGTGTCGTTCCAGCCGTAAAGCACCAGCCTGCGCTCTTCCGCCGGCAGCACATCCAGCGTATTCAGAGGTGTCTTCGGCGCTTGCTCCAGCGCGCTCGCAACTCTTGCCAGCGCCGTTTCCATCAAGCGGCAGATGCGGATTGGATCGATGGGCTCAAATACCTGCGCAGCCAGTCGCAAACCTACACCAAGATCGTCCACCGAGAGCGTTACTGGGTAGTTGGTGCGCTCTTCAGCTCCGACCCACTGGAGGCGCTTTCCCGTTCGGTCTGCGGGCGTTACGGTGCTGTGACGGTAGTTCAGAATCGAGGAGAACAGAGGCGTGGGGGCGGGCACAGCGCTCGAGCGCTGCGCCAAAGCAAGTGATGCATGTTCATGGCGAACCAGTTCCGCCAGAAGCTTGTGAGTGTGGCGGACTTCTTCAGCGACTTCCTGCCGATCGATCCGGATGCGTAGTGGGAGCGTGTTGATACATGGACCCATTACACGATCTACACCTTCGCTGCTGTTCATCCGCCCGAACAGCACGGTGCCGAAGACAATGTCGTTGCGGCCGGAAACGCGGGCAAGCACCTCCGCCCAAGCAAGGTGACACAGACTTGCGGTGCTGACGCCGTGCTGCCGCGCTTGGCGCCGGATGCGAAGGGCCACTTCAACCGGCAGATCCAGCGCGGCTTCCCGAACTTGCGGAGTGTCACCGTGAAGTTCAAGCAAGCCGAAAGGAGCTGTCGGTTCATCTACATCGCCGAGCATTTGGCGAAAATACGTTTCATGCTCATTTTTAGTGACACCGAGCCTCGCTTCCGCCACAAAGTTGCGGAAGGGCACCGGCGCGGGTAGCTGTCCGCCTCGGCCCTGTAGGTAGGCCTCAATTTCTTCCTGGAGCAGTGCCAGAGTTGCATGATCTCCAACGAGGTGATGAAGCAGGAGCAGCAACAGCCAGCGTCTTTCGTTCTGGTCATAGGCTATGAAGACGCGCGCGAGCGGAGCCTGGTGGAGATCCAGCTTGAAGCGCCGCCCGTCGAAGCGCTGATGCAACTCGTTGACTGCATCGGTCGCCGAAGCATCAAGGCTGACTTCCTCGACTCGCAGAACAGCCTTGCGTAGCACTACCTGCAGAGGTTCCGGGAGCTTTTCCCAGAAGATCGCCGTACGGAGAATGTCGTGCCGACCGAGAGCCGCCTCGAGCGCCCGGAGTGCCGCGTCAAGGTCTTCCCTGGAACTGAAAGCTACGGAGCCCGAGAGCACGTAGGGATCGTCGTCAGCCATCAAGTGATGGAAGAGGATGCCCTCCTGCAGCGGAGTGAGCGGATAAACATCTTGGATGTTGGGGACGCCGCCTGGAACCTGGGCGACAAGGGTTTCGATCTGCGCGGCGGTCAAAGCAACCATCGACAGCATCTCTGGTGTCATTGCCCGGCATCCAGCAGGTATGCGATTTGGGGGTACAGATACGCGCCGCGGTGTCCCGGTCTCTCCGTACTTGCCGGTTTGAATCAGCTCGATCAGAGCCTGTCTGTTTTCGCGGAGGAGGGAAACCAGAGCCGGATCGTCCACCAGTTGTTCTTCTCCGCGAACCACCAGGCGGCCATTGCGGATCGAAAGAGCTATGTTTTTCGCCTGCAAATGATGCAAGATTTCGTCGGTACTCAAAGCTCAATCTCCTTAAGGGTCCTCGTCGCTCGAACGAACTCCGCGAGCGTGGGCGCGTCGAAGACACGTCGGATATCGGCATCCATTCCATGCGGGCGCAAGCGGTCGATCAGCGTCACAGCCAGGAGCGAGTGACCACCGAGTTCGAAGAAATTATCGTGGCGGCCCACGCGCTCGCAGCCGAGGACATCAGCCCAGATCCGGCTCACAACAAGTTCCGTGTCACCTTCGGGCGGTTCGTAGCTGCGCGCAGCACCCCAGGTATCGGGACCAGGCAGCGCCTTGGTATCAAGCTTGCCGTTCGGGGTGAGCGGCAGCGCATCGAGGGCGACATAAGCCGACGGAACCATGTATCCCGGCAGCGAAGCGACGAGGTGTGTCCGGAGAGTGTTCGCATCGGGCGCCTGAGGATCATCAGCAAGAGGTACGTAGTACGCGATAAGGCGTTGATCGCCGAACTGATCTTCTCGGGCGACGACGACGGCTTCGCGGATGCCGCCAAGCTCCGCAAGGCGCGCCTCAATCTCGCCAAGCTCTATGCGGAAGCCGCGAATTTTAACTTGAAAATCGTTGCGGCCAAGAAACTCGATGTTGCCGTCCGCAAGCCAGCGGCCCCGGTCACCGGTTCTGTACATGCGCGCGCCGGGCTCGGAAGCAAATGGATCAGGCAGGAAACGTTCAGCAGTCAATTTCGGGCGGTTCAGATAGCCTCGTGCGACACCGGCTCCGCCAATATAGATCTCGCCGGCGACGCCGATGGGCATGGGTTCTCCTTGTGCGTCCAGGATGTAGATCCGGGTATTGGCGACGGGTCGTCCGATGTGCGGAGCAAATGGCTCGCCTCGACGAATGGTGACCCAAGTCGAATAAGTGGTAGTCTCGCTCGGACCGTACAGATTCGACAAACGCTCGATCGCGGTCTCTGCGAAGATGCGTTCGGCCAATTCCTGTTTCAAGGGCTCTCCCGCGAGGTTCACAGCGCGCACTCCGTCGAAGGTTGCACCTCCCGTTAAAAGAGCCTTCATGGCGCTGGGCACCGTGTTGATGAGTGTTACCGGAACAGGGCGGCGAACCAAATCGAGCAGATCGCGTACGATCTCGACGGTGTTCGCGGTCGTAAGCGGAACCAGGCATTCAAAAACAGCAAGGTCGAAGTTCAGCGATGTGGAAGCAAGCGTACGTTGCAGCGTATTCTCAGAAAAATGAGTTCCGGCCCAAGTAACGAAGTTGACAATGTTCCTGTGCTCGATCGAGACGCCCTTAGGCAAACCAGTCGAGCCGGAAGTGTAGATGATGTAGGCGAGGTGATGCGGCCTGAGGTCAACGACGGCAGGATCCGGATTAGTCTGCGGCTGGTTGCGCCAAAGGTTTAAATCTGTGTCGAGGTGCAACACCCGAACGGCGACAGGAAATCTTGGCGCCTGATGAGACTGCGTCAGCAGAGCCACAGGCTGTGCGTCGTCGAGCATGAAGCGAAGCCGCTCTTCGGGATACGCAGGGTCGAGCGGAACATAGGCGCCACCGGCCTTGAAAACGGCGAGCAGGCCAACCATCATCGGCAAGCCCCGCTCGACGCAGAGCGCAACGCGGTCATCGGGACGGATACCCAGTTCGCGGAGATAGTGCGCCAATTGATTCGCTCGGCGATTCAGTTCGCCGTAAGAAAGCTGTTGGCCCTCGTAGACAACCGCTGTTGCATGTGGTGTTTTCTGCGCCTGCGCTTCAAATAGATGGTGAACGCACAGGTCAGCAGGGAACGCAGCCGCGGTATCGTTCCAGCGGTAGAGCAAAACGTTTCGCTCTTCTAGCGAGAGCATGGGAAGGCTGTGTATCGATTGCTCGGGCGCGGCGATCATGCTCCGCAGCAGCTGGAGAAGGTAACCGGCATAGCGTTCGACAGTCGAACGCTCGAACAATGCCTTCGAATAGGCGATGCTGCCGATGATCGTTTCGCCGGCCTCCTCCAATGAGAGGCCGAACTCAAATTGCGCGATCTGATAGGAATTGATTTCGAAGCGGTTCAGTTCGAGCCCGGGAAAATGGAATGATTGTTGCGAAGCATTCTGCCAATCGAACAAAACCTGGAACAGGGGGGTGTGAGAAAGGCTGCGAACCGGTTGCACCAGTTCGACTACCTGTTCAAACGGAATGTCCTGATTCTGTTGTGCGGCAAGCATCTGGGCCTTGACCCGCTCGAGGACTTCAACAACTGACGGAGAATCTTCGAGTTTGATTCGCAACGCAAGCGTGTTGACAAAGAAGCCAATCAGCCCTTCAATCTCGCGGCGGCCGCGATTCGCAGTGGGAGAGCCGATGACGAGATCGTGCTGTCCGGAAAGGCGGGCCAGCAGAATAGCCCAGCCGGCGAGCAGTGCCATGTAGAGGGTGGTGTTGTGTTCACGGCAGAGCCTTCGCAAGCCTGCGGTCAATTCGGCATCGAGTTCGAGCGGGAGAAAGGCTCCTGTAAAGTCCTGCTGAGCGGGGCGCGGATGATCGCGAGGAACGTCGAGCAGCGGCGGAGCCCCGGCGAGATTCTCTTTCCAGAACTGAGCCTGGCCCTGTAAGACTTCGCCTTCCATCCATTGCCGCTGCCAGAGAGCGTAGTCGACGTATTGCAGCGGCAATGGCGGCAACGGATCGGGAACTCCCGAGTGGAAGGCCTGGTACAGTGCACTGAACTCATTAGTGAAAACACCCATGGACCACCCATCGGAAACGATGTGGTGCATGGTGAGAAGCAGAACGTATCGATCGTCTTCGAGCTGAATGAGACGGCCGCGGATGAGCGGACCATGTTCCAGATCGAAGGGCTGATTGGGTTCTTCGGTACCGAGGCGCTCGAGTTCGCCTTGGGGATCGGGATGGTGGCGGAGATCGTGTTCGAGAAGTTGGAACCGCGCTTGATCGACTGACGTAATTTGCTGGACGGGAGAGCCGTTGAGGAGCGTGAACGTGGTGCGGAGTGCTTCATGGCGGGCCAGGATGTGGTCCAGTGTACGGCGCAAAGCAAAGCGATCGACTTCGCCCCTGAGTTCCAAAGCACCCGGCATGTGATAGGTCTGGCTCGACCCTTCGAGTTGCGCCAGGAACCAGAGCCTCTGCTGCGCAAACGAGAGCGGCAGATTTCTGCTTCGGTCTGCAGGTGCAATGGCTGGAAGCTGGTTCTGGCCGGCATGCCGGATGACGTCGGCCAGACCTTTGAGCGTGGGATGAGTAAAGAGATTACGTAGCGGGACGGTCCGATGAAGAGCCTGCTGAATGCGATTAATAACGCGGACAGCGATCAGCGAGTGGCCGCCAAGTTCAAAGAAGTTATCGTGACGGCCCACGCAATCAAGCTTGAGAACCTCGGCCCAGATCTCGGCTAGCTGCGTCTCGACTTCCCCTTCCGGTGGAGCATATCCGGGCGTGGTGTAAGCGTCGGAATCGGGAATGGGCAGAGCCTTGCGATCCAGCTTCCGGTTCGGTGTCAGCGGCAGCTGCTCCAGCCGCACGTAGGCCGCCGGGACCATGTACTCCGGCAGGCTCGCAGACAGATGAGAACGCAGCTGCTCGGCGCTCACTGCCCCGGCTTCTTCTCCTTCCCCGCTCCTGGCTTGGGTGTAGTAACCCACTAGACGCTTGTCGCCCGCATCGTCCTCACGGGCCAGCACCACCGCCTCGCGCACAGCGGGGTGTCCCATCAGCCGCGACTCGATCTCGCCCAGCTCGATGCGGAAACCGCGCACCTTCACCTGATCGTCGTTGCGCCCGAGAAACTCGATGTTCCCGTCCGGCAGCCACCGCCCCAGATCCCCCGTCCGGTACATCCGCGCTCCCGGGTCCTCTGTAAACGGATCAATAAGGAATTTCTGCGCCGTCAACTCCGGACGGTTCAGATATCCTCGCGCCACCCCCGTCCCGCCAATGTACAACTCCCCACTCACCCCAACAGGTACCGGCTCTCCTCGACCATCCAATATGTAAATCCGCGTGTTCGCGATCGGCTTCCCGATCGGGACAGAGCCTTTCGTTCTTACTGTCCTGATAGGAAAATGGGAAGCAAACGTTGTGGTCTCTGTGGGTCCGTAGACATGAATCAGGTCCAGCCGGGCGGACTGCTCCAAGGCTTGTCGGACACACTCCGGATCGCACATCTCACCGCCAAACATAACTTGATCCATTTGATCGAAGATGCCAGGCTGGCTGCGGACGCATTCGTTGAAGAGGGCGGTGGTTAAGAATAGGGTCGAGACGCGCAGAGTATTTAGCTGAAGCGCGAGGTTTTGGGGTGCCAATACTTCAAAACGGGGAACGATTGCGATACGACAACCGTTCAAAAGCGCGCCCCAAATTTCAAACGTAGCGGCGTCAAAGGCTACGTTTGAAAGATGTCCGATGGTGTGCGCCCGGCTGAAATCGACGTAGTTGGTGTTCTGAACCAAGCGGATGATATTCCGATGTTCGACCGTGACACCTTTCGGCTGTCCGGTGGAGCCCGAGGTGTAGATGACGTAAGCCAGGTGATTGGAAGTCAGGCCGATGCTATCGGCGCCGGGATTCTCTTCCGCACAGTCTCTCCAGGGCGCCACCGTCAGATCGAGGACCGGCAGACCGTCCGTATGGCCAGCAAAAAGACTCGCCAGGTGTCCATGGGTGAGCAGAGCCACGGGCCGGGAGTCTTGAAGCATGAAGCGCAGCCGCCCCGCCGGGTAAGCTGGATCCATCGGAACATAGGCTCCCCCGGCCTTCAGGATGGCGAGCAGGCCTACCACCATCTCCAGCGACCGCTCCACGCAGATGGCCACACAGTGGTCCGGCCTCACTCCCAGTTCTCGGAGATAGTGCGCCAGCTGGTTGGCTCGACGGTTCAGCTCCCCATAGCTGAGCTGTTCGTCTTCAAACACCACTGCAACCGCATCCGGGGTCTTCGCTGCCTGTTCTTCGAACAGCTCATGCACGCACTGATCGGCCGGAAACTCGGCTTCCGTCCGGTTCCACTCCTCGAGCACCAACTGCCGCTCGGATGCCGGCAGCACATCGAGAGAACGCACCGGCGTCTCAGGCGCTTGTTCCAGAGCCGTGACAATGCCACTGAGCGCCGCTTCCATGAAGCCGCAAACGCGCCGCGGATCAACGGAAGCATCTACTTGCGCTGTCAGCCTGAATCCGTCGCTGAGATCATCGACCGAGAGAGTAAAGGGATAGTTCGTGCGGTCCTCTTCTTCAAGCCATTCGACTCCCAATCTGGCGATGTCAGGCGGCAGAGCCGCGGCGCTGTGGCGGTAATTCAGCAATGAAGAAAAGAGCGGAATGGGAGCGCGAACGGCGCTCGAGCGCTGTGCCAGTGCAAGTGAAGCGTGCTCGTGGCGAAGGAGTTCGGCAAGCAGCTTGTGGGTGTGCCGCACGGCATCGAGCACACCCTGGTCGCTAACGCGAATGCGTAACGGCAGCGTGTTGATGAAGGGGCCCATCACGCGATCCGCGCCTTCGCCGCTGTGCATGCGTCCGAAGAGCACGGTTCCGAAGACGACATCATTTCGGCCGGAGACACTGGCGAGCACCTTTGCCCACGCCAGATGACAGAGGCTGGCTGCGCTGACTCCGCGCTGCCGCGCTTGCTGCCGGATGCGGCTCGCGAGTGAAGCCGGCATTTCCACTACGGCTTCGCGAATCTGCGAGCCATCGCCCTGAATTTCCAAGAGTCCAAACGGAGCGGTCGGTTCGTCCACATCGCCCAGCATGTGTCGGAAGTACGCCTCATGCTCCGCCTTGCTGATGCCGAGTCTTGCTTCCGCGACGAAGTTCCGGAATGGAAGCGCCTCTGGCAACCGATCCTGCTGGCCGAATAACTGCATCCCGATCTCTTCCTGCATGAGTTCGAGCGTAGTGTGGTCTCCGGCGAGGTGATGTAGTTGTAACAGCATCAACCAGCGCTGGTGGGCAGCGTCTTCCGTGATGAAGATACGGATCAGCGGCGCGCGGCGAATGTCCAGTTTGTAGTAACGCTGCGTAAACCGGCTTTGCAGCGACCCTGTCACGCCAGCGACATCGTCGTTCAGTTCGATCTGCTGGACCGGGAGTGTGGCAGTGCGCAGCACCACTTGCACCGGTTCCGGCAGACCTTCCCAAAAGATAGCTGTACGCCAGATATCGTGCCGGTTCAGTACCTGCTGCATCGCGCGCAAGTAGGTGTCAAGATGTTTCCTGCTTGAGAACGCCATCAGACCGAAGGCCAGATAAGGGTCTGGAGCGTCCTCGCGCGCCAGCAGGTAATGAAACAGAATGCCCTCTTGCACGGGAGCTAGCGGATAGATGTCCTGAATGTTCCCGATCCCGCCCGGCGCCTGTGCGGCCAAACGATCAATATCGTCTTGAGTCAGGTCGACAAGCGGCAACATCTCCGGCGTGATTGCTGTCGAACCATCCGCTATTAGATTGGGCGGAACCGGAATTCTCGGACCTGGAGCCACACCGCCCGCGAGTTCCGCAATGGTCGGCGTGTTGAACAGGGCCCGCACATCGGCCTGTATCCCATGCTGCCGCATTCGCTCAATCAGAGTGATGGCCAGGAGCGAGTGGCCGCCGAGTTCGAAGAAGTTGTCGTGTCTGCCGACGCGATCGAGGTTGAGAACCTGGGCCCAGATGTGAGCGAGTTGCTGTTCTGTTTCCCCCTGCGGCTCTTCATAGGCGTGTGCGAGTGAGTGGAAATCGGGAGCCGGAAGGGCTTTGCGGTCGAGCTTGCCATTATGGGTCAGCGGCAGAGCATCGAGCCGGACATACGCGGCTGGCAGCATGTACTCGGGCAGGTGTGTTTCCAGGTGAGTCTTCAAATCGGACAGAAGAAGACGGCTCAACTCGCCGGCGCGCGGGTTGTTGGCAAAGGCTCGGAAGCGCTGGGGCTCGATAGGGGCAAGTGCCGGAACTGGAACCTTGCAGCGGTAGACAACCGGGTGGCGGCGCAAGACCGCCGTGAAACGACGGTCTGCACCGCCATCTGACGACCAGCTGAGTTCGGCCTGATAGCCGGATTGTTCGGCTAGCGCCCAGAGTTGTTCGGGATCGAGGCTGGGGGCGGGCGGCGTGGCCGAAAGGGCTTCGCGCAGAGCCGAGACGCTGGCAAAGCGGCCGGAACGGACGTACTCGCCCAGACGCAGATCGTGTGCCAGGCGCGCATTGGGGATGCCGGTGAGCCGCAGCACAGGCGGGTGGCCGTCGCGCAGCAGAGTGCGGATGTCGTCCAGGTGGAACGGCCAGTGGCGCAGGAATTCGGCAGCGGCAGAAGGTTGGGGCGGTTCAACGGCGATATGGAGGAAGGCATCGTAGCGGAAGCGGGTCAGTTCGTTGTGGAACTGGCCACGGCGCAGCTGCAGGACGACGTCGCCCACCTGGGGATGGGCAGCCTGGAAGGCAGCAAAGAAGGCGGGATGCAGCAGCAGTTCTTCTTCGTTGGAAGTGCTTTGGCGAATGCGCTCAGCCAGTTCGGCAACGGCGAGCGAATCGGGAGCCTGGAAGGATTGAACCGAGAGGTGATAGGTGTCCAGGAGGGCTAGGTTGCGGCAGTCGCCGACCTGAATCGTGCCGCCGGGACGAACCAATAGCAGCACGCGGCGCAGCACATCCAGCAAGTAATCGATCGAGGGGAAGTACTGTACAACGGAGTTGATCACAACCAGGTCGAAGCTGGCGGGAGGAAAGTCGTCGAGTTGATCGGCAGCCCGTTCCAGGACCTGGACATGATGGAGCTGGCGATGGGCAATCTGCTGACGCAAGGACTGGAGCAACGAGCCCAAGATGTCGGTGCCGGTGTAGTGTTCGCAATGGGGAGCTAGGCGAAACAGGAGCAGGCCGGTGCCGCAGCCGATTTCGAGAATGCGGCGGGGATGCCCAGCCAGCAGGCGCGCCACAGTGCCGTCGATCTGTTCGCGCATTTCCTCGGCAGGAAGTGGTTGCCGGGTGTAGCTGCTGTTCCAGCCGGCGAGATTGAAGGAGGCATCGGCGGAGGAGTCGTCCTGGTGATCGCCGATCTGTTCGTAGAGAGTCTTCCAGTGGGCAGTAGCTTCGGCCGGCGTGCGCGGGAACAAGTCTTGCAAGAGGTCGAACCGCGGCACGACATAGGCGACGAGGCGTTTGTCGCCGGGCTGATCCTGGCGGGCCATAACGGCTGCTTCCCGAACGCCGGGGTGCTGTGACAGACGAGCCTCAATCTCGCCGGGTTCGATGCGGAAGCCGCGTAGCTTGACCTGGAAATCGTTGCGGCCCAGAAATTCAATGTTGCCGTCGGGCAGCCAGCGGCCCAAGTCGCCGGTTTTGTACATGCGGGCGCCGGGCTCGGGTGCAAACGGATCGGGGAGAAAGCGTTCGGCCGTCAGGTCATCTCGCCTCCAGTAACCGCGTGCCAGGCCGGCGCCGCTGATATAAATCTCGCCGTGGGCGCCCACGGGTACCGGTTCGCGCCGCACATCCAGAATGTAAATCCGAGTATTCGAAATGGGCCGCCCAATGGGGATCGAGCGACGCTCCCGGCCATTGAGCCATTCGTTGGAACAAGGGTACAGAGTGGCGCAAACCGTGGCTTCGGTCGGACCGTAACCGTTGATCAGGGTTCGTCCGTGCGCCCAGCGTTTTCCCAGCTCAACAGGAAGCGCTTCTCCCGATGTGGTCAGAAGGCGAAGAGCCGGGAGACTTTCCGGATCCGGCAACGAAGCGAGCACGGAAGGGGGGAGTATGGCATGGGTTATCTTTTGCTCGATAAGAATCTGCTGCAAGCTCTGGCCGGCGAGAACCGGGGAGGGGGAAAGAAGGTGAAGCGTCGCACCACGTGTGAGCGCCATGACGAACTCGAACACTGAACCGTCAAAGCTGAACGAGGCAAACTGCAGGATGCGGCTTGAAGAATCGGCGGGCCAATCGGGGCTCTGCACCAGGTTCACCAAACCCAGATGCTCGAGCATGACGCCTTTCGGCATTCCGGTTGAACCGGAGGTGTAGATGATATAGGCGAGGTGATGCGGTGTGAGGCCGATTGCAACTGGGTCGGGATTGACTTCCGGATACTCCTGCCAGGAGTTTGACTCGGTGTCCAGGCTCAGAACGGGGAAACCAAGAGAGAAGCGTTGCGCCAGATGACTGTTCGTGAGTAGCGCTAGAGGAGCCGAGTCTTCAAGCATGAACCGAAGCCGGTCTTCCGGATATCCCGAATCAAGCGGCACATAAGCAGCGCCGGCTTTCCAGACGGCGAGGAGAGCCACCACCATCGGGAAACCGCGATCTAGACAGAGGGCAACGCGGTCGTCAGGCCGGACTCCAAGTTGGCAGAGATAGTGAGCCAGTTGGTTGGCTTGGCGGTTGAGTTCGCCATAAGTGAGGCGCTGGTCTTCAAAGACCACTGCCGTCGCCTCAGGTGCGCGCAGCGCATGTTCTTCGAACAGCTGGTGAGCGCACAGATCGGCAGCCACTGAAGCGGCTGTGTCGTTCCAGCTCCAAAGCACTTGCCGCCGTTCTGCTTCGGGAAGAACATCCAGACGGTCGAGCGGCGTTTCCGGCGCTTGTTCCAAAGCCGTAACAAGGCTGCTGAGCGCTGCTTCCATGAAACGGCATACGCACAGCGGATCAATGGACGCATCGGTCAGCGCTATCAGGCGAAAGCCGTCTCCCAGATCGTCAATGGCTAGGCCGAACGGGTAGTTGGTGCGTTCTTCGGCGCTGATCCATTCCTGCATATGGCGGATGCCGGTAGATGGCGCAAGTGCGCTATGGCGGTAGTTCAACAGGGAAGAAAACAGCGGAGCAGGCGCCGGCACCGCACTACAACGCTGAGCCAAAGCGAGCGAGGCATGTTCGTGAAGAAGAAGATCCGCGAGAAGTGCATGAGTGTGGTGCACACCCTCCGCTACGCCTTTCCCGTCAATGCAGATGCGTAGGGGTAGCGTATTGATGAACGG
Source organism: Bryobacteraceae bacterium (assembly GCA_036272575.1). Lineage (GTDB taxonomy): Bacteria > Acidobacteriota > Terriglobia > Bryobacterales > Bryobacteraceae > Bog-105. The sequence goes on along the minus strand of DATAYL010000399.1, from coordinate 13,889 downwards.
GCCCATGACGCGATCAGCGCCTTCGCCACCCTGCATGCGACCGAACAGGACAGTGCCGAAGACTACGTCGGAGCGTCCCGAAACGCGGGTCAGCACTTCCGCCCAAGCGAGATGAAACAAACTCGCGGCGCTGACACCGTGCTGCCGTGCTTGTTCGCGGATGCGAGCGGAGAGCGAGTGCGGCAGATCCAGCGTTTTCTCGCGCAGCTCCGAACCATCGCCGCGGACTTCCAGCAGGCCGAAAGGAGCGGTGGGCTCTTCTACGTCGCCCAGCATCTGGCGGAAGTACGCTTCGTGCTCGGCTTTGCCCATTCCGAGCCTTGTGTGGGCTACCACGTTGCGGAACGGCAGCGGTTCGGGAAGCTGATGCTGCTTTCCTCCCAGATGTGCCTCGATCTCTTCCTGCAGCAGGTCTGTCGTGACGCGATCACCAGTGAGGTGGTGCTGCAGCAGCAGGAGCAACCAGTGACTCTGCTGGTGGTCATGAGCTATGACGGCGCGCAAGAGAGGGGCTCGTTGCAGGTTCAACTTCGAGTACCGCAAGTCGAAACGGGATCGCAGTTGTTGTAAAGCGTCGCCCGCAGCGGGATCAAGTGCGACCTCCTCTACGGGCACCTGCGCAGTGCGTAGCACAACCTGTACTGCTTCAGGCAGTCCCTCCCAGAAGATGGCCGTACGCCAGATGTCGTGACGATCAACCACCATCTGCATGGCCGTGAGATACGCTTCCAGCCGCTGTCGATTGCTGAAGGCCAGCAAGCTTCTGATGAGGTAAGGATCACGCCGGTCCGTACTCAAGAGGTGATGGAAAAGTATCCCTTCCTGCAAAGGCGCCAGCGGATAAATGTCCTGGATGTTGGCTGCTCCACCTGGAACTTGGGCGGAGATGGCGTGGATCTGCTGCTGGGTTAGCGTCACCAGGGACAACATCTCCGGAACGATTACCTCAGATCCGGGTGGGATTCCATTGGCGGGGAGTTCAGCGAATGATGCCAGACGGCTGGCAGCAGCCGCAAAGGCGGCGAGAGTCGGCGTTTTGTAGAGTGCGCGGATATCGGCCTGCAAACCGTGCCGCCGCATGTGCTCGAGGACCGTTATGGCGCGGAGTGAGTGACCGCCAAGCTGAAAGAAATGATCCTGTCTGCCCACGCGCTCAAGACCGAGCACAGCACTCCAGATCTGAGCGAGCAGGGTTTCTGTTTCGCCTTGCGGTTCATCGTAAACGTCGTGAGAGTAGGCTTCGGGATCCGGAGCCGGAAGGGCTTTGCGGTCGAGCTTGCCATTGTGGGTCAGCGGCAGAGCATCGAGCCGGACATACGCGACTGGCAGCATGTACTCGGGCAGCGAAGCGGAAAGATGCAGGCGCAGTGTCTCGGCGTCGAGAGTTTCGGATTCGCCTGCACGCGGCACAACATAGGCGACCAGGCGTTTGTCCCCAGGCTGATCCTGGCGGGCAATAACGACTGCTTCATGGACGCCGGGGTGCTGTAAGAGACGCGCCTCAATCTCGCCGAGTTCGATACGGAAGCCACGAACCTTGACCTGAAAATCGTTGCGGCCAAGAAATTCAATGTCGCCGTCGGGCAGCCACCGCCCGAGATCGCCGGTCTTATACATGCGTGCACCCGCCTCGGGAGCGAACGGATCGTAAAGAAACCGATCCGCAGTCAGATCCGGCAGGTTCAGGTAACCGCGAGCCACTCCTATGCCGCCGACGTAGATTTCCCCTGGGTCTCCGATCGGAACTGGATGCCGGTTCGTGTCCAGGATGTAAACTCGCGCGTTTGCAATAGGTCGACCGATTGGGACGCTCCTTCCCGGTTCGGAATTGCACTGGTACGTCGTTGCACACACAGTGGCCTCGGTGGGCCCATACGCGTTACGCAACCGATGTGGAAGTGCCCACCGTCTAGCTATTTCCGGTGCACAAGCTTCGCCGCCAACGATAATGTTTGTGATCGCGGGCAGTCTTTCTTCCAACAAACAAACAGCGACCGATGGAGGCAGTAGCACATGAGTGATGGCATGGGAATGGAGAGTCTCTAAGAGAGGCTGACCTGGTCTCAGAGCGTCAGCTGGAGCTAAGCAGAGACATGCTCCACTACCGAATGCCACAACTGTTTCCCATACACTTGCGTCAAAGCTGAAGGAAGCAAATTGCAGTATGCGGCTTGAAGAATCGGCGGCCCAACCGGAGCTTTGCGCAAGATTAACCAGGCCCTGATGCTCGACCATGACGCCTTTGGGCGTTCCGGTGGACCCGGACGTATAGATCACGTAAGCGAGGCGGCGGGGTGTGAGTCCAATAGCGGCAGGGTCGGGATTGATTTCCGGACAGTTGTGCCCCGGACTCGGTTCTTCATCGATAGCCAGCACAGGCGCCCTTACGGCGAAGCGTCCGGCAAGATGGCTGTTGGTGAGCAGTACAGCCGGAGCCGAGTCTTCCAGCATGAAGCGAAGCCGGTCCTCGGGATAAGCCGGATCGAGCGGCACATAGGCGCCGCCGGCCTTCCACACCGCAAGCACGGCGACGACCATCGGGAAGCCACGTTCGAGGCAGAGCGCGACGCGGCAATCCGGGCCGACACCAAGTTCGCGCAAATGGTGTGCGAGCTGGTTGGCTCGGCGATTCAACTCGTCATAAGAAAGCTGTAGGTCTTCGAAGACTACGGCCGTCGCATCCGGCGTCCGCAGCACGTGGGCTTCGAACAACTGATGGGCGCAGAGATCGGATGAAAACGGAACGGCCGTATCGTTCGACTGCTTAGGAAGTATTCCATGCTTCTCTGCAGGAAGCATATCAACGCTGTTGAAATCCGACATGTCACTTCGAGGAAATGGATGAGCTGCCTTCGGAGCTTTGATCCACAAGCCGACTTGCTCGGATGAGCAGGCATGGTCGTTCGCCAGAGGACGTCCGAGCTTCGCAAAAAATAACCATCAATACCCTAAAACCCGAAGCCGCCGTTCTATTCCCGCCGGGGTCGAGTTTTTAGAGCTTGCGGAGGACGGGCGTGCTTGCAGCCACAATCGCGAACAAAATCAAGCCGGCAAGAAGGAACATCAGATTTAGACTCCGCTGCGCCAGCAATCCGGCGAGAGCCATGGAAACCGGCGCGAGTCCAATCGAAAGAAACATAAGCAGGCTGACTACGCGACCACGGAGATCCGGTGCAACCCGCTGCTGCACCCAGCTGAGGGCATGGACGTCCACGTATCCTCCGGAAGCGCCCAGCACGATAACGATGCCACATACAAGGAAGAGAGGAGCGAACAGGCCAATTGACGCCAGGCAGAGTCCGTTCAATGCGGAGCCGCTCATGACCAACAGGCCCTTCCGGCTCGTGTGCCCCGCGCCGGCTAATAAGGCGCCCAGCATGCGTCCCCCCGCGAGCGAAGAAAGAAGCGCGGCAAAAGCAGCAGGAGAATGAAACCGTGTAGAAGCGAGGTAAGGTAGTCCGACTGTCAACGGACCCTCCATGCACAGATTGACAACTGCACCTAGCAACGCCAATGAATAAAGAACTTCGTCCGTCCGCAAGTAGCGAATCCCTTCCGCGATGGAACGCCACATCGAGGCTTTGGTTTTGTGCGCGTGCCTAGGCGGATCGGGCAATGTCCACATGGCGGCGCTAAGCCCCAGAAAGCTGAGCGCGTCGAACAAGAATGCCGACGCCATGCCGAGCAGCGTCACAGCGGCTGCAGCCGGCGCAGGACCAGCCACGGTGACGACTCCTATCGTGGTTTCGAGAACGGAGTTTGCCTGCAACAGCTGTTCCTCGTTCAGGAGGGACGGCAGGTATGCTTGACCGGCGGGTATGGAGAATGCATCGGCCGCGCCAAACGAGACCGCGAGCAAGTATAACTCCCACAACCTCAGCGAATGAGCAGAAAGCAACGCGCCCACGGCAGCCACAAGCACTCCGCGCAACGTTGTGCTTGTGATCAGGATCTTGCGGGGAGCAAAACGATCGCTGAACGTGCCGCCAACAAGAATGAGCGCAAGACGTGGAATCGCTCCCGCCGCGAGTATCGTGCCCATCGCCAATGCTGAGTCGGTCAACTGAACCACAACCCAGGGCAAGGCTACGAAATAAAACTGGTCCCCGAGGAACGATACAGTTAAGCCGGTCCAGAAGCGGCGGAACTGCGGAGTTCGCAGCGGATGTTCAAGAGCGGTAAGAGCCTGGGCCATTCTAAGAGGTTCTATCGCAGGTAGCCGCATGTGCGCTGCAGTACGGGGCTAGTTCGGCGGCTATTGTTCGTACTACAGATTCGGGCTGTTCATTCAAGAAGAAATGGTCGCCCGGAAACCGGTGAGACCAAAACGTGGCGCGTGTCAGCTGACGCCACTCCATCATTTCCTTTGCGGAAGCATGCTCGTCGGCATCGCCGCTGAAAATCGTGATCGACGATTGCAGCGGGTAACTGTTTTCTGGCCGGTACCGCTCGGCCACGGCAAAGTCTGCCCGGATTACCGGAAGAAGCAATGCCATCAACTCCTGCTGCTCCAATAACTCCTCGGGAGTCCCTTGTAGGCGCCGGAGATAGTCCAGGAACTTTTCATCCGAAAGGTGACTGACGGGCGGCAATCGACTGGGAGCAAATGGCGCACGTGAACCTGACGCAAAGAGTGTGCATACGGGCCGTGCGCCTGATTTTTCCAGACGTACAGCTATTTCGTACCCGAGCAGGGCTCCCATACTGTGGCCGAAGATCGCATAGGTGCTATTTGTATGCGGGTGGAGCGCCGATTTCATGAGCTGGGCAAGCTCTTCCATTGAAGTGATCGGGTCTTTGCCGGTCAACCATCCTCTGCCGGGAAGCTCGACCGGACAGATTTGCAGCCAGCCAGGAGCATAAGTCTGCCATCTGCTGTAGATGGCTGCGCTCCCACCTGCGTAGGGGAGACAAAACAGGCGCACGCATCCAGCGGAGGGGGTCCGAAGATTACGGGTAACACGTAAAGACATTATTCGGCCAGCAGCTCCTCTAAGGCGGACTTTTGTCGAAAGCACAAACTCATGAGTGCATCCGTTTCCACGAGGCGCGGCGCGGTTTCTCTTTCACTCACTTGCCTGACCATCGCGGCGGACGCTTTTCTACAAAAGCAAGCGGACCTTCCCGGCAGTCTTCACTCTGCCGTCGGAGTTCTTCTGCCTCATAGCGTTCGGCGAAAGCTTGCTCAACGGACAGGTGCGCTGATGCGTGGGCAACCTGCTTTAACGCTCTGACCGAAAGCGGAGCGCAGCGAAGAACGTCTTGAATCCACCGCTCGACGCAGTCATCCAGTTCCGAAAGTGCAACCACTTCGTTGACGAGGCCAAGTTCATAAGCACGTTCTGCGCTCAGGCTGCGGCCCGTCATCAAGTGCCCCATAGCAACCCTGAAAGGAATCTGGCGAGTTAAACGGAATAACCCTCCGGCGCCCGGAATCAACCCAAGCTTGGCCTCCGGCAATCCAAACGAAGCCTGCTCGGCGGCAATAATGATGTCGCAGGCTAATGCCAGCTCAAAACCTCCGCCTAAGGCATAACCATTCACTCTCGCGATAATTGACTTGGTGAAGCCGAACCGCTGAGTCAATCGCGGCCAGCCAGGCAGACCGTGGCTTCCGAACGAAGTGGCAGGAGCGCCGCTTCGCGTGCGCTCGACAAGTTCTTTCAGGTCCTGACCAACCGAGAAAGCCCGGTCTCCCGCGCCGGTGAGCACCGCGAGCCACATTTCGCTGTCGCGCTCAAAGTCGTCCCAAACGCGTCCAAGCTCTTCATGAGTCTTCATGTCGAGCGCATTCAGTACGTGCGGACGATTCAGGGTGATGTACGCGACCCGGCCACGCTTCTGGTACATTACCCGGCTGCCTTCAGCGGGCCTTGCCTGAAGTTGAGGCTGGTCTCGAGCAGCAGCGTCAGGCGCCCGAGCGCCTCGGCGAATGTGGGGCGTGGAATGAAAGCTGTCTTGTGTCTTCATTGGCTGATTATCCTCGCGAAAATTTGCCGACCTTAGCCAGTACATCCGGGCTGTACAGACGTTGGGCCTGCACGAGCGCAAATTCTGCGACATACTCCCGGAAAGTCCCGACCGGCTCTTCCGCAAGGTTCAACATGTGCCGGTTTGCCGCTACTGCCGGCTTGCTAAGTTGCTGAACACTGCTCTCGATGGTTTTCTCCATTTCTGTGGGATCCACAACTTCATCCGCCAGCAGGCTCGAATCGGGCTCTTGCGCCGAGATTCGACGTCCGTATAAGATGACCTGCCGGGCCTTCCGACTACCCAGGAGCCGGGTAAGACGCAGGTTTGCAAGACCGGGAACGATGCCCTCCTGGGCTGCCGGAAGGCTGAAGTAACTATCGGCCGCGGCGATAACGCGGTCACAAACAAGCAGCAGTTGTGCGCCGCCTCCGATGGCGAAAGAATCGACTGCGGCAATCCACGGCTTTCCAAGCTTTTTCTCATCGGCGGCGCCTTTGCTGGACCCTGCTGCCCTCCGGTCGAGATTGAGGCCGCGAACCATCTTACTGATGTAGCCTAGTTCGCGGCGCAGAAGAAAGTCCACGAACGAGATCTGCCCCAGATGCAACGCTTTCAAATTGATGCCTGCACTGAACACTCTTCGCCCGGCGTATCGCGGGTGTGTCATGACGCCGCCGCGCAAAACGCCGACCCGGATCTCATCATCCAAAAGCGTCAGGTCAACCGCTGCTTCCAGGTCGTCGATCAAACGGTCATCTTCGGCGTTCAAGCAGTGCTCATTGCGAATCGTCAGATGAGCTGCGCCGTCACGCCGCTCAATCAACACTGTGCCGAGATCCAGGCCGGTGCTCGATCCGAAAGCAGGCAACAGCGTCTGTGCCCGGTTCGTCGGTCTGAGCGCACTCTCCACAATGTGGCCGCCAATCTTTGGCGAGCGCAGCCAGGCGTGAAAGAGTAGTCCCTGGTCGATCTCGTGTCCTTCCTTTTCCGATTGCGGGTGCCCGCGCTCTTCCGCCATCAGTGCCGGTGAGGGGACAAGTCCGGGAGAAAGATCGGCCGCCCCGTAGGCCAGTTCGCGCAGACTTCTGCGATCGGTAAACTCTTTTGTGAGTGCGCGATAAAGCCAGCCGGCGTGCAGTGACAGAAACTGTTGTCGCAACGACCGGCAATTGCTGCGCAGCGTCTCGACGCGCTGCTGCTCGTCTTGCGATCGAAGATGCCTGGGCGGAAGCGATTGGATCAAAGCCTCGCGACGCTGCACCTGCCCTGTCAGTAGTTGGACGTCGCTCTCAGGAATGCCGCGAAACAAGGCGTCCGTGTCAGACCAGGGATCTACATCTGGCGGGGAAGAAGTTTGAAGAACTGGTGAATCCAAGTGAATGTACTCCGACGATTCGCGTCAGCCTACACAGCTGACGCCAAATTGTGTTTGGACCCGTGCTCGTTGTTCGCCGCAGAAGACCGGCGGAACTGACGATCACAAGCTGCAAGGTGGGCGCCCAACGCCTCATCAAAGCCGGTTGTCAAACTGTCCTGCATCAGACGGCGGCGTACGGCGAAGTCCTGCAAGGGAGCTTTCTGCAGAAGCGCCGAGACCCGGTCAAAAATATTGACCGGATCTTCGAGGACCTCATCCACAATGGTCAGCTCTTCGGCCGTACTCGCGTCGATGACTGTTAGCTCGAGGAAAAGTTTGCGGGTTTGCCTTTGCCCGAGTTCCGTGGTGAGCCGGTAAAGCGACATGCCCGGCCAGATACCGCCGGTCGCGCGAGCCAACCGCATTGAGAAGTCATCAGACGCCCAGCGGCGGTCGCAAACCAGCAGCAACTCCAGCGCAAGCGCCGAACAAGCGCCCTCCACCAGGCACATGGTGATGAAGTTGGCTCGTTCGATGCGCCGCATGAGACGCTCCCACCGGTTCACGGCGTGCAGCTCGATGTCTCCAGGCCACGCTTCGATGCTGTGCGGAGTCGCACTGCCTACAACCTGCAGAAACAAGATCGTCTCGGAGCCAGAATCTTCCGCCTGATCAACAGCTCCATTTAGCGTTGAGATCAGATCGTTTGTTAGCGGACCAGCGCCGTCGATTTCCGTTTTCAAAATAACGCAATGATCAACCTCGACGAGGTTAGTAGATATGAGTGAATTCATTTGAGATCAGGGGACAACCGCCATTCGAGCAACACAGATTCAATCGTCGATCCGGGACCCATGGTGATCATGACCCCGTAGTCACCCTGTCGAATCTTGCCCTCTCTAAGCAGGCGTTGGTAGGAAAACAGAAAGGAAGCACTGGACAGGTTGCCGTAATCGCGCAGCACACTTGTGGTGTTGCGAACGTCGTAAGACGATAGGCCCAAATTGATCTTAATGGCATCGATCACTTTCTTGCCTCCCGAATGAACCAGCCAGTGATTGACGTCGGAACGCCGCAGTCCAGTGCCGGCCAGGAGTCCGTCGATTGTGCCTTCGATATTGGCTCCCACGACGTACGGGATTTGAGGATCGAGAAAAAAGCTGAATTTGCCGTGTGACTCATCCCAGTCATAGCGCATGGCGGCAATCGCGTCCGTGATGATGCGGCTGCGGAACTTAAGGATTGCCGGCCGTAACGCAGCATCGTCCACCTCAGCCGCTGACGTGATGGCGGCTGCTGCAGCGCCGTCGCCGAACAAACTGTTCACCACGCCGGTTCTCATCGTGTCGTCCAGTACGTAGCCCGCGGAACAGATTTCCACGCAGAGCAGGATCGCGAGTTTACCGGGATTTACAAGCGTCCATCCTGAGATCGCCTGCAGCGCGTTGAGTCCGGCATTGCAGCCCATCCCCACAACGTCGAGACGGACACAGTCCGGCGCCAGCCCCAAATCCCGGCATAAATAGGCGCTCAGGCCCGGACTGAGAAAGCCGGTCGTGGTCACGCAGTAAAGACACGAGATATCCGAGAAGCTTGCATTCAAACTGTCGAGACAAGAGCGGATGGCGCGCCCTCCAATGTCGATAGCATTGCGACGATGCTTCTCGAGCAGTTCGCTTTGTGTTTCCATCTGAGGACGCCCATTCTCGAGCACCGGAGGCAAGATAAGGCAGCGGCGATCAATGCCGCCGCTGAGAAAGAGAGAGCGGATGCGACGGTCTTTGACATCGAAGACATCGAGCAACTCGCGCTGCGAATATGAAGTGGCAGGTGTGGCGGTGCCAACGCCCGCGATTCTCGCTCTAAGGCGTCCGGCGGCGAACGAGGCGACCTGCTGGTCTTCATCATAAACGGCCGCTGTGCTCAGTGATCCCGTCACGGTTTCCTCCTCAGGCGAATTCGCTTCAATGCACAGCCTCCCCTGCCATTCGTGTGGGGCCCAATCGCTGTGCTACATAGTCGGCGAGGGCTCGGACGCCGATTTGGATTTTCTCCCGATCCACGCCACTGAATGAGAGCCGGACGCGGTAGTCCTGCGAATCATCCTGAGCGAAGAAGCTCATCGGCATCACAAGCACGCCATGCTTCACTGCACATTCGATAACATCGTGTGCTTCGAATCGAAAAGGTAGGTCGACAGCAAGAAAGAATCCTCCCGATGGGTGGTTCCACGAGAGCTCATTCGACATTGCGGGAAAAGCTTTCTGCAGTTCGTTCAACATGGCGTCCCGAGAGCTTCGATACCAGGCGAGCGCCGGCTGAATCCACTGCTGGAGGCTGCCGTTCTGCTCCAGCAAGAGACCACCCACCATCGCTTGTGCGATCTGGCCGGTGTTCAAGGTCAGGAAACTTTTTCGTTGAACGAGCTCCTGCCACAAGGCGGACCGGGCAGCCCGGTTGTCAAACAATTTTTCAGGAAGCGTTGCCGCACCTATGCGCAGCGCCGGAGCCAGCGTCTTTGAATACGTCGACAAATAAATGACGCAACCCACTTCGTCCAGCGCCGCCATCGGCCGGACTGCCTGTCCTTCGTATCGAAACATTCCGTACGGGTTGTCTTCAAGAACAACGATGGACGATCGATAACAAATGCTGAGAATCGCCTTGCGCTGAGGCTCGTCCATCAGTTCCCCTGTAGGATTGTCGAAGGTTGGAATCAGATAGAGCGCACGAGCCCGCTTCCCGCTCCGCTTCAGCTGTTCTATGGATATCTCGATGCCGGAGACGATGTCAGTGGCGTTCGGAATGGGAAAGATTTCAACCGAGTTTGCCCGCGCGGCGCCACTTGCGCCGGCATATGTGGGGTTCCGCATCAGGACGACATCACCTGGATTCGGGCAAAGTGCAGGGAGACACAGCGCCAATGCTTCCTGACATCCCGAAGTAATCAGCGTTCGCTCGGAGCTCGCTGCTACGCCTTCATCCAGGCACAGTTGGGTTGCGATCAGTTCCGCGATATCCCCCGCTGTGCGCCCGTACTGCAGTAATGGCGTGTTCACTCCGAGGCCACGACCCTCTCGCGTAGCCCAACCGTCGTACCGCTCCAATGCATCGGCCAGATACCGGGAACTCAGGCGGCCAAAGAAACGATCGGTGGGGCGCCCGGCCGCCAGCGAGATTGCCGATGGAAATTCAGCGCTGATCTCGTTGAGGAACATCATTGCCGTCTCTCGGGAGGTTAGATTCATGTGCGCAATATCGATCAGGCTCTATGCCTGCAGGAGAAACACTCGCCCTGATACTTTATTCCGTCGCATTTGCGGAAAATGTCGGGCGCCAGGTGATATTGACGCTCGAATTTGACTTGTAAGTGGGAATGAATTCAGAGCTTCTCGTGTTCTAGTGATGTGGACTGGCCGGTCGGACGTAATTGCTTTCTCGTAAGCGATCTCATCAGCGTGTGCCCGTGTTCTGGTCCCGTTTTGCCACTCCAAACGAGACTGAGCACTGTTGAATGAAAATCCTCGGAATTAACTATATCTTTCACGATTCGTCGGCGTGCGTTGTTTTTGACGGCACACTGTTAGCTGCAATCGAAGAGGAGCGTTTATCGAGAAGAAAGCACAGCCAGGAATTTCCGAAACGGGCGATCGCCCGCTGCCTGGAGCTCGCCAACCTGAAGGTCTCGGACATCACGCACATCGCTATCTCTGCGAACCCGAAACGCCACGCATTCCGAAAGCTGGCCTATATGGGCTCCCTGGCCTCCAAGATGTCCGCGCGTACTCTCAGGTTGTTTGTGCAGTATGAATACACCAGGCTTCGTGAGAGGCACGGCGCGTTCTGGGAGTGGTTCCATGCAACCTGGCGGGGCAGCCAAAGACCGGAAGTGCACTTCATCGACCACCACATGGCGCACGTTGGAGGGAGCTTTTATGTATCTCCTTATAATGAAGCCGCTCTGCTTTCTTTGGATGGTTGGGGTGAATGGTCAACCAGTTGGCTCGGAAGCTTCGAGGGAGGCCGGTTAAACACTTTTGGGGAGAGCATGTTTCCGCATTCCCTAGGATGTTTCTATTCCGCGGCTACCGAATTTTGTGGATTCAAGCCGAACTACGATGAAGGGAAAACAATGGGACTCGCCCCGACAGGCGACGCGACGCGCTTTTCTGCGACCGTCTCGAAGCTCGTCAGAGTAACGGAAGATGGGCAGATCGAACTCGATCTCTCCCATTTCAAATTTCAGAATGGCGGCGCCAAGTTTTGCAGCAATCAATTTTACGAAGTCTTCGGCGAGCCACGAAAGCCCGGCGCCCCTATCGACGAGTACCATAAAGATGTTGCGGCGGCGTTTCAGGAAGTCCTCGAAACCCGGATTCTGGAATTGTGCCGGGTGCTGGAAAGGCGCACGACCGCAAGACACCTGATTCTGGCCGGAGGCGTTGCTCTGAACAGTGTCGCGAACGGTCGTGTACTGCGGGAGACCAGGTTCGATGACATTTACGTCATGCCAGGCGCGGGCGACAACGGAACCTGCATCGGGGCAGCTTACTTCCTCTATAACCACAAGCTCGGAGCGACTCGCCGTTATCACCATCAGGATCCATTCTTGGGCAGCGCGTATCGTGATGAGGAAATCAGAGGTGTTCTCGAGGCTTGCAAACTCGAGTACCGCCAAGCGGAAGACGTGTGTGTTGAAACAGCGCGGCTGGTCGCAGACGGGCTCATTGTCGGGTGGTTTCAGGGCCGTATGGAATTCGGGCCCAGGTCACTTGGAAACAGGAGCATCCTGGCGGATCCCACGGATCCGGACATGAAAGACCGGGTCAACGCCCAGGTGAAACATCGCGAGGCGTTCCGGCCATTCGCTCCGTCCGTGCCGGTCGAGGATAGCCAGACATACTTCAGTATCCAAGTCGATAGCCCGTTTATGCTCAAAGTCTGTGATGTCCTTCCAAGTCAGCGGTCCAGATTGCCTGCGATCACACATGTAGATGGGACCGCGCGCCTTCAAACTGTCGATAAGCGGACGAACCCGTTGTTTCACCGGCTCCTTCGCGAGTTCGGCAAGCTGTCCGGTGTTCCGGTTCTGCTGAATACCAGCTTCAATGTCATGGACGAACCGGTAGTGGAGTCGCCCATTCACGCTCTTCGCTGCTTCTTCTCGACGGGGTTGGATGCGCTGGTAATGGGAAATATGATTCTGACTAAGCAGCGCGACAACAATGTGAACGAATACCAGCTGGCTGTAGGTCATCAAAATCCAATCCTAGAGCTTATGTCAGGCACGACGATTGGTTAGGGCTAGGATTGACCCATGAGATTCGGCTTATTCGTATTTGAGCGGAACGAGAGGGCGGCTGGAACAAGAATGCGAGTGCGAGTCATGCGGCAGAATCAAGCGGCTCTGGTACAAACCGCAGTGGCGGGCAAGAGTGATGGATAATGCCGCGATTCGTGCCAGTGGAGGAGCTGTTCAAGGCGCGGCACTTTGATCACGAGATCGTGGTTCATGCGTGCGCTGGTACCTCAGCTACAATGAGCTACCGCGACCTGACGGCGATGATGGGCGAGCGGGGCATTGAGCCGGCGCTGGCTATTACCATAGCTGGCGCACGCATTTGTCACTCGGCAAAGACGCCCCGCAATGCCGACGAACACAGGCTTGCGCCGAAGGCAAGGTGGTAGAAATTCGTGAGGTCGGTGGTCTGCACCACCATTACGAACGTCGGGCTGCTTAACGCCATCGATCACACTTCAGCACGAGACCCAATCTTGGAGATGATCCGCCGGAAGCCGCCGTCGTGTCCGCTGACACTACGTTTTCGAACCACTGACGAAAAACTAAGTGCCCTTGGGTAGGGAGTCAATCAAAACGTTACGAGTGCCCAGGCGCCGGTTTCCAGTTTCTTTTAGGCACAATTCTCCTATTTCGGAACAGATAGAATTTCTGAGTGAGGAAGACTTCTTTACACGTTGCCCTCCCTGTCGGTCATCAAAACTCCGGTGACCTCTGAAATCAGTAGCTTCGGGTGTGCTCAGAGCGCACTCGCATCCGTTGCCAAACGCCGGGTACATTCTATCAGGCGAATTAGGCCCACATACCGGGCAACGCGAACATATGTTTCGTCCACCCGCCAGGACCGATTCGGACACCGGAAATGACGTCGCACTCGCTGGTTCAGGATCGGGGCGTAGGGCAGTGCCCGGCGAGCGATCGTAGAGTGATCGACACTCAGACCACGTTCGGCCATCACCTCCTCCAGATCGCGATAGCTGAGCGAAAAGCGCAGGTACCATCGCATACACAGGACGATCAACCTCTAACGAAAAGATGCCGGTCATGGCTGATACCGCGCAGGTCTCGGCTGACGGCATCAGCGAATTCGTTGCCATCGGTTATCGAATCGTAATCGCTTTTCTTCTGATGCTCCTGGACAGCCGCGATCATCTTTGCGGCCACGTCAGGATACACATAATATTGGGTTAACCTCGCGCTGATGGCGTCGATGGTCTTCTGTCGGATAGTAGAATCGAGCTGAATATCATCAAGCTTCGC